>CAKKSB010000057.1 GCA_919903055.1 Gammaproteobacteria bacterium | reverse complement strand
GGTATGTTCGGCGGCGGCGAGATAACGGTCGTTATTCAGCAAATGTCCCAAGCGGCCGAGCACCTGCGCCGCCACGCCGTTGCCGGCGGGCGTGGCCTCGTCGCTATAGGGTTTCGGCCGGTGAATGAGTCGTTCGTGATCGTCGGCGGTGAAAAAAAAGCCGCCGTGTTGTTTATCCTCGTAATGCGCGAGCAGGCTGTCGGCCAAGGCCACCGCGAAATCCAGATCACCGTCGCGCCAGCGCGCTTGCAGCAATTCCAATATGCCGTCGATGAGAAAGGCGTAGTCGTCGAGATAGGCGTTGAAGCGGGCGCGGCCGTCTTTGTACACCGCCAGCAAACGTCCGTCGCGCCAGAGCCGGGCGCGGATGAAATCCAGCGCGCGTTCCGCCGAGGCAAGGTAAGCGGGTTCGTCGAGCAAGCGTCCGGCGGCGGCCAGGCCTTTGATCATCAGTCCGTTCCAACTGGTGAGAACTTTTTCGTCGCGGCCCGGCCGCACCCGTCGTTCACGCGCGGCGAATAATTTCGGGCGGGCGCCATCGACGATCTTGAGCACGTCTTGCGGGGTCTTCGCAAAACTTTCCGCGAGGGCGCGCAAACCCGTGAACACATGCAGATGCCAATGGTGTTCAAAATTGGGCGGACGGTCGAGGCCGTAGCGTTGCGCGATCACCGGATATTCCACGTCATCCAAAACCGCGCGCATTGCATCCGGTGTCCACGCGTAAAATTTCCCTTCTTCACCTTCGGAGTCGGCGTCCAAGGTGGCGTAGTAGCCGCCCGCCGGTGCTTGCATCTCGCGGATGGTCCATTGCGCCGTCTCGTGGACGACGCGCAGGAATAGCGGATTACCGGTGATCTGCCAGGCGCGCGCGTAAAGCGTTAACAGCGGGCCGTTGTCGTAGAGCATTTTTTCGAAGTGGGGAATCATCCACTGCTCATCGACGCTGTAGCGGTAGAAACCGCCGCCCAATTGATCGTAAAGGCCGCCGTCGGCCATCTTGATCAAGGTGGTGACCGCCATCTCCAGCGCTTGCGTATCGGCCTGGCTGCTCGATGACGTGGCGGCCCAATGGCGGAACAAACGTTCGAGATGAGTTGGGTGGGGAAATTTCGGCGCCTGGCCGAAGCCGCCGTTTTGCGAATCGTAGAGATGGCCGAGTTGATTGCGGGCGATGTCGAAGGGCGTGGGATTGACGGCACCTTCGGCCGGCACCGGCGCGCCGAGGCTGTCCAGGACGCTCATCAATTGCACGGTTTGTTTGTCGATGTCGTCGCGCTGTTCGCGGTAAAAGCCGGCGACTTGTTGCAAGACATCGCGGAACGATGGCATGCCGTAACGCGGCGTGTCGGGAAAATACGTGCCGGCGAAATACGGTACGAGGTCGCGCGGCAGGAGGAACACCGTGAGCGGCCAGCCGCCGCCGCGGCCGGCGAGGACTTGATGGGCGAGCTGATAAATCTTGTCGAGGTCGGGACGCTCTTCGCGGTCCACCTTGATGTTGATGAATAGACTGTTCATCAGCTCCGCGGTGGCGGGGTTCTCGAAAGATTCGTGGGCCATCACATGACACCAGTGGCAGGCGGAATAACCGATCGAGAGCAGAATCGGTTTGTCCTCGACGCGGGCGCGCGCCAGGGCGGCATCATTCCACGGATGCCAGTCCACTGGATTGCCGGCGTGCTGCAATAAATAAGGGCTGGTTTCCTGCGCGAGCAGATTGCGGGGACCGGACGGATTCATGCGTTTACCGTGGAAAGAGCTTGCCGCAGTATAACGCGCGGGAATGGAGGTGTCCCGTGCTCGACGGTCAGCGCGATTTATTGCGAAGGCAGGAAGTCGACCGGCCAAGTGAAGACGATGCTATCGACGCTTTTGGCGCCGAATTGGAAGAGCTTGATGCGCGCCACCAGCTTGCGTACCAGGTCGTCGTCCTTCAATTCCGAGGAGACCACTTTACATTCGCTGACATCACCCGCCGGAGTGATGGTGATTTCCAAAACCACTTTACCTTGCAAGGCCGGGTTGGCGCGCAAGGCGCGGTGATACAGCGCGTAGATCGCGCCTTTGTTTTGATCGAGGATCAGTTGTATCTGTTCGGCACTGCGGCCGGGCTTGCGGCTCTCGCGTTTCGGGTTGGCCTTTTTCTCGTCCTGCAAGGCCTGGCTTTCCACCACGGTGGTATCACGGGCGGCCAGTTTGACTTGGCCCGGATCACGGCTGAGCTGCGACACGCTGATGCCGCCGCTGCCGCTGGTGGCATTGGAGGTAATGATGGAGCGGCGGGCGGTGTCTTGCCCACCCGCTTGCGTGAGCGGTTTGGCTGAAGGCAAGCCGGTGAAGGTATTTTGCCGCAAAGCGGCCAATTCGTTTTTCATGGCGAGCAGACCGGATTGGGCGGCCTTTTCGCGCGCCGCTTGCACGCGGGCAGGTGGCGGCGGCGTGTCGGTTTTAGTTTCTTCGGCGGGTTTAGGCGCCTCGGGTTTTTTCTCCGGTTCCGCTTTGAGGGGTTCCGGTGGCGGCGGAGGTGGCTGTGGTTTTTCCTGGAGCACCAGCTTGGCCAGCCGCGGCGGCAGACTTTCCGCTTCGAAGCGATCCGGCTCGGGTAAATTGATCGAGGCCACCATCACGCAGAAAAGTACGAAGAGCGTGAGGGTCGCGACGCTGATGTAGCGGAAGCGCCGTTCTTCCGCGAGGGCGGGGCTCCAGGGCAGCTCAGAAGAATGATAATACGCGGCGGTCAAGGCCTTATCCTTTCGCCGACTTGTAGATCACGGCCAGCGAAATATGCGTGTAATTCGCTTCGGTGCAGGTCACCATGATTTTTTTCAGGAGCGCGTAGGGAATTTCTTTATCGCCCATGATGGTAATTTCGCCGGCGCCGTCCGCGGTATTCTTGCCGCTTTTCTGCGCTTGAAAACGCAGTTCTTCCAGCAAGGCGGGGATGATGTCGTCCGGCGAGGCGAGGACCTCCGCCACCGACGCCACCTTGCGGCCTTGTGCGACGATGTCTTGATTGTTGACCGCCACGATCACCGTATCCTTGGGCGCTTTTTCAGCGGTGGATTCCGGCAGTTTCACGGTCTTGGTGCTGGGCAGGGTTTGCATGTTGCCGGAGTTCACCACCAGGAACAGCACCAGCACGGTCAGCATGTCGATCATCGAGATGATGTTGATCACCGCGTGGCCTTTGTTACGCCGGTGATGGCGCTCCATGCGTTTGGCGCGCCGCGACATCTTCATGGCGTGCCCCGCGGCGCATCGCCGATCGACAGTTCCGGGAAGAGTTCGACGTAGGTTATTTTACCGTCGGGCGCGGCGACGCCGTAGGAGCGCACGGCATCCATGGTCTTGATCAGCGTGTCGTAGGGTATCTCGGTTTCGGAGAGAATCGCGGCGTCGAGTTTGTCCGGGTAATTGGCTTTGAGTTCTTTCAACAGCGCGCCGAGCGCCGAGTAATCGTAGCGTTTGTCCTGCTGAGGCAGACGGCGGATCAGGCCGCCGCGGCGGTTGTTCACTTCCAGCGCGTCTTTACGGATGATAATTTCGAGTTCCAGCGGGGCCTGGCGGTCGGCGTCGCCGGTGCTGGCCGGCGGAATATTGAGTTCCAGCGAGCTGAATTTAAAATAAGTCACCGAGCTCAGGAAGAACGCGACCAGCACCACCATCAAATTGATGAAAGCGGTGACGTCGAGATCCGCGATGGGTGAAGCGCGGCGGCGGAAACGGCCTCTCATACGCTGGCGTCCCTGTTATTTGGCGGGTTCTTGGATGTCTTGTTCCTGAAGCATATTCAGAAATTTGACCGCCACCATCTCCAGACTGTCCACCAGTTCGGCGGTTTTGCTTTGCAGGAAAGAATAAATCAACATCATCGGTATCGCCGCGCCCAAGCCGAAAGCGGTGCAATTCATCGCCACCGAAATACTGGCGGACAGCAGCTCGGCCTTTTGCGCGGGATCGGCGTTGGCTACCGCGGCGAAGGCGTCGATCAGACCGGTGACCGTGCCGAGCAATCCCAGCAGGGTGGCGATATTGGCGAAGGTGGCCAGGTAGTGAGTGCGTTTTTCGAGGCGCGGAATCATTTCCATCAGTCCCTCCTCCATGGCGGTCTCGATGTCGTCGCGGCGCCGCGCGGCGGTGTGGCGCGACAGGCCGTAGGCGAGAATTTTGGCGACCGCGGCGTTGGATTGGGCGGCGGCGGTCAAGGCTTCGCGGTATTTGCCGCCCTGAATCAGCGGCAGCAACTGATTCCAGACCTGTACATTGGCTTTCTTGGTGCCGTTCAAATAAAAGAAACGTTCCACGGCGATCGCCAGCCCCAGGGCGAGTACCAGAAGAATGGGGTACATGAAGAAACCACCTTCCTGCATGAAGCGCGCGAGGCTGTGGTAGATGTCCATTCGAATCTCCTTGTCGTTATGTATGTCAGCAGACCCCGGTCAGCGGCCGTTACGGTGAATTAAATTATCCACCTGCCGCGCTTATCTGCTCTGAATAATGTTTTTGTTAACGGCCCGTCTCCGCGCTTCTTGATGAGCGGTATCATCCGTTCAGCGCGGTTTGGCAACCGGGGTCGCGTGTTTATGCAATTGTTCCGTTTGCTGCATTTTTAACTGAAAGACTTCGCGATCGATCGGTGCCAGCGGTTCATCCACCGAGCGTTCCAGCGGCCAGTCCGGCATGGCCACGTCGATGTCGCGCCAAGGTATGACGAAGGTGACCTTGGGCAGTTCGCGGTTGCCGAGGATGGTGGTGCGATCCAATTCCAGCCGCTCCGCCGCGTGGGTCGTACCACTCAGCAGGGCAGCCAATAGTAACATGAGTGAAATGCGGTTCATGGAGAGCTTTTTCCCTTCGCTTGAGCGTCGATACGCTGTTGCAAGTCCGCCAGCCACGCCGCGACTTGTTCATCGTCGGCGCCGTGCAGTTGCTGGTAGCGCTGATAATGTTCCCGCGCCTTGGCGAGGTCGCCGAGATACAAATCGTAGAGCATGGCCAGATTCACATGGGCGTAGGCGTAATCGGGATTGGCGGCGAGCGCCGCTTGGTATTCGGTACGCGCTGCGCCGAACTTGCCCTGCTGGCGATAAAGAATACCGAGGTAATTGTGGGCGGCGTAGTCTTTAGCGTTGACGTCGATCGCCTGTTTGAAAAACTGTTCGGCTTCGATCAACTGGCCGCGGCGAAAATACAGGATGCCGAGATTGGTGCGCGGGCTCGCCAGTTGCGGATGCTCGTCGGCCAGCGTCTTGAACAGCGTTTCGGCTTGTTGCTCCCGCTGGTCGTTCAGCGCGGCGATCGCTTGTTGGAGTTGCAGTTCGGCGGCGCTGGGCGGCGCCGGTTCGGCGACGGGCGTCGCGGCGGGTGCGTCGCCGCCGGGAGCGATGGCGCTGGTCGCCACCGGCGCCGTGGCGGGTTTGGGCGCGGGCGCGGCGCAACCCGCCAGCAACGCGAGCAATAGCGCGGCGCCATGCAGGCTGGACGGTTTGTTAATAAAGGGTGTCAAGGTACGGCTCCCCCTGTTCCACTTTGGAATAACGCGCCGGCAGCAGTTTGCTCAGCGCCGCGAAACTCTTGCGTACCCATTCGTCGTAAATATTTTCCGCGCCGCGGCGGGCGTTGGCTTCGTACAAGGCGATAGCCTGTTCCTCGAACGGATAAGCCTGTTCCTCGAGCAGGACGTTGTATTGTTCCAGCTCCAATTCACTCAAACCGGCGGGCCGTTCCGAATCGAGCAGGGCGGCGCCGAACTCCGCGTAAATCTCCGCGGTGTGATGGGTGGCGGCGGTGGTGACGCCGGCCACGCCGTAATCGGCGGCCTGGCGATAAGCTTGCAACGCGTCTTCCATGGCCTTTTTCTTCAATTTCAGGCTGGCCTCCAGCGGCCGGGTGAGTTTGGCGCGCGCGAAGTCGTCGTAGCGGGTTTGCGCCAAGTTGAGCGCGGCATGGGCGGCGAGGAAACGAGTGCGGTCGTTGCGCGCCGCGCCGCCTTTTTGCTCGGCGGCGACCAGTTGCGCCAGCCACTGCTGCTGTTGATTAGTGTCGCCGCGCTGCGCGTACAAATCGGCGATGCGCTGATGGGCTTCCACCGCGTCGGTCAAGGGTTGCGGATACTGCTGCGCGTACTGTTGGAAAATCCGCAGCGCGTCCTGCGGCCGCTCGGAGCGCACGTACAATTCCGCCGACTGCCACAAGGCGTCGCGTTTGATCTCGGGGTTATCACCTTGCGCGGCGAGTTTTTCCAGTTCGCCGGCCGCGAGTCCCCAGTCGTGGTTATTTTGATAGGCCACCGCCAGTTTCGCGCTCAGGTCTTTTTGCAGAGGATGGGCAGGATATTCTTTGCGGAAGCGTTCCAGCACCGCGATGGCGGCCGGCCAGTCTTCCAAGGTCAGCAATTGCGCGGCGGCGTCGTAGTCGGCGTTGGCGCGGCTGGCCGCGCCGGGCGCGAGTTGTCTCACCCGCAGGAAATGCTGCGCCGCGGCGCGGTGATCGCCGTTTTGCGCGGCCAGTTCGCCTTGTTTATAAATGGCGGCGGCCAGGCGTTCCTCCGCGTCGCGGTGATTGCCGCCGCTCTGCACGGCGAGGGCCAGCACTTCTTGATAACTTTTTTCGGCGTCGGCGTAACGTTGGGTCTCGAATTCGCTGTAGGCGACGATGCGCCAGGCGCCCAAGCGGTATTCGGGAGGGGCGGACGGCGTGCGCGCGATGATGTCGCGGGCGATTTTTTCGGCGCCGGGCAAATCCCGGCCGCTGAATAAAATCTGCGCCGCCTGGATTTGAGTCGCCAGCGCGCGCGGGTCGGCGGGATACTCGGCGGTGAAATTCAACAGGGCGGCGATGGTGCGTCCCTGAGCGGCGTCGCGTTCGCCGCCGCTCAGGCTCGCCTCGAGTTTTTCGTGGGCGACGACCGCCGCGTAGGCGGCCTCGGCCCGTTTGGGATAAACGGGATAATCGTGGGCCACCCGCTGGTATTCGCGGATGGCATCTGCGTAAGCGCGATTTTCGAAGAGGGCTTCGGCCAGCAGGAAATTGGTCTCCGCGGCGGCGGGATCGGTGGGAAAAGCGTGCAGGAAACGGCGATACCATAGTTCGGCGGCGCGGTAATCCTCGCTTTGTTTGCTGCCTTGGGCGCGGGCGTGATGATAATGGGCGAGGTCTTGAATATAGCCGCGCACTTGCTGAATGGTGGTATCGCGTTCGAGATTGGGATTGCTGGCCCAATAGGCGCTGTCCGGCGCGTAGCGGTTGACGAACTCTTCTTTGTTGGCGAGCACCCGGCTGGTGAAGCCGCCCTTTTCATAGACGCTCAGCACATGGGCCTGGAATAAGGGCGCGCGCGGATCGTCGGGGTGGCGTTCGATGAAGGCGCGGTAAGCGCCGGCGGCGTCTTCGACACGTTCCTGTTCCTGGTAAAGCTCGGCCAGCGCCGCGTAGAGGCGATGTTCGTAGGGGCGCGGCCCGGCCTGGGAGAAATAGCGGGCGAGGGACTGTGTGCCATTGAGTTGCGACAGGCTCAAACTGGCGACGCGCAACATGTCGTTGATCATTTCCTCGTCGCCGCGGCTGAGGGTCGGATCGGTATTCGCCGGCGCCGGGGCACCCTCCTTGAATTTGCGTTCGAGCAGTGCGAGGAAGGATTCCAGCGCGAGGTTGTGGCGGTTCTCCTTGTACAAGGACCAGCCGTGTTTGTAGAGAGCCTTTTCGTAATAGGGCGAGTTCGCGCCCAGCACCACCACCGCGCCGTAAGCCTGCGCCGCCTGCTCGGGCAGGCCCAGCGCGAACAGCAATTCGCCGCGGCGGAATTGCACTTCGTCGGCGTAGGGGCTGACTGGGTATTCGCGGGCCAAGCGGTCGAGCGTGTCGAGCAATCCGCTGGTTTCACCGGCGTTGTAGTAAATGTTGGCCAGTTGGTAAAGCACCCGGTCATTGTCGGGTTTGCCGGGATAGGCGTGCAGCAAATGATTGTAAGCGGTGATGGCGCCTTGGTAGAGCTGGTTGGCCGCGGCGACGGTAGTCCGTTCATCCGTGGCGGGCTGGGCCATCAATTCGTTGTAACGGTGCTCGGCTTTCAACATTTCCAGATGGGCCAAACGCTGCATGGCCTCGCGGCGGTGGGGCAGGGCGCTGTCGCTGTTGACGAACGTCCGGTAGGCGGTGATGGCTTTATTGTAGTCGGCATTTTTTTTGTCGCCGGTGGCGGCGAGCTGGTCGTAAGCTTGGGCGAGGCCGAGGCGGGCTTGCGCGAGGAAGGCGCCGAGCCGCTGTTTGCGTGCTTGCAATTCGAGGGTTAGGAGTTTGTTCAAATAGTCGCGGTGTTGCACGGCCAGTTTTTGATTTTCCGCCAGCAACCGGACTTGACGGGCGCGCATTGTGTTGAGAGCGTCCGCCAAGTCCGCCGTTGTGCCTTTGGCCCGCGCGCCGATTTGCTGGAGCAGCACCTGCATGCGCGTCGCGTCGGCCAATATCTTGTCGAGTTCGACGAAGGCTTTTTTGGCTTCCCAGAGGCGGACGGAATAACTCTTGCTCAAGTCGTTGAGCAGCAGGCCGCGCAGCAGAAGATATTTGTCTTTCAGGCCTTGATGTTCCGCCAGTATTTCTTTGTTGCGTTCGAAACGCTGATCGAAACGGCCCAGTATGGCGAGCTGGCGTTTTTCCTTGCTGTTGGCCAGCACCGTGACGTCGCCGTCGGTCTCGGCCCGTTTCAATTCTTTTTGCAGAATTTGACCTTCGCTGAATACGCCGGAACGTTCGAGATTTTTGCGGTATTCGCTGATTTTCGGCAAGAGACTGTCATGGTGGGCGCGCTGCGCGTTGAGCAGGCTCGAATAGGCCTCGATATCGGCGCCGGCGGTGCGCAGGCTGTCTTGCAGGTAAATCAGGTTGCGGTAGTTTTTGAAGGTTTCCTGGAAGTCATGGCGGCTGAGGGCCTCTAGCAAATAGACGCTGGCGGCATGGTCCGGCAGATCGGCGGGTCGCCAGGTCCAGCCGGCGTCTTCCCGGCCGGTGGTGACTTTGAGCAAGGCGCTGAAGTAGCTGCCGTCGGCGACGGCCGCCGCCGCGTCGTCGAGACGGCGCTGTTCGATTTCATAATCGCGCACGGCCTGTTCATAGGCGCCAATCGCCGTGGAATAATCCTTGAGTTGATAATGGGCGCGGGCCGCGCCGAGCGCGGCTTCCTGCGCCGCCGCGCTCCGGCCGCCGTGGTGGGCCACTTCCGCCCAGTTGTCCGCCGCCGCGCGGTAGTCGCCGCGCAGGTAATCGGTCCAGCCCGCGCCGAGCAGGGCCGGGTCGCTTTCGGCGCGGGCGAGGGCGGCGCATACCGACGACAAGTTCGCGCACTGTACGGAATTGCCGCTGATGCGCGCGAAGACCGCGTCGGCGCGTTCGAGCTCGTTTTGCTTGAGGAAGTAATAACCCAGTTTTACGTTGACGAGGTTGCGCAAGACTTGGCCGCGCGGCGTGGACGGCGGGCTTTGCGCGAGTTGTTCCAACATCGCGACGCCTTCCTGGGCGCGGCGCGCCTGTAGCAGGGCGACACCCAGATTATAGCGGCCGAAGTCGCTCCATTCGTCCTGGCCTTGCAGGGTTTTGGCGGCGGCGATGGATTCTTGATACCGCTTGCGCACCAGCAGCAACGCCGCGAGCTGATAATCCCGCTCGCTTTGCACGGCGCCGGGCTTGAGATCTTTCAGATTGGCGAGCGCGGCTTCCGCCTCGATGAGGTAACCGCGTTGGGCGAGCTGGCGGGCGAGGGTGAGCCAGGCGTCCTGGCGGACCGCAACGCCTTTGGCGCTGAGGCCGCGCAATAAGTCGCCGGCCGCTTCGGGCAGGCCCAGCGCGAGATAGAGATCGGCGCGAGTGCGAATGGCCTCGTGGTTGTCCGTGGCGATGTCCGGCAGCGCTTGCGCCTTTCGCAATTCACCGAAAGCGGTGAAGTAGCGGTCTTGCAGGGAATAATACTTGACCGATCCCAATTCGAGATCGATGATCGCCCGCGCGCGGGCCGCGTCGGGCGTTTCCGCAGCGCACGGTTCAGCCGCCAGGCTGACCAACAGCGCGGCCGCGAGATACCGGGTGAAGAAACCACTGCGCACGGTCATGACGGAGATCAGGCCTAATATTCCTTAATGGCCAGCGGCCGGTCTTTGTTGGCCGGATTGATCTTGATTTCGAGGTATTTCGCGGTGAGGTCTTTTTCGAAATTGCTGTTGAAGCTGTAATTGCGGTCTTTGCCGACGACGGTGACGGTGAGTTTGTGCGGCCCCACCGCGACATTGCCTTCATAAAGACGCTGCACGCCGCCGCGGCGCAGGGCATCTTGTTCCCGTTCGGTGTAGAGATAATTAGCCACCGTGCGGTTGTCGAGTTGCAATTGTACCGAATCGAGCGCGGTGATGTCCTGGTTGTCGAGAGAGAGGAAAACGTTGACCTTGGTGGTGGTGGGCGACAAAAGATCGTCTTGCAGGCGCAGCAAATCCTGTTGCAGGTCGAGCATATCCTTGCTGAGCGATTTCACCCGTTCCTCCAGACTGCGGAAGTCCGGGTCGGGCTGGATGGTGAAGCGTTCGGGAATATTGCCGTCGCCCCATACCGCACCCGGCAACAAGGCCAGTAAGAAGCAGATGATTCGTCGTGTCAGCATGGTCACCCCACTTGATCGATACATTAATCGCGCTCCGCTCACCGCGCCGGCTTGGCCCGTGACAAGCTTACTTCACGCCGAAAAGCGGCCATACGTCTACGCTGGATGAGACACCCGAGCGTCGCCGCCGGACGCTTATTGCCACTCACTCAATAATTGACGCAGCTCTTTTTCATAGTCCGGTTCATCGGTGTCGCGATAGCCTTTATGGACGTAGCGTTGTTTGCCATCTTTATCGACCAGCACCAGAGTCGGCATGAGGTCGATCTGATAACGCGGCGTGATCACGTTGTCGCGGTCGATGAGGATGGGAAAACCGAGCTGCAGGCCGGCGGCCATGGCCTGCGCCGCGCCCAGGCTGAGGTCGGCGCTCACCGCGAAAGCACGGGTGCCTTGGTCGGCGTAGCGTTTGTATAGCCGGTCCATGGTTTGCAATTGCTGTTCGCAGGTGCGGCAACGGTCTTTTAAAAAGGCCAGCATCACCACATGACCGCGGTATTCCGCCAGGCGCAGGTTGTCGCCGCGGGTACTTTTGAGGATGAAGTCCGGCGCGAGAGGAGCGTCCGCGCGGACCACGGCCGGCCAAGCGATGATCAGTAATAATAACCATATCGCCAGGCCCGGCCTGCTCTGCGGGGCTGCCGATGGTGCGATGCGCGGATATGGGCGTCCTGCTACTGGAGTCATCATCTTTAAGCTGTGGGGTCGTATCATTCTTCGCGCGGAGCGGTAGGCGCGGATTCACGTGCTGCAGGCGAAGGCCGGGTGCGGTGGCTAAGGATAACACCAAATTTGAAACACGCGTAAGCGCGGCGCGCCGGTCCGGCCGGTGACCGCGTGTTATGATGCGGCTTCGGTCGGATCCGGGCCCCAACATTCATTATTCATCGTGATTCCATCCCCTCCATCTCCGCGTTTCCCTCGCGATTACGCCGTGCCGGCGGCGGCTTTGCTCTTGCTCGCCGCGCTATTGTCGTCGGGCGGCAACATGCCGGTGTTTTTATTTTTCAATCGATTTGCGACGTCCGATACGTTTGGGTTGTGGGCGCATTGGACGGTGCTGGGCGATGCCTTGTTGTTGATGGTGCTGGCGCTGGTCTTCGTGGGCCGCCGGCCGGATGTGGTGTGGGCGATATGGATCGCCGCCATAGTGACTACGCTGGCGGTGCATGGTTTGAAGCCGCTGCTGGCCGCACCGCGTCCGGCCGCGGTATTGGACGCGGCGCAATTACACGTGGTGGGCCAGATATTGCGCAGCGGTTCGTTTCCTTCGGGACATACCACGGCGGCCTTCGCGTTCGCCGGGGTGGTGATTTTGAGTGTGCGCCGGGCCTGGGTGACGGCCATGCTGTTGAGCGCGGCGCTGGGCGTGGGTGTATCGCGCATGGCGGTGGGCGCGCATTGGCCGGTGGATGTGCTGACCGGTGCCGTGCTCGGCTGGTTGGGCGCCTGCGCCGCGCTGGCGTTGGCTCACCGTTGGACTTGGGGTTTGGCAGTATGGCCGCAGCGGATCATGGCCGCGCTGTTGCTAGCAGCCGCGCTGGTGATGGTATGGGGATATGACACCGGTTATCCGCAGGCGGCGATCATGCAGCGGGTGCTGGCGGCGGGGGCGCGGGCGGGGGGGGCGCCCGGCCTGCTCCGCTTGGCGCGGGGCCGGGCCTGACGCCGGCTAACGTACCGATTAATTCATGCCGACCGCCAAAGCCGCCCAGGGCTTGCTCTTTATCAGCCAATTCAGTCCCAGAGATTTTTTCTTTTGGCGTTCTTGGCGGTTTACGGTTTTTCCAAGGCGTCGCCGGCTCACGGCCCGGAACGGCGCTTCTGCTCCATCATGTCGTGGATGATGGGAGTGAGGATGATCTCCATCGCGAAACCCATCTTGCTGCCCGGCACCACCAAGGTGTTGGGACGCGACATCCACGAGTCGTGGATCATCTGCATGTAATACGGGAAGTCGTGCTTCTTGGGATAGCGGAAGCGAATGACGATGAAGCTCTCGTCCGGGGTCGGGATATCGCGGGCGATGAAGGGATTCGAGGTGTCGACGATCGCCACCCGCTGGAAATTAATGTCGGTGCGTGAGAACTGCGGCGTGATGTATTGCACGTAGTCCGGCATGCGGCGCAGGATGGTGTCGACGATGGCGTCGGCGGAATAGCCGCGCTCTTTGTTGTCGCGATGGATCTTCTGTATCCACTCCAGGTTGACGATGGGCACCACGCCGATCAGCAAGTCCACCCACTGGGCTACGTCGGTGCCGTCGGCCACCACGCCGCCGTGCAGACCTTCATAAAACAGCAAATCGGAACCGGATGCGATGGTTTCCCACGGCGTGAACGTGCCGGGCGCGGCATTATGCAGCGCGGCCTCTTCGTCGTTGTGGATGTAATACCGTTTCTGACCCGTGCCGGTTTCGCCGTAGGTGCGGAACAACTCTTCCAGTTTGTCGAAGACATTGGCCTCGGCGCCGAAGTGGCTGAGGGTGCGGCCCTCTTTGCGAGCCTTCTCGACGGCCTCGCGCATGGTGGCGCGGTCATAACGGTGAAAGCTGTCGCCTTCCACCACCGAGGCTTTGAGCCCTTCGCGGCGGAAGATGTGCTCGAAGGCGTTCTTCACCGTGGTGGTGCCGGCGCCGGAAGAGCCGGTGACGGCGATGACGGGGTGTTTCTTTGACATAGCGTGGTCCCTTTTTAGTCCATACCTAAATTAAAAATTGAGATGCAGCGTTTTTTGAATTCCGTTCTCGCGGCGCGCACGGCTGCCGATGGTGGATTCGCGCGGTGAGGTAGCCAAGCCAGCGCGACCGGCGAAAGCGGCAAATTATACTGAAGTTTGCCGTCTTGTGCGCGAACCCGCGACGGCCGGGTGGCGCGGTGTGTAGTAATCGGAACATCCGCCGGGGCCGAGCGCTTGTAATTACGGGGCTGGAATGCGATTATCACCTTGTTTTTATTGAGCTGGGGCGTGGAGGGCTTTCATGTTGATGGCGCGTAAGCAGGGCTGGACATGGGTGGCGTTGCTCGCGGTGCTGGGCTTGGGCGGCTGCGCTTCTACTTTTACCTCTCCGTGGGTGAGCGGTACGCAAGTGGATCGTAACCATCACCTGGTGAGCGGATCCTCGGAGCCTTTATTCGCGACGGTTTATTTCATCCGTCCGCTGACCGAAAGGGCCATGGGATTTTCCGACAACGCCCTCACGGTCAAGGTGGACGGCCGCAAACTGCTGACCATCGAAAAAGGCGATTACACCCTGGTGTACATGCGGCCGCGGCTGAATACCACGCTGACCTTGGAAAACCTCACCGAAGTCGGGCCGACCAAAAGCTCGAATACCATGAGTGACGCCGATACTCCCAACTGGGTGCAGCGCGGCACTTGGCCCACCAAGGTCATCGCCAAAAATTACCATTTCGATTTCGCCGCCGGCAAAAGCTATTTTCTGATGCTGGAGCCGGAAGACGGCGAGTTCCGCGGGGTGTTTTTCGTGGCCAAGAACGTCGATCTCTTCACCGCCAAGGAAAAGACCCAGCCTTTGCGGGCGGTGGGTCTGGCCGCCAATCAGCCGCTCGCCAATTTGTAAGCAGTCGAGTTGAGGTCGGCGCGAACGCGAGTGGCTGTGACATCGCCGGTGCGCGATTAAAATCATGATCAAGCCGCGGCGGCGCTCGCGCCCCCCCGTCCGCCATTTCCCTTTATCGAATTACGCATCGCGCCGTATCAGCGTGTGGCTGTTCTGATTCTCCGTGTCCTCCGTGGTTGGCATCGTGTTTAGGTTGATATCGCGCGACGAGATCGGCGGGTGTGGCCGGCAACGATGATGGACTACGCGGTCTTTTTGTTGTGCAGTCCGCATTCTTTCGATTCGGGATTCTCCCACCACCAGCGGCCGGCGCGAATGTCTTCGCCTACGGCGATGGCGCGGGTGCAGGGCGCGCAGCCGATGCTGGGATAATGCCGGTCATGCAGTGCGTTGTACGGCACGTTGAAATGGCGGATGTAGTCCCACACGTCCTTGTTGGTCCAGTCGATCAGCGGGTTGAATTTTTGCAGGCCGTTGCCGGCGTCCCATTCGGAGACGCCGAGGTCGGTGCGGGTGGGCGCCTGTTCGCGGCGCAGACCGGTGATCCAGGATTTTTTACCGTGCAAAGCGCGCTGCAACGGTTCCACTTTACGCATGTGGCAGCAGCTCTTGCGCAGCTCGACGCTCTCGTAAAAGGCGTTCGGGCCATGTGCGGCGATGTACTGTTCGACGACTTCGTGTTTGGGAAAATACGGCGTAAAACGTTTGCCATAACGGACCATGGCCGCTTGCATCAAGTCGTAGGTTTCGGCCGGCAGGCGGCCGGTGTCGAGGGTGAAGATTTCGATGGCGGGCGCATGTTGGCAGATGAGGTCGGTGAGCACCATGTCTTCGGCGCCGAAACTGTTGGCGAAAGTCGATGGCGCCTGCTCGGCGGCGATGGCGCGCAACACGGCGACGGCCGCGTCGATTTTATCCTGTAAAGCTGGGCTTAAACTCATCTCAACACTCTCCGATCCCCGTATCACTTAGTTGCTCCGCTCTACACTAGGGCTTGCGCTTCCGCGACGAAGGAAGCGCTACGATGGCGGGCGGTATTATTTATTCTTTCAACGTCGAATAGAAGCAGGCGGAGCAGTCACCGCCTTCTCTCGGGTGTCCGCGCTGCTTCAGCCCACTGACACATTCACTTCGTCGGCCGCTTTGCGAATCTTGATGCGAGTGGTGGTGCCTTGTTCCTCGAAGCTGACGATTTCGTGGCCGTCACTCTTGAGGCTGGAACGCACTTGCAGCGAAGGATCGCCGGAGACGAACAGGAACTCCACTTCATCGCCGGCGCCGAATTTGCGCAGTTCGTTGCGGGCCTTGATGTAGTGCAGCGGGCAGCCGTAGCCGGTGAGGTCGATCACCGTCGAGGCGCTTCGCTTGGCGATAGCGATGTTGGCGGGCAATGACGCGGAGAGATCCAATTGATGGTCGATGGTTTGGCAGGTCTCCGCCGCGGCGACCATCCACTCGTCCATGGCCCGCGAGAATTTGGCGAAACTGTCGACATCGGCTTCGTCGCGCTGGATTTTCAACTCGGCGTTGAATTGCTCCAATTGATCGGCGAGGGCCGCGCTTTGCGGCAGGTGCGCGCGGATCGCGGCGGCGATCTCGTTGAGGTCGGTGAGGGCCTTTTGCCCGGCGAGGAACAGCAGGGACTGGCCGACCAGGCGCAGGGTGTGCTCGGCGCACTCGGCCGCTTCTTCGTATTTGCGTTGCAGGCCGAAGGCATTGCGATAGCTGCGTTCGTGGGCGGCTTCGGCGAAGTTGGAAGAGACCAGTTCCTGGGCCGCGCCGGCGCATTCGCCGCCGCCTAGTTGCAATACTTTGAACGAGTCCGCTTCGCCGTGATCACGAGCGACGCTGGCCAGTTCACTTTCCGCCACCGTGCTTAACTCGGCCAGCAAAGTGTTGAAATAACCGGGTTGCTGGCGATGGGTCCACTGGAAGAAACTTTCGTCGTTCTGGCGCGACGCGGTATAGGTGTCTTGCACCCGCTGTACCGCGCTTTCGATGCGGGCGGCCGGCACGGTCGGGCCTTTGATGGCCAAGGCGCCGCCGCCGCGGCCGTCGCCGCCGAAATAAGTTTGGTAATGCGGAATCAGTTTGCCATGCAGACGCTTGCCTTCGCCGTAGATGCCGATGTCGCCGGTCTCCGGCTGGGCGCAGCCGTTGTGGCAACCGCTGGCGCGGATGCGCAGGTCGTGGACGCCGCCATCGAGTTTGAGGCCGATGGTTTTCGACGAGGTGATGCCCAGGCGGCAGGTGGACGTGCCGGGGCAGGCCACCACATTGTCGCCGGTTACGGGTTCGCCGAGGCCGAGCGCGGCGACGGCGCTGCGCACCCGCGCGATCTGGGTGGTGGGTACATTGATCAGCATCAATTTTTGATCTTGCGTGGCGCGGATCTCCGCGAGTCCCAGCTCTTGCATGAGGGCGGCGAGGCCGCGCAACTGCGGCGAGTTGATGTCACCGATCGGCACGCTGATCGGAAAGACATGGAGGCCCGCTTGTTTCTGCGGAAACACGCGGCGCGGCGCGCCGGCGGTGGGGATTTCGCCGCTGGTGGCACCGGCGGCCCACTGGCCTTGCGGATAGGGCTGGCCTTCATAGGCGGTGCGGGTGCGCGCCAGCTCTTCGCGGTATTTTTCCACGAAACCTTCCGGGCCGAATTTGTCGACCAGGAATTTGATGCGGGCCTTGGCGCGGCGCTTGCGGTCGGAGTAACGGTTGTGAAGGGCGATCAGCGCCTCCATGCAGGGCAGCAGCTCGTTTTCCTCGACGAATTCTTCCACGGTGATGGCGTGGTGCGGCTTATGACCGAGGCCGCCGCCCGCGAGGATTTTGAAACCGAAACGGCCGTTTTTATTCACGGCGACCACGCCGAGGTCGTGCATCAGGCCCTGCGCGCAATCGGTCTCGCAGGCGGAGAAGCTCATTTTGAATTTGCGCGGCAAATGCTGAGTCAGCGGATGGCGCAGGAAACGGTTGACCGCCGCTTCCATGTGGGTGGTGACGTCGGTGTGCTGACGGGGGCACATGCCGGTCAACGGGCAGGCGGTGACGTTGCGCACGGTGTTGCCGCAGGCCTCGCGGGTGGTGAGGCCGGCCGCGCCGAGACGGCGCATGGCGGCGGCGGTGTCCTTGGTGGGCACGTAGTGGACTTGGATGTCCTGGCGGGTGGTGATGTGCACCACGTCGTGCTGGGCGTATTGATCGAGGATGTCGGCGATCGCCACCATCTGTTCCGCGTCGAGGGCGCCGCCGGGGAGTTTGACGCGGATCATGTGCACGCCGTCCTGGCGTTGGCCGTAGATGCCGTGTTGCAGGCGGAAGGCCATGAAACGGTCCGGGTCCATCTGGCCGCCGACGAAGGCCTGCACGCCCTCTTCGTAACGGTCGATCTCTTCGTGGTTGACCAGATTTCTAACAATACTCATCGCGATACACTCCCGCGCCACTCGATATTTTCGGGCGCTACCTGTCTATGGGCACTACCTACCAAACGAATTTTACCCCGATTAGCATAAGCATGCTCGCCAAAATGGGGCGCATCACCTTTTCCGGCACACGGTGGCTCAGCCGGCTGCCGAGGTAAATACCTGGCAAGGAGCCGAGCAGCAAGCTGCCCAGCAATACAAAATCCACGGTTCCCATGTGGAGGTGGCCCAGACCGGCCACCGCGGTGAGCGGCACGGCATGGGCGATGTCGGTGCCCACGATCCGTACGGTGGGCAGGCCCGGATACAGAAAAAATAGTATCGCCGCGCCCAGGGCGCCCGCACCTACCGAGGTCAGGGTGACCAATACGCCTAATATAATACCGGCGATAACGGTGACAACCCATCGCCACTCTTTCCATGCCGAGAGTTTTTGACCGCTCAGGCGCCGCCCCAATTGCTGAAATTCGCCCTTAAAAAGCAAGGCGATGGAGGTCAGGATCAGAGCAAAACCCAGCGCGGTGGTAATAATAGTGTTTAGCCGTTCATTATGCACGCCTATTTGCTGTAAACCGTAGGTAGTCAGCAGGGACGCGGGAACGCTCCCCGCGGCCAGCAGGCCCACGATCCGCCACTCGATGGTCTGCAAGCGGGAATGGATCCACACCCCGCCGGACTTGGTGATGGCGGCGAACAGCAGATCGGTGCCCACGGCCTTGACCGGCGGAATGCCAAACACGAATACCAGTAAGGGCGTCATGAGCGAACCGCCGCCGACGCCGGTGAGACCTACTAAGATTCCGACTAATAAGCCTGAAAGCGTGTAGCCCCAATCCATAAAACTCCTATGCCGAATCGCGTCTGCGCCGCTGCCATATCACCTCAGATCGCGTGGGCCTCAGGCTTTAAAAGCCGTTTACTGTAGCAGGCTTTGTATAGCGGTAAAAATAATATAATATTCTAAAAATATCTTTTCGAGTTATAAAGGATTATGAAGCTACAGCAATTGCGCTTCGTGCGAGAGGTAGTTCGCAGCGGCTTTAACGTCTCCGCCGCCGCCGAGACCTTGCATACCGCCCAGCCCGGTGTGAGCAGTCAAATTCAGCTTTTGGAGCAGGAGCTGGGTGTGCAAATTTTCGAGCGCAAAGGCAAGCGTTTGACCGGATTGACCCGGCCGGGACAGGTGATCGTCGAGATGCTCGAACGGGTACTGCGGGAGTCGGACAACATCAAACGGGTGGGGGCGGAATTTTCTAGTGAGATCAGCGGCACTTTGTCGATCGCGACCACCCACACCCAGGCCCGTTATGCCCTGCCGCCGGTGATTAAACGTTTCACCGAGCGTTTTCCTTCAGTGCGTCTGGATATTCATCAAGGTAATCCGACCCAGGTGTCCGAGATGGCGGCGGCGGGGATGGTGGATGTCGCCATCGCCACCGAAGCGATCGATTTGTTTCCTCAACTGGTGATGTTGCCCTGTTATGAGTGGAATCGCGGCGTGATCGCGCCGCCCGGCCATCCGATCCTCGATGAGCAGCCGCTTAGCTTGGAGGCTATCGTCCAATACCCCATCGTCACGTATGATTTCGCCTTCGCGGGACGCTCCAAGATCAACAAGGCCTTCGAGGCCAAAGGTCTGCAGCCCAATGTAGTGCTGACCGCCATCGACTCCGACGTAATCAAAACCTATGTGGAGCTGGGCTTGGGAATCGGAGTGCTGGCGAAGATGGCCTTCGATCCGGAGCGTGACCGCAATCTGCGCATGCTCGACGCCTCTCATCTGTTCGAACCCAGCACCACCCGCATCGGTATACGCCGCGGCGCTTATCTGCGCGGTTATGTGTATACCTTTATTGAGCTGTTCGCCTCCCATCTTAACCGCGCCGCCGTGACGGCGGCCATGACCAAGACCCGACCCGCGGTCTGATATAACCGCCGGCTATACTTTTAGACGTATCTCTTTCTTCAAAGCGGCGAGACCGGCTGCTACAGTGAGCGCGTTTTCTATTTGAAAACGCCGCCGCCGTAAAAGGCGAGCCGCAAGGCTCGCCAATTCACCACTCAATCCACCAAGGAGGACTGAATAATGGCATTGCGACTAGGCGATATCGCTCCTGATTTCACCCAGGAGTCCACCGAAGGCAGTATTCATTTTCATCAATGGTTGGGCGACAGCTGGGGTGTGTTGTTTTCTCATCCCAAGGACTTCACTCCGGTGTGCACTACCGAGCTGGGTATGGTCGCCAAGCTCAAGAACGAGTTTGAAAAGCGTAACGTTAAAGTGATTGCCCTGAGCGTGGACCCGCTGCCGTCCCACGCCGAATGGATTAACGACATCAACCAGACTCAAAACACCCGAGTGAATTTTCCCATACTCGCCGACGCCGACCGCAAGGTATCGAATCTCTACGACATGATTCATCCCAACGCCAACGACACGTTGACGGTACGGTCGGTGTTCATAATTTCGCCCAACAAAAAAATCCGCCTGATCCTCACCTATCCGGCGAGCACCGGACGTAATTTCGCGGAAATATTGCGCAGCATCGATTCCTTGCAATTGACCGACAAATACAGCGTGGCGACACCGGTGGATTGGCAGCAGGGCGACGATTGCGTAATCGTGCCTTCGCTCACCGATCCCAAGGTGTTGCAGGAAAAATTCCCGAAAGGCTATAAAGAAGTGAAACCGTATCTGCGCATGACACCGCAGCCTGACAAATAAGTTTCGACGGGTTGATGAAGGAGCAAGAGGGCGCTTGCGCCCTCTTGTCGTTGACGGGTCTCAGGAAGGAGGCGGTTCCGATGCCGGCGCCAATTCCGGCGCGGGCGCGCTGTAGCCGCATTCTTTTTGCGGGCAGATTTTTTCGGTGCCGCGCCGTTTGGTGGTCTTCAAGGTCAGAAAAGGCCAGCTGCATTTCGGGCAGGCTTCGGCGATGGGCTCATTCCACACCGCGTATTTGCAATCCGGATAACGCGAGCAGGAATAGAAAATTTTGCCGTAGCGGGATTTGCGCTTCAGCAAATTGCCTTGATGGCATTCTGGACAGACGACTTGCGTGTCGGCCGGCTTTTCCAGCGGTTCGATGTATTTGCACTTCGGGTAATTGCTGCAGCCGATGAACTTGCCGTAACGGCCCTGACGGATGATTAAATCCGATTCGCACTGCGGGCAGTTGCGGCCTTCCACTTTTTCGGGGGCTTCCGGTTCCTTGTCGTCGCCGAGGCCGCGGGTGTAGTCGCATTCCGGATAACCGGTGCAGCCGACGAAACGCCCGCGCCGGCCCAGGCGGGTGGCGAGCGGCTTGCCGCATTTGGGGCAGGCCTCGTCCATCGCCTCTTGCGTTACGTCTTTGCGCGCGACGTTTTGTTCGGTGTCGTCCACCCGGTCTTTGAAGGGCTGCCAAAACGCGCGTAGCAGCGGCACCCATTCGCCTTCGCCGCGCGACACCGCGTCCAAATCGTCTTCCAGCTTGGCGGTGAAATCGTAATCGACGTATTGCGTGAAATAACCGGTAAGAAATTTATTCACCACCCGCGCCACGTCGGTGGGAATGAAGCGGCGCTTGTCCATGGTGACGTATTCGCGCGCCTGTAGTGTGGAGATGATCGCCGCATACGTTGACGGCCGGCCGATGCCATGTTCTTCCAGCGCCTTTACCAAACTCGCTTCCGAATAACGCGGCGGCGGTTCGGTGAAGTGCTGTTCGGGACGAATTTGATTGAGCTTGATCTGCGCACCTTCGGTAAGCGGCGGCAGCAGGCGGTTGTCATCATCGCCTTTGCCGTCGTCCACACCTTCCTCGTACACCGCGAGAAAACCGGGATTGGTGACCGTGGAGCCGGTGGCGCGGAAAATGTTGCCCTCGCCCGCGCTGAGGTCGGCGCTCACCGTGTCGATGGTGGCGTGAATCATTTGGCAGGCGACGGTGCGTTTCCAAATCAATTCGTAGAGTTTGAGCTGATCGGCGGAAAGATGGGCTTTCAACGAATCCGGCGTCTGCGCCGCCACGGTGGGACGCACGGCCTCATGGGCCTCCTGCGCGTTCTTCGATTTGGTTTTGTAGGTATTGGGCGTCGCCGGCAGATTGTCGGCGCCGTATCGTTCGGCGATGAGATCGCGGATTTCGCTTAGTGCTTCCTGCGCCAGATTCACCGAGTCGGTACGCATGTAGGTGATCAAACCCACCGTGCCGCCGCCGATGTCGACACCTTCGTACAATTGCTGGGCGATGCGCATGGTGCGCAAGGTCGTGAAACCCAGTTTGCGCGCGGCTTCCTGTTGCAGGGTGGAGGTGGTGAACGGCGGCGCCGGATTGCGCTTGCGCTGCTTCTTTTCCACTTTGGCGACCACGAGTTTGCCGCCCGCCGCTTTGCTGAGCGCCTGCTCCGCGGCGTGTGCATCGGTTTCATTGTCGATGCTGAACTGGGTGAGCTTATTGCCCTGGTAATGGCTGAGTTTGGCGGTGAACGTCTCTTTCGCCTTACCGAGGTCGGCCTCGATGGTCCAGTATTCGCGGGCTTGGAATTTCTCGATCTCCTCCTCGCGCTCGACGATCATCCGCAAAGCGGGGCTTTGCACCCGCCCCGCCGAGAGACCGGGCCGGACTTTCTTCCACAGCAGCGGCGAGAGGTTGAACCCCACCAAATAATCCAGCGCGCGCCGCGCCTGCTGGGCGTTGACCAAATCCATGGACACTGCGCGCGGATGTTGCACCGCTTCTTGAATGGCGCGTTCGGTGATTTCGTGGAAGACCACTCGGTGAACGGGTTTGTCGCCCAGCAGTTTTTTCTCGCGCAGCAGTTCGCACAAATGCCAGGAGATGGCCTCGCCTTCGCGATCCGGGTCAGTGGCGAGATAAAGCGTTTCGGCCTTGGCCATTTCCTTGGCGATGGCGGCGAAGTGCTTTTCGTTTTTCTCGATGGCCTGATACTTCATGGCGAAGTCATGGGCCGGATCGACCGCGCCCTCTTTGGGTAGCAAATCGCGGACGTGGCCATACGAGGCGAGGACGGTGAAGTCGTTGCCCAGATATTTTTTAATGGTTTTGGCCTTGGCCGGCGATTCGACGATGACCAGATTTTTACTCATCGCACTCTATATTTAGGTCTGTAGTGTTCAGCATGATGCTGCTTTGCACCGCTGAGATGAATCAGTGGTGCCCCTCCGCCGCGCATGGGCGGGCCGCTCTGCAGTGATTTAGATGTACCGCCGTGTTGCGTCGGCGCTTAATGCAGCCAGCCTGGACTGCCCTCGAATAACAAATCTTCCATCCAGGCAAAGGCGGCTTCCTTGCCCGGCTGATTGAAGAGGACCAGCAGAATAACCCATTTGAGGTCGGTCAGGTCGGTCTCGCCGGTGTCGAGGGCCATGATGCGGTCTATCACCAATTCCCGACTGCACGGGTCCAAGACGCCTACCTGTTCGAGAAACATCAGGAAACCGCGGCTTTCGGTGTCGAGGCGTTTGATCTCCTCGGCGGTGTAGATCCGCAGCGCGCGGGCGGCGGGCGTGGTGACGGCTCCGGCGTTTTCCCGCATGGCGGCCAAGCCCTCCAACCAGGAAAAGGCTTTGTTGATTTCTTGATCGGGGAAGCCGGCGCGCTGCAATTCCGAACGCAGCGAAGCCTCGTCGGCGCTGTCGTCTATGTCCCCGCAAATATAATTTTCCAGCAGGTACATCAGGATATCCAGCATATTTTCTTTCATGAGCCTCGTCTCTGGTCGGTCGTCAGGGCATACGGGTATACAAGCCGCCCGGTCCGGATACCACCTTTCCATGCAATTCAAGTACCACCAGCATGGAGGAAACCTGCTCGGTCGTCAATCCGCTGCGTTCCACCACCGCGTCAATAGAAGTGGGTTCGAAGCCGAGTGAATTCAATAGGCTTGAGAATTGATGGACATCGTCCGGACTGGCGCCGGCGCGGACGTCATTCTTTATAAAATTGGTTAGGATAGGTGTAAAGCCCGGTAATTCTTCGAGGATGTCTTGGGCGGTTTCCACCAACTTGGCCCCTTGGCGAATCAAGGCATGGCAGCCGCGGGACAGTGGATTGTGGATGGAGCCGGGAATGGCGAATACCTCCCGGCCTTGGTCGGCGGCCAGCCGGGCGGTGATCAATGAGCCGCTTTGGGGCGCGGCTTCGACCACCAAGGTGCCTAGCGTGAGACCGCTGATAATCCGGTTGCGGCGAGGAAAGTGATCGGGTCGCGGCGGTGTGCCGGCGGGGAATTCGGAGACCAGCGCGCCTTGTTCGGCGATGGCGTGGGCCAGCTCCCGGTGGTGGGCCGGATAGACGCGGTCGAGGCCGGTGCCGGCCACCGCCAAGGTGAACCCCGTGGCTTGCAAGGCGCCGCGATGCGCGGCGGCGTCGATGCCGACGGCCATGCCGCTGGTGATGGCAAGGCCGGCCCGGCTGAGATGGCCGGCGAAATCGGCGGCGGTGCGTTCGCCGCCGGGGCTGGGATTGCGGCTGCCCACCACGGCGAGCTGGGGGGCGTGCAAAAGCGCCGGATCACCTTGGACGAACAGGACCGGCGGCGGATCGGGAATTTCCCGCAACAACGGCGGATAGGCCGCCTGGGTCAAGATGAGGAGATGACGATGAGGTTGCCGGAGCCAGATGAGGTCGGTATCGATTTCCGCCCAGGCCGGATTAGCCAAATAGACGCGGGCCGCGGCGGGGAGGCGGGCGTCGTGCCAGGCCGCATCGCCCGCCTCGAAGAGCCGGCGCGGCGTGCCGAAGCGGGACAATAATGCCCGTGCCCCCGCCGCACCGATACCGGGCAGGCGGAGTAGCGCGAGCCAGTAGGCCCGTTCGTCCTCGCCCTGTGCTTCCCCCATCCCTGTTTCGAATTGCCCCTGGTTTGTTTTAAGTATCCCTGAAAATTCATTCATGAAGTTTTCAGGAACCAAAACCAAACATGTTGCGTTTTTCTACATGGTCCGATTCATGGTGATGCGCCACGCCATGAACCGCGCCGCGAAAACTTAACTAACCAGAAATTCTTCTAAGGATTGCGTACCGCGTCGTACAGCCGAATATCCCGCGTCGCCTCCATCACTAAGGCGTAGCTTACTTTGTCAAAGACCCGGAACACCATCACCAGCCCCTCCTGGGCATCCGGCAAGTTCACCGGCCCGGCCTTGGGTTTCACCGGATCGCGCACGATTTCCCCGGCGTGGTAGGCGGCCAGTACATGGCCGGGCCGCACTCCGTTGTTGTGACCGAGGTTGAGCACCACCACTTGGTAGCGGCCGGCGCGGGAGATGGCGTCGAACAGCGCCACTATATTACCTTGCACGGTTTTGCCCGGCGCGCTGGGCACGAAGTTGAAATCGCGCGCCTCGTCTTCGGGCGTGGCGATCAACCGGTCGCCGATCAAGGTCTCGCGGGTAGCTTTCAGTAAGGTGAGAGTGGCGGGATCGCCATAGGCCTCGACCCGCCCGTCCGCCACTTTGAGCGCTTCATAACCGAGCACCTCGTCTGGCTTCGCGTTGGGGTTGCGATAGGCCGTGCCGGTGCGGAACACTTGATAACGGGTCGTGCTGCGGTCGTTAACGCCGCGGGCATAGATTTTATTGCCGGTGCCGCCGATCAGACGGCCTTCTTCCATGGAAAGTACATAGCCGGATTTTGCCAATTCATCGGGAGAAATGACTTGAGCGTTGAGCAGGAATTGCTCGATCGCTTCGATGGGCACGGTGGGGATGGGCCGTTCCAGCCGGGTGATGCGCACCTGCGGCGAGAGTTTCACCAAGTCGCCGTTGCCGGCGTCGCTCGGGGCGCCGGTCTGGGCGGAGGGGCGCTCCAATTGCAGTACCGGCTGTCCTTCGCGATAGGTAAGGCTGATGGTGTCGCCGGGATAAATGAGATGCGGGTTCTCGATTTGAGGATTGATCTCCCACACGTCGGGCCAA
>CAKKSB010000056.1 GCA_919903055.1 Gammaproteobacteria bacterium | reverse complement strand
CATAACCCATACTCCAATTGATCCTGAGACAGAGATAGCAATGTGCATGCCAGCGTTAAGTCATTATTATTCACATAAGGAACAGTGGCTTATATATGCCAGGCAGTTCGACGACAGGCTTTTGACGTTGGTGTAAGAACATCACCGGCAGGATTATGTCGGCATATGCGACGATGCCGGAAAAATAAACGGCTCGATGTCACGGCTTAAGGCGGAACGCCGCCTCACCGCAGGGACATCGAGCAGGGAAATTTAAGCGTAGTAATCGACGAGACCGAGTCTGGCCAGCACGGTATTCATCATTTCGCCTTCGTGGCTGTCGCCGCCCGGCTCATCCGCGCGGTAATCACCGAACCCGCCGCTTTGCTGTTGACCTTGGCCGGGGTTTTGCTGCTCGGAAAATGATTTGTTCGACACGTTGGCATTGACGAGTTGCAAACCGTTATCCATGAACATGTCGCGCAAACGCGGCATGGCGGCGTCAAGCGCGTCCCTTACCAATCCATGAGGCGAACTGAACGTGACGTTGACCGTATCATTAGCCATGGAAACCCGCACTTCCAACGGACCCAAATGCGGCGGGTTGAGTTTAATATCCGCGGTCTGCACATCCTGCTTGACCATCCACAAAACCCGGCTTCCCAACTCGGCATTCCATTGCGGCTGATGGATCGGCGTCGCGATGGGTGGAGGCGCAAGCGTGCCGGGTATCGTGGGAGCGATGGGTTGGCCGGACAGTAACGGCGACGTCAGGGAAATCCCGGTTTGTTGCAAAGGCGATTCAACAACGCCGCTTGCAACCAAGCTCGGTGTCGGCGCCGGCTGCAACTGCATTTGCAATAAATCGATCGCGTTGGATTTCACGGCCGCATCACTCGCCATGACGGTTGGATGAGGCGCGAGTACCGCCGCCGGCACGGCCGCGGGCAAAAGCGAGTCGGTGATCTGCGCCGCCGGACTTACGGGCGGCTGCGCCGCCAAGGGTTTATTCAGCGTCCGCTGCAATATGCTCAACAGGCCGCCATGCTGCCCCTTGGTCAGCGGCGCCGCTGCTTCCGACTCGATGAGAGCCAGTTGCAGTCCCGGCGCCGCCTGGTCATCGGCGGCGGCGGGAACCACCGTGCCGGTCATGGCGCCGGCCATGGCCGGCGGCGTCAACAATTGCTGAAGCGGCAAAGGTATGCCGGTCTCCGGCACGGCGGTTGCCGTGTCCACATTCAACAGCGGCACATCCGGCTCGTCTCCTTCTACAGCTAAGCCGGAAGCGGCACTGAGCATATCGCCTATAAGAGACTGGAACGTGACGGCTTTTTTATCGACAGAGATATCGCCGGTTAGTACCCCGCCTGCCGCCGGGCTCACGGCCAGGGTCGATGCCGGCGGATTTTGTACGTTAGTTATCATCGTGTCTGGTTCTCTATTCTCTAATTCTGAAGACTCGGCTTAACTAGGCAAGACATATGCCAGCGCCGACGCCGTTCACCGGCCACTACTCCGTGGGCTTGGTACGGCTCCAGCGTTGTGCCGACAAGTCGTCCATCAGCCGCTGTGCCCGCTTGTCCTCCACCCGCTCGTATTCTTGTTCCTTCCTGATGATCAAATCGGAGATGCCGTCCGCTTTGCGTTTGGCCTGCAACCAGCGTTTGCGGCACTCGTCCACCATGTGTTGCGCCGCCTCCACCGCGCTCTGCTGCTGAATCATCACCGCGTTGATCTGCGCCATGAAAGCATGCCGACGCCGCAAGTCCACCACCGACAAGCCTTGCCCACCGAGAGTGAGCAAGGTTCCGGTGTATTCCTTGAGATAGCCTGCCAGCTCCTCGAGCTTGGCTTTTTTTTCCTCGGCGCGCCGCATGGACTCCGCCAAACGCATGGCCTCCTTGCGTTCGGCGTTGACCGCCAGCTTCTTTACCGTCAACAAGCCGGTGGATTTCAGCGCCATCGTCCGTCTTCACTCACAGCGGACCGACCAGCTGTTTGAGTTCGCGCACACTCTCCGTCAAGGAAACCGGCTCATGAATATTCTGCTGCAGGAAATCCATCATCTTGCCGCGTTGTTCGATGGCCTTGTCGAGCAGCGGGTCGCCGCCGCGCGCATAGGCGCCGACGCTGATCAAATCGCGATTCTGCAGATACAGCGAGTTCAATTTTCTAAACTGGCGGGCGGTTTTGCGATGGGGCTCGTCGGCCACCGCCACCATCAAACGGCTCACCGACGCCTCGATGTCGATGGCGGGATAATGTCCGGCCTCGCTCAACTGGCGCGACAACACCACATGGCCGTCCAAAATCGCCCGCGACGCATCGGCCACCGGATCCTGCTGGTCGTCGCCTTCGGTCAGCACGGTAAAAAACGCCGTCACTGTCCCCTTGCCCGCGCCGCCGTTGCCGGCCCGTTCCACCAGTTGGGGCAGCTTGGCGAACACCGAAGGCGGATAGCCTTTGCTGGTAGGCGGCTCGCCGATGGCCAGACCGATTTCACGTTGGGCCTGCGCGTAGCGCGTCAAAGAATCCATGAGCAACAAAACATCTTTGCCGGTGTCACGGAAATATTCGGCGATACTCATGGTCAGCATCGCGCCGTGCAGACGCATCAGCGGCGGACTGTCCGCCGGCGTCGCCACCACTACCGCGCGCGCCATGCCTTCTTTACCTAAAATGTCTTCGATGAATTCTTTTACTTCACGGCCGCGCTCGCCGATCAAACCCACGACCACCACGTCGGCGTCGGTAAAACGCGTCATCATGCCCAGCAACACGCTCTTGCCCACACCGCTGCCGGCGAACAAGCCGACCCGCTGGCCTTTGCCGACC
This sequence comes from Gammaproteobacteria bacterium, assembly GCA_919903055.1. GTDB lineage: Bacteria > Pseudomonadota > Gammaproteobacteria > DRLM01 > DRLM01 > CAKKSB01. Next base: position 7,760 of record CAKKSB010000056.1, on the reverse strand, counting down.
GTGATGAGGCTGTTGATGGCGCGTATGCCGACGTCCAGAGGCCATTTAATCGGCTGCCGGCTGAGTGGATTGACCGGCTTACCGGCCAGCGGCACGCGCGCCGCGTATTCGATCTCGCCCTTGCCGTCCAAGGGCCGGCCCCGGCCGTCCACCACCCGGCCGAGTAAGCCCGGCCCGACCGGCGCGTCGCACATCGTGCCGGTCGGTATCACCCGCGCGCCGGGCGTGAGCCCCAGCACCGAACTGGACGGCATCAAATAGGTAATGTCATCGGCGAAGCCCACCACTTCGGCGTCGATCACCTCACCATGGGCAGGCATCACCAAACACCGCTCGCCTACCGCCGCGGGGCATCCCACCGCTTCCAAAGTCAAACCCACCATGCGCGTGACGCGTCCTTCGATCACCAGCATCGCCGGCGCCTCGAAGCGTTCGCGTTTTTCCTGCAACCGCGCCAGCCACGGCGTCTTGTCCGCGCGGTCGGCCGGGCTAACCATCGGATTCCCTATCACCGCCCAGCAGAGTGGCTGCGATGGCGCCGATCCGTTTCTCCAATGTCGCGTCGATTTGCGACGTGTCGGAGACGACCCGGCAATCGCCCTTGACCATGGTGGGCTCCTCAACCACTTTCCACGTCCTCTCCTCGCCTTCTTGCGGCATCAGCTTGCGGATCAACGTCGCGTCCTCCGGGTGCAAAAATACCTTGATGTTGCGACACGACACCGGCAATACAACCAACGCCTCTTTGACGACGGCCACGATCTCGCCGGGGTTGATCGACACTTCACGACGAATGACGAACCGGCAAATAGTCAAAATAAACGCCAGCAATTCTTTTTCAACCACCTCATCCAAATCCGCCAAAGGTTTAGTCAATTTAGCGATCACTTGGCTCAGGCGCTGGGTCTGCGCCTTGAGTTTTTCCTGACCCGAAGCCAAACCTTCCTTGTAACCACGGGCATAGGCTTCTTCATAGGCTTGCTGCTGGATTTTTTCGATTTGATTGGCGCGCATAAAACGCGGTGGGCCGTCGCCCGAGCTATTACCTTTGACGGACGACACCTCAGGCAGACTCCACTTCTGGTATTCCGACAAGGCCTCGCTCGGAATGACTTTAGACATACTCCTCGCCGCCTTGACCGCCCAGGTTGATTTCACCGGCCTCGGCCATGCGGCGGGCGATGGAAAGAATTTCTTTCTGCGCGGTTTCAACTTCGCTCAAGCGCACCGGTCCTTTCGCTTCCAAATCTTCCTTGAGCATTTCCGCCGCGCGCTTGGACATATTTTTGAATACCTTCTCTTTCATTATTTCATCGGAACCTTTCAGCGCCAGTATCAGCGAATCGGATGACACTTCGCGGAGTAGCGTCTGCACGCCGCGGTCATCCAATTCCTTGAGATTGTCGAATACGAACATCAGGTCTTCGATGGACTGCGCCAGCTCGGCATCCGTCTCCTTGATAGTGTCCATGATCTGGCCGCCTTTGGACGCTTCCAAAAAATTAAGAATGTTCGCCGCGGTTTTAGTACCGCCCACCGCGGAGGATTTCACATTGTTATTGCCGGAGAACTGCCGCTCGAGGATTTCGTCCAGTTCGCGCAAGGCCGTGGGATGCACGCCTTCGAGGCTGGCGATCCGCATCAACACATCGGAACGCAGACGGTCCGGCAATAACGTCAGGACCTGCGCTGCGTGATCGCTGTCCAGATAGGCGAGCACGATGGAAATGATCTGCGGATGTTCGAGACGGATCACTTCGGCCACCGCCCGCGGGTCCATCCATTTCAATGCTTCCAAACCTTTGGACGTCGTGCCGGTAATGATACGGTCGATTAAATTGCCGGCTTTGTCGTCGCCCAGCGCCGACTTGAGTACGCTGCGCACGTAGTCTTCGTTGCCGATGCCCAGCGAAGTCTGGCCGTCGACCATTTGCACGAAATCGCCTACCACGTCCTGCACTTGAAAGGTGGTGATATTATTCAGCGTGGCCATCGCCATGCCGACTTTCTGCACCTCTTTCGGCGTCATGAGCTTGAGAATTTCCGAAGCGGCCGACTCGCCGATCGCCATTAAAAAAATGGCGGCCTTCTCCACGCCTTTACCCGCCGCTTCAGCCATCGCTCGCCACCCAATTTTTCACCACTTGCGCGACCCGCTTCGGATCGTTTTTGGCCATGCCTTGGGCGATGCCCAATTTCTGCTCGTAAGCGTTATTGTCGAGCAATTGCGGCGCTTGCGCCGACGGCAAACGTTGCTGGTTCATTTCCGGCGAGGACAGCTGCCCTCCGCCGCCGGCATTGGCGGTCATGTACACCGGCGTCGGCGCTTTCTCAACCAGGTTGCGAAACAGCGGTTTCAAGACACCGAACAGCAACACCAGTATTCCGATGCCGGCCAATACCTGTTTGCCCACGTCCCACACCCAGGGCTTATCCAGCAGCGCGGGTTCCGGCAAGGGCTCGACCTTGGCGGGTTCGGTGAACGATGCATTAATCACGTTGAGACTATCGCCGCGTTGCGGATTAAAGCCCACCGCTTCCTTGGCCAACGAGGTGATGCGGCTGATCTCGTCTTCGGTGCGCGGTGTGCGCTGAGTTTTACCCTCGGCATCCGCGGTTTGCCGGTCGTCCACCACCACCGCGATGGAAAGGCGGCGGACATTGCCGGTCGGAAATTGAGTATGGCTGATGGTTTTATCCAATTCATAATTACGCGTCACCCGCTTCGCGCTGTTCTGCGGCGCGCCGTTATCCTGATTGGCCGGATTGGCGGCGGCCTGCGCGCCGGTCACCGGCGGTTGATTGGTCAATGCACCCGGCACGCCGCCGGTATTACCTGTGCCGCGCGATAAATCTTCGGAAGTCTGCTCGCTTCGAATCGCCGGCAGATCCGGATTGAAACTTTCCTGGGTCTGTTCGATGACGCTGAAATCCACTTCGGCCGACACTTGCGCCCGCACGCCTTCCACTCCCAGAATCGGCGTCAAAATATCTTCGATGCGCTTGATGTAATAATCTTCCAATTGCCGGCGGTAATCGAATTGATTGGCGGTGAGGCGCATTTGACTCGACGACTGGGCGCCGGTCAGCAGCTTGCCGGATTGATCGACCACCGTAATGCTGTCGGGTGAAAGATTCGGCACGCTCGACGCGACTAAATGCACGATCGCTCCGACTTGACCGGCATCGAGCTGCCGGCCGCTCAAGACATTGAGCATCACCGAGGCGGAAGGAAATTTTTTGTCGCGCTCGCGCACGAACGACGATTGTTTCGGCACCGCCAGATGCACGCGTGCGGTTTGCACGCCGCTGATGCTGCCGATGGTCCGCGCCAGTTCGCCTTCCAGTGCACGTTGATACTGAGCGTTTTCCATGAACTGGCTTACACCGAGGCCTTGTTCCTTATCGAGCAATTCAAAACCGGTGGCTGAACCCTTGGGCAGGCCGGAACCGGCCAATTGCAAGCGTGCTTCATGCACCCGGTCGGCGGGTACCATCACGGTTCCCGTACCGGCGGTCAATTGATGAGGGATGCCTTTACTGTCCAAGGCATTGGTGATCGCCAAGGTATCCTGATCGGTCAGCCCGCTATACAGCATCCGATAGCTCGGCTGCTGCGACCACAACACCACCATCACACCCAAGGCGACGCTGGCGGCCAAGCCCAGCATGACGCCGATTTGGCGAAACACCGGCAACTGACCCAGACCGTCCACCGCCGAACCCGATTTTTTTAATTTCCCGTCAGCCATTTTTTAACTAAGCACCCAGTTGGTTGATCGTCGCAAGGTATAACTTCCCAAACATGTTTAAATCGACATGTTCATCACGTCTTGATAAGCGGTTACCAACTTATTCCGCACTTCCACCATCGCTTGGAAAGAAATCTTGGCCTTTTGCAAAGCGACCATCACTTCGGTCAAATCCACTTGCGCATCCCCCTTCTCGAACGAGGTGGCCAAATCGCCGGCCTGTTGCTGGGTCTCGCTGACTTTGTCGATAGCCGACTTCAGCATATTGGAAAAATCACCGCCTTCCGCACCGGTGGCACCGGCGGCGGCCTGACCCTGCGCCACCGACGCCATAGAGCGCAGCTGGGTTAAAACCTGATTGATATCGATGTCGCTCATGGATGATTCGCCTCCGCTTCCTTACGGCCGATTAACCGAATTTCACGCTGTAGCCAGCGGGGATCTCGACACCTAATTCACGCATGCGCGCCAGCTTGTAGCGCAAAGTGCGCTGACTGATGCCCAATTTTTCCGCCGCCGACTTACGGCTGCCGTGCGCCGTGCGCAAGGCATCGATGATCAAGCGCTGTTCGTTGCGTTTCATGCCGTCGCTCAATTCGCCGACGTCCGCTGCCAGGTCCATCGCTCGCGGGGCGAGCACCGGCACGGGCGCGGCGCTTTCATCCTCGAAATGAATATCCTCCGCGCCGATCGCCTGGCCTTGCCGCATGATGACCGCGCGTTGAATGACGTTATCCAATTCCCGCACATTGCCCGGCCAGGAATGAGTAAGCAGGCGTTCCTCGGCGGCCGCCGTCAAACCGACCGGGCCCGCGCCTCTTTTCAGGAAAAAACGCGCCAGCGGCAAAACGTCGGCCATGCGCTCGCGGAGCGGCGGAATATGCAGCGGAAACACATGCAGACGATAATAAAGATCTTCGCGGAAACGGCCGGCTTTCACTTCCTCGCGCATCACTCGGTTGGAGGTGGCGAGCACCCGCACGTCGAGCGGAATGGTTTTGCGGCCGCCCAGACGCTCCACTTCCCGCTCCTGTAAAACCCGCAGCAATTTCGCTTGCAGGCCGAGATCCATTTCGGAAATTTCATCGAGCAGCAAAGTGCCGCCGTTGGCTTGTTCGAATTTGCCGGGCGTGGCTTGATAAGCGCCGGTGAACGCGCCTTTCTCGAAGCCGAACAATAATGCCTCCAGCATATTCTCGGGGATGGCGGCGCAATTAATCGCCACGAACGGTCCTTGCGCCCGTTTGGATTCGCTGTGCAAATAACGGGCGAACACTTCTTTACCGGTGCCGCTCTCGCCGCTGAGCATGACCGTCACTTCGGTCTCGGCCACCCGCTTGGCGAGCTCGACCAGTTGCCGGGTCTTGGTATCCTCGGCGATCAACCCGGTGGTTTCCTCGTTGCCGGGCGCGGACGCGGCATACCGCTCCACCACATTGACCAGCACGTCGGCTTCAAACGGTTTCACTAGATAATCCGCCGCGCCGTCGTGCATGGCGGACACCGCTTTTTGGATGGTGCCGTAAGCGGTGATCAAAATCACCGGCAGCGCCGGGTGATTCTTCTTAATGTTTTTAAGCAAAGTATGGCCGTCCATCGGTTTCATCTGCACATCGCTCACCACCAAATCCATTTGGTTACGCGCGAGTATGTCGAGGGCGATCGCGCCATTCGAGGCGCTGGCAACCGAGTAGCCGGCGAGTTGCAAGGTGTCGGACAATGCTTCCCGTAGCGAATTATCATCTTCAACGACGAGAACTCTCGCTTGATTCATATTTGCTCCTGCGCGTGTGCTTTCTGCATACATATAATCGCCCCGATGAATGTAAAACCGGTTATTTTTTGCCGTACCAAAGTCCGCTGGCGAGCGCCTGTTCGGCGTTCGGCGCGGGAAATTTCAGTGTAAAACTGGCGCCGCGGCCTTCCTGCGATTCCAGGCTCACCGCGCCGCGGTGGCCTTCCATGACCGCACGGACCACCGCCAGACCTAAGCCGGTGCCGCTGCTGCGGGTCGTGAAAAAAGGTTCGAATATTTTTTCGTGCATATCGGGCGGAATGCCCGGGCCATTATCGGTGACCGACACTTCGATACCGCCGTCCGCCGCGCGGCGAGTGGCGATGATCAGCCGTATATCAGTGCCGGCCGCCTGCATGGCGTTGGTGGTCAGATTCAACAAAGCGCCCATCAGCACGTCGCGCACGCCTTCGATGGTCGCGCCGGGCGCGTGATCGACGATGTCGAGGCGGCCATGGCCCTGTTGGAGCGGCAATTCCAGAGCCTGGCGTAAATCATCGAGCAATCCGCTCAAAGCGATCGGCTGCGCGGCGAATTCACCGCCGCGGGCAAAAACCAGCATGTCATTGACCATGCGTTCCAACTCACGCAAACGCGACAGCACTTTACCCGTGCATTGAGCCCGATCGGTCTGCTGCTCGGCCGATGCCTTGTGCAGCAGGGAGACATACAGCATCGCCGACGACAGCGGCGTGCGAATCTGGTGGGCGAGCCGGGCCACCATTTCGCCCATGGCCGACAGGCGCTGGTGGCGGCTCAACAAATCCTGGAGCTGACGGGTTTCGGTGACGTCTTGAAAAAGAAGAATGCGGCCGGGCTCGGCCGCCAGTTCACAGCTGGAAATATTGAGTTGACGGCCGTCCTTGAGCGTCGCTTCGTAAGGCCCCCGCGCTCCGGCGGCGAAAGCTCGCACCGATACGTCACTCCAATTCTCACCAAGCAGGGGTTCGTTCAACAGAGAGGTAGCAACGGGATTGCATTCTTGAACGCGGCCTTGGCCGTCGAGTACCACCACCCCGCCGGGCAGGGTCGCCAAGAGAAGTTGCAGGCGATTCGCCAGGCGTTCTTTCTCGGCGAGTTGCTGCAGACGCTCGTGGCGCGCGGCCGCCAACTCTTGGTTAAGCCCCGCCACGCGGTCTTCGAGTAAACGGTAGGATTCAGCCAGTCGTTCCGATACCTGGCTGAAGACGTGAAATGCGTCTTCCAGATCCTGGGAGCGGTTAGCTAACGTCGGCATGATGCACGCTCTGAGTTCGCCTTTTACTATGGTTTAAGTAGCGGAAAGTTCCGCGCCATAATAAAAAGCAAGAGTCGTGCCTAAGCTAGTATTCTTAATAAACAACAAGATAGAAAATGAGCGCTGGGCGGAGTGACAAGATTACGTCACTTCATCGCTGCGTTGCAGGCCGTATTTCCGCATCTTCTCGACCAAGGTGGTACGGCGCAGTTTTAGCCGGTTGGCGGCATGGGCCACAACCCCGTCCGCATCCTCCAGCGCCTGCTTGATCAGGTTGAATTCCATGGTGTTGATATGTTCCTTGAGATCGAGACCGTCGCGGGGCAGGCGCGGCACCGCCAGCGGATCGATGCTTAATTCGATCTCCGCCGGAATGTATTGCTGAAGCAGGCGTTCACCGCTTTTCCCACCCCGAAATTTTTCCGGCAAGTCATGGGTATCCACCACGCCGAAAGGGAACATGATCACCAAGCGTTCCATGAGATTGGCCAGTTCGCGGACATTGCCCGGCCAATGATAGTCGCAGAGCGAGATGATGGCCTGCGGCGTCAAGCGCACCGAACCGCGTTTTTCATGTTCCAGGCGGGTGATGAGTTCGTTGATGAGCAAAGGAATGTCTTCCTTGCGCTCGCGCAGCGGCGGCATTTCGATAGGGAAAACATTGAGACGGTAGTAGAGGTCTTCGCGGAAATGACCTTCACTGATCTGCGCTTCCAGGTTACGGTGGGTAGCGGCGATGATCCGCACATCGGCGGTGAGCGGCTTGTTGCTGCCGACCCGTTCGAACACCCGCTCCTGCAAGACCCGCAGTAATTTGACCTGCATGTGCAGGCTCATGTCGCCGATCTCGTCGAGGAACAGACTGCCGCCCTCGGCCAACTCGAAACGGCCCTGGCGCGCGGTGATCGCGCCGGTAAAGGCACCCTTCTCGTGGCCGAACAATTCGCTTTCCAGCAGATTCTCGGGAATGGCGCCG
>CAKKSB010000055.1:3578-11700 GCA_919903055.1 Gammaproteobacteria bacterium | reverse complement strand
GAACCGGTGACCTCTTCCTTACCAAGGAAGTGCTCTACCGACTGAGCTATATGGGCCTGCATCAGAGCAAAATGAAAAGCCTTCAAGAGCAAGCCCATTGCCTTACCCTTAAAACCCTTTCTCTTTACCCCTTTCCTCTTACACTGGAGCGGGTGATGGGAATCGAACCCACGCTATCAGCTTGGAAGGCTGAAGTTCTACCATTGAACTACACCCGCCTTCTCATCACGGACCAATGAAGACACCCCCGATTAAGAAAGCTCCACCATCGGCAAAACACTGGTGGAGGGGGGAGGATTCGAACCTCCGAAGGCAGAGCCGTCAGATTTACAGTCTGATCCCTTTGGCCGCTCGGGAACCCCTCCTCAAGACACAAGCCGCGTATTTTGATAGATCGGACTGCGCGTGTCAACGCTCCGCGGCCCATAAATTGCTGATGCCGCTAAAGTCTCCGAGCCTCACTTGGTCAGGCGATATACCCTTGTTGTTCAAGGTAGAGGAATACTTGTTGCGCCGCCTCATCCACCGAGAGTCGGCTGGTGTCGAGGCGCAGCTCCGGATTTTCCGGCACTTCATAGGGGTCGCTGATCCCGGTGAATTCCTTGAGCACTCCGGCGCGGGCTTTGGCGTAGAGCCCCTTGCGGTCACGGCCTTCGCAGACCTCGAGAGGGGTGGAAATATGGATCTCGATGAAGCCGCCATACGGATTGATCATTTGCCGCACTTCGCGCCGCAGCGCGGTATAGGGAGCGATCGGCGCGCAAATGGCGATGCCGCCGTTCTTGGTGATCTCACTGGCCACGTAACCGATACGGCGGATATTGATATTGCGATGTTCTTTGGAGAACCCCAACTCGCTGGACAAGTGTTTGCGCACCACGTCGCCGTCGAGCACGCTGACCGGCCGGCCGCCCAGCTCCAATAATTTAGCCAGCACCGCCTTGGCGACCGTGGACTTACCCGAGCCGGACAAGCCCGTAAAAAACAAAGTGAACCCTTGTTTGGCGCGGGCCGGAAAACGGTTGCGTAATTCGGCGGCGACCTCGGCAAAGGAAAACCACTCGGGGATATCCAAACCCTCGCGCAAGCGGCGTTGCAGCTCCTCGGCACCGAATTCACGGACCCGCGCCCCGGCCGGCAACTCGCCCGGCGGCAGATAATCCGCGCGCTCTTCCACATACAGCATGGGCTCGCAAGCGACCAACCGAATGACCAGCTTTCCGGCCATCTCCGACTGATCCGCCGCCGCGCTCGCGTTCAAGCCGTACGCGCCTACTTGCCACACCATGGCGCTGCAACCGCAGTTTTGCCGGACGATGGCATGCAGCAGCAGTTCCCGCCAGCCGCCGCCCCGAGCGGGAATGGTCAACAGACTCAGCATGGTGGTCTGCGCCGGGGAACGCGCCAATAACGCCCGATAACAGCGCACCCGGTAGTAATAGTCATCTCCTTCTTCCACCACGGGATGCAATAGCAGCGCCGCGCCCAGCTCGCGGGCGACTCGTACACTCAGCTTGTGCTGGGCAACATGCAGAGGCTCGGCCGTATGGAAAGCCGCCACCTGTCCCCAACCGCGCTTGGCGAATTCCTGGCGCAGCTCGGCCGGTCCATGACGTAGTGTGTTGAAGCTGTGATAACTGGGCGCCTCGATACCTTCGACACGGCCGCCGACGTAATACGCCTGGGTTTTAGTAAGAAGGCGGTCTACATCCGGATACGTGGCATCCGTCTCGCCGTACAGAGCGCGAACCTCGGCGGCGCGATCCGGCTGCCAGACCTCATCCACCCGCAACACCGCCAGCAATACACCTTCGAGATCCCGCAGCGCCAAAGCCGTTCCCGGCGTCAAGCGCGCGGCCAGCGCCTCGCCCACGTCCAGCACCACCGGCAAGGGCCATAAAGTACCGTCCGCCAGCGCCATACCCTCTAACACACGCCGGTAATCCGCCTGTCCCATGAACCCTCGCAATGGGGAATAGGCGCCGCTCATCAACAAGGCCAGTTCGGTCTGCTGACGTGGATCGAGATCCAATGAAGGTAATGAAAGAGCTTCCTGCTTGAGTTCCGCGGCGTGCGCATCGCCGGCAAACAAAATCCGCAACTGACCGCCGTGGGGTTGGATGAGCTGATTCATTGATTCGCTTTCTCGGGGGATAGGTCGAACAAGATGGGCCATGAAAGAAAGACTATTGTAGGCGGCCGGAGACCGGCAAACCAGACCTACGGGACTCGGGCAATCTCATCCTCACTCCGACGCGAACAGGCATCCGCATCGCAACGGCCCGCACCATAAATGGGCTTAGTCGGCACGACCGCGCGGTAAGCCGATCACCATGGGTTTCACGGCCACGCGTGAAGATCAACATGGGCGGCGATAATGGTATGCTGTGCCCCATTTTGGCGGGAGAGGCAAGACGGATTTTATGCGCAAGCAACCCATATTGGTGACCGGCGGCGCCGGTTACATCGGCAGCCACGTCGTGCGTCAACTAGGTGAGGCCGGCCACCAAGTTATCGTGCTCGACAATCTCTCCACCGGCTTTCGCGCCTCGGTGCTGTACGGCAACCTGATGATAGGCGACACCGGCGACCGCGCCTTCGTCACGCAACTGCTGCGCGAACACGATATCGAATCGGTGCTGCACTTCGCCGCGCATATCGTGGTACCCGAATCAGTGAGCGACCCGCTCAAATACTACGGCAACAACACCTGCAATACTCGCGAACTGCTGGCGGCTTGCGCCGACGCGGGCGTCAAACATTTCATCTTCTCGTCCACCGCCGCGGTGTACGGCATCCCGCCCGATATGGAGTGCGCGGAAGACAGCCCGCTCGCGCCGATCAACCCTTATGGCCGCTCCAAACTCATGAGCGAATGGATGCTGCAAGACTTGGCCGCGGCCAGCAATCTACGCTATGGCGTGTTGCGTTATTTCAATGTGGCGGGGGCCGACCCTGGCGGCCGCATCGGCCAATCCACTCCCAAGGCCACCCACCTCATTAAAGTGGCGTGCGAAGCGACGCTGGGCAAGCGCAGCCATATCGACGTCTTCGGCACCGATTACCCCACCCCGGACGGCACTTGCATCCGCGATTACATTCACATCGAAGACCTGGCGCGCGCTCACTTGCTGGCGCTGGAGCATCTGCACAACGGCGGAGAGTCTTTTACCGCTAATTGCGGTTACGGCCACGGTTACAGCGTGCGCGAAGTCCTGGATAAAGTGCAGGAGGTAAGTGGCGTCAAACTGGATATTCGCGAAGCGCCGCGCCGCGCCGGCGACCCGCCCGCGCTGATCGCCAAGGCCGAGCGGATACGCGCGCTACTGGGCTGGACGCCGCAATACAACCAACTCGACACCATCGTCGGCCATGCCCTCACGTGGGAGCGGCGTTTATAGACGGTCTGCGCGGCGGTGATCGCCGGCATCCTCATCGAACTGAACGTGCCGCGCCCCCAATTCCGCTGTAAATCGAGCCGGGGCTCGCCGCAAAAATCGAGGCCATCAGAGAGGATGCGGATAAGCTAGGGTGCGCTATGCGCACCTTTCATTCTGAAACATCGCGCGGCGCAACGCGTATCCGCCGAAACCCAGGAATGTCTTTGATGCCGGGTCACCACACCGGCGTTCGCCTTCGGCGGATCGCATTACACGCATCCGCCCTACGGCCCTATCAGATTGGCCGCGGAACAAATACCTCGAAATATAATGATCCGTCGCCTGCTTGCGATTCGCTCGTTCGAGAGCAAGTCGATTGGCATGTCCCTCGAATTCCTCCCAAGTATTTAGGTCAACTTGTTTCATTTAGTCGAGCGGACATTTTGCTACTTCTTTTCCAACTGACTCACATCTCTTACCGCCCCCCGTGCCGCACTGGTGGTCATCGCCGCGTAAGCTTTAAGCGCAGCTGAAACTTCGCGCCGGCGGTTGACCGGCTTCCAGGCCGCGGCGCCTTTGGCTTCCATGGCGGTGCGGCGGCGGGCGAGTTCGGTGTCATCGATCGCCACGCGAATGCTGCGGTGCGGAATATCGATCTCGATGATGTCCCCTTCCTCCACCAACCCGATGGCGCCGCCTTCGGCCGCCTCCGGCGAGACGTGACCGATGGACAAGCCCGACGTGCCGCCCGAGAAACGGCCGTCGGTGACCAGCGCGCAGGCCTTGCCGAGACCTTTCGATTTCAGATAACTGGTGGGATACAGCATTTCCTGCATGCCGGGTCCGCCGCGCGGGCCTTCGTAGCGAATGACCAACACGTCGCCTTGTTTGATGTTATTGGCCAAGATCGCCTCCACGGCCGCGTCCTGACTCTCGAATATCCGCGCGGGGCCGGAGAATTTCAGAATGCTCTCGTCAACACCCGCGGTCTTGACGATGCAACCGTCGAGGGCGAGATTGCCGTGCAGCACGGCCAGCCCGCCTTCCTGACTGTAAGCGTGTTCGTTATTGCGGATGCAGCCTTTTTCCCGATCGATATCAAGATCGGCATAGCGCTTGTTCTGGCTGAACGCCACCGTGGTCGGTATACCGCCCGGCGCGGCGCGATAAAACTCATGTACCTTGGGATCGTCGTTCACCATCACGTCCCACTGCGCCAGCGCCGCGCCGAGAGTCGCACTGTGCACCGTCGGCACGTCACGATGGATCAAGCCGGCGCGGTCCAGTTCGCCGAGGATGCCGATCACGCCGCCGGCGCGGTGCACATCTTCCATGTGATATTGCTGACTGCTCGGCGCGACCTTGCACAGATGACGCACCTTGCGCGATAGACGATCCATGTCGTGCATGGTGAAGTTCACACCGGCCTCTTCCGCCGCGGCGAGCAAATGCAATACGGTGTTGGTGGAACCGCCCATGGCGATGTCGAGCGTCATGGCATTTTCGAAGGCCTGGAAACTGGCGATAGTGCGCGGCAGTGCCGAGGCGTCGTCCTGCTCGTAATAACGCTTGGCCAATTGCACGATCACGCGGCCGGCTTCCAGGAATAATTCCTTGCGGTCGGCGTGAGTGGCCAGCACGCTGCCGTTGCCCGGCAGACTCAAACCCAAAGCCTCGGTAAGACAGTTCATGGAATTGGCGGTGAACATCCCGGAGCAGGAACCGCAGGTGGGACAGGCCGAGCGTTCGATCGTGGCGATTTCGTCATCGCTGTATTTTTCATCGGCGGCCGCGACCATCGCGTCGACCAGGTCCAGGCTCACCACCTTGCCCTGCACCCGCGCCTTGCCGGCTTCCATCGGTCCACCCGAGACGAACACCGTCGGTATGTTCAAACGCAACGCGGCGTTGAGCATGCCGGGGGTGATCTTGTCGCAGTTGGAGATGCACACCAGCGCGTCGGCGCAATGGGCGTTGACCATGTATTCCACCGCGTCGGAAATCAGCTCGCGCGACGGCAGCGAATACAACATGCCGCCGTGGCCCATGGCGATGCCGTCATCGACGGCGATGGTGTTGAACTCTTTCGCCACGCCGCCGGCACGCTCGATCTCACGCGCCACCAATTGGCCGAGGTCTTTCAAGTGCACATGTCCCGGCACGAATTGGGTAAACGAATTGGCGATGGCGATGATGGGCTTGCCGAAGTCGTCGTTCTTCATGCCTGTGGCGCGCCACAGGGCGCGGGCGCCGGCCATGTTGCGGCCGTGAGTGGTGGTACGGGAGCGGTATTCAGGCATGGGCGTCTCGATGAGGGTTCACAACAAGAGGCCATAACGATAACAAAACCAGGCCCGGAAAGCACTCCATCCGCGATCCGGCGCCGCCTCATGCACACTGAATACCGGTTAATCGACAGAACGCTTAGAGAGCAAAATGCCCCGGCTTTATTGCACTCTATTTCGGGTAGCGGAATCCCCGACCACGGTGCTTAACGTTTATTTTTCAGTTCACTCGCCGGGACCCTTGGATACATCCGTCGGCTTAGCTTGTTTTTTAACCCAGCGTTTCAGCAAAAAATACAGGACGAATACCGCCAGAAATCCACCCACCCACAATATTTCAACCCCCAGCAGCACACCGAACGCATGGTCGTGCACCCAGTCTTCGATATCCGGTCCCATACCGTCCCCTCTTTGCGGTGATTGTCTACGGTAACCCCTTCTCTCTTCTTTATTAAGATAGCAGCAAGGACGCCATTACACCGCCTCTGGTAAAATGCGCCCTACCCGCCTCGATGCTGACTGATGGAGTAATCATGCACAGCCGCGCGCAACACACTTTGACCGCTTTGCACACTTTTCTCGATACGCCGCTAGCCACACACCTCGCCGGCGCTCAACCAGCCGCGGTCGAAGCGGGTATTTTGGCGCTATTCCATGCCACGGTCGCCGCGGTGCCAGCCTACCGGCATTTTCTCGCCGGGCAAGAACTCGATGTGGAACGGATACATTCCCTCGCCGATTTTCAAACCTTGCCGCTGATGACCAAACCGAACTACATGCGCGCCTATCCGCTGGCGGAACGCTGCCGTCACGGCGCCTTGCACGAATGCGATATGCTCGCGGTCTCCTCCGGCTCCACCGGCACGCCCACGGTGTGGCCGCGCACGGTGGCGCACGAACTCGACATCGCCTTCCGTTTCGAACAGGTGTTCCACGCCTTCCGCGCCCACCAGAGCCGCACCCTCGCGGTGGTGTGTTTCGCCCTCGGCAGCTGGGTGGGCGGCATGTTCACCGCCGCCTGCTGCCGTTATCTCGCGCTGAAGGGTTATCCCATCACCGTAGTCACGCCGGGCAATAAAAAAGAAGAGATATTCCGAACGGTGCAAGAACTCGGGCCGAGTTATGAACAAATCGTGCTGCTGGGTTATCCACCCTTCATCAAGGACGTGATCGATTCCGGCCGCGCGCAACAAGTCGACTGGCCGCGTTACCGGCCCAAGCTGGTCTTCGCCGGCGAAGTGTTCAGCGAGGAGTGGCGCGCGCTGGTGTGCGAACGCATCGGCGCCGACGATCCCTGCCAGGCCACGGCGTCGCTGTACGGCACGGCCGACGGCGGCGTGCTCGGCAACGAGACGCCGCTCAGCATCGCGCTGCGCCGATTTTTCTCGGCGCGGCCCGCGCTGGCGCGCGAGGTGTTCGGCGAATCGCGGCTGCCGACCCTGGTGCAATACGATCCGCGCAGCCGTTATTTCGAGCTGCACGACGACGGCACTTTGGTGGTGAGCGGCAACGGCGGCGTGCCGCTGCTGCGTTACCACATCGCCGACCAAGGCGGGCTCATTTCCTACGACGAGATGCGCAATATCGCGCGCGCGGCGGGCTGCGACGCCTTCGATAAGTTGACCGGCAACGACGCTCCGCCGCTGCCCTTCGTCTACCTGTTCGGCCGCGCCGACTTCACCGTCTCCTATTTCGGTGCCAACATCTATCCCGAGAACATCAGCGTCGGCCTGGAACAGGCCGAGGTGCGCGACTGGGTGAGCGGTAAATTCGTGCTGCAAGTGAGCGAGGCCGCCGATCTCAACGAGACGTTGCGCATCGTGGTGGAATTGTTACCGGGCGTCACCGCCGACGACGCGAAACGCGAGACCGTCGCCGCGGCGGTGTTAGCCGAGTTGCGGCGGCTCAACAGCGAATTCGCCAACTACGTGCCCGCGGAATATCAACAACCGCAAGTAACGTTGAAACCGGCCGGCGATCCCGAGTGGTTTCCGGCGGGAGTGAAACACCGCTATACGCGGAAGAGGTAAGCGCGAAGGATGCCGTTGACGTTACGCGTTCACGGAATGTCTTCGAGGAACATCTGGCCGTGTGCTTGAGACGGCGCATATTCACGCTTATCCTGTGATCGTCCTCGCAATGGCAAGCACGGCGATGGACCGTTAACTCGACGCGGACTGGCCGACGACGCGTCGAACATGCTATACGCGCGGATGGCGAACGGCCATCCTCTAATTCAACATGAGAGCTGCGATGTTCAATCCTTACGCCATCATTCTCGGCCTCTTCGCCCTCGCCGGCCTGGCCATCGCCGTCTGGGGCTGGACGCTGATCGCCAAGGGCCGCCGAACTCGGCGGTGGCCAGCGGTCGAGGGGATCATCGAACATGCCGCGCCGGCCGACGCTAACGTACCCGCCATTTACTTCAGCTACGCGGTGCACGGCCGCCTCTACCGC
>CAKKSB010000055.1:0-3568 GCA_919903055.1 Gammaproteobacteria bacterium | reverse complement strand
TCAGGACGCCTCGCGGAGTCATCATGAGCGCTACCGCGCGGCGTATCGCCTGATCTGTCCCCTCTACCGCCTCTACCGCCATCCGTTAAAACCGCCGGAGGGAATGCCTCCCGCAGGCGAGTTCGCGGCCAGCCATCTCACAACATTCCCGGCCGGCGCCAAAGTTCAAGTCCACTACAACCCCGCGCATCCCGAACGCGCCACCCTCGAACCCGGCCTGGGACGCGGCGACTGGCTGGTGTTCGCCGCCGGGATCGCCGCCATGCTGTTCGGGGTGCTCGCCTTATTATTCGGCAAATAAACAAGCCCCAGCTAAAGCGGGTGGAGTTGAACGGCGGACTGAAAGCCCGGAGCCGGGCCAGGCGATACAAAAAAGCCTGATGTTTGCTCAAGCTCCCTCACCCTAACCCTCTCCCGCTTGCGGGAGAGGGGATGTGTAAGGTGGCTCACCGCGCTGCTCATGTACGGGCCCGAGGGCACCGGCTTGCGGGAGAGGGGATTTGTAAGGTGACTCGCCGGGGGTAAGTACACCGGATTCATTCCGCGGCCAAAGCTGACCGTTAAAGCCGGGGGGTTTAACCTGATGATGGATACTAAACGCGGTATTTTTTTCGGGCTGTGGTTATCGTCGTTCCGGCTGCGCAGCCACCGCCGCTCTGCTAAAGTAGCGTCCCTCTGACAGTCGGCGCCGGGCGCCGCAACCGCAAGGTGATACGCGTGCCGAAACTCGATCAATTGGAAAAGAAACTGCTGCACTACGTCGGCAAGGCCATCGCCGATTACAATCTGATCCAGAGCGGCGACAAGGTGATGGTGTGCCTGTCGGGCGGCAAGGATTCCTTCACCCTGCTGCACATCCTGCATCTGCTGCAACGGCGTAGCCATAACAAATTCGAGGTGTTTTCCTACACGCTGGATCAGAAACAACCGGGCTGGAACGACGGCGCGCTGCGCGCCTGGCTGGAGGAACGCGGCTATTCCTATGCGATCGCCGCCAAGGATACTTATTCGATCGTCATCGACAAAATACCGGAGGGCAAAACCTATTGCTCGCTGTGTTCGCGCCTGCGGCGCGGCACCATTTATGAATACGCCGGGCGGCATGGCTACGATAAGATCGCCCTCGGCCATCATCGCGACGATCTCATCCACAGCCTGCTGATGTCGATCATCTACAACGGCGAAATCCGCTCGATGCCTCCCAAATTGCTCACCGACGATAAGCGCCATATCGTGATCCGGCCGTTGATCTATTGCCAGGAAGCCGACATCGCCGAGTACGCGGCGCTGCAAAATTTCCCGATCATTCCCTGCAATCTGTGCGGCTCGCAGGAAAATCTGGCGCGCCAGCGCGTCAAAAAATTAATCAACGATCTCGCCGAGGACAATCCGAAAATTCCCAGCAATATGCTGCATGCCCTGCAAGCCTTGCAGCCTAGCCAGCTCATGGACAAGCAATGGTGGGATTTTAAAAATCTGGAGCGGCAGCGGATTATCCCGCAGCAAATCACCGACGAGACTGCCGCGGCATTCGAAGTCAAAACCTCTTGCTTATAGGTGCCGGACACGAGACCGCGCCGGTCTTGCGAGCCCGCGGCAAAACGCGTATACATCCAGCCAAACGCCAAGCCAAATTCGCAGGGGATCCGCCGTTGTCAGACGCCAAAAAAGACCAACAGTTCGTCAACTGGTTTCGCCACTCTTCGCCTTACATCAACGCTTTTCGCGGCCGCACGTTCGTCATCACCTTCGGCGGCGAGGCGGTGGCGGATCATCACTTCGCCAGCCTGATACACGACATCGCGCTGCTTAATAGCCTGGGCGTGCGGCTGGTGCTGGTGCACGGCGCGCGGCCGCAGATCGAACAGCGTTTGCAGGAACGGGGCGCCGACATTCGTTACCTCAACGGGCTGCGCGTCACCGACGCCACCGCGTTGATCTGCGTCAAAGAGGCGGTCGGCACATTGCGGGTGGAGATCGAGGCGCTACTGTCGATGGGCCTGGCCAATTCGCCGATGGCCGGCGTCCGCCTCCGCGTCAGCTCGGGCAACGTGGTCACCGCCAAACCAGTGGGAGTACGTGAAGGCGTCGATTATTGCCACACCGGCGAAGTGCGCCGCATCGACGCCGAGGCGATCCGCCAGCAGCTCAACGATGGCGGATTGGTGTTGCTGTCGCCGCTGGGTTATTCGCCGACCGGCGAAATTTTCAACCTCACCGCAACCGAAGTGGCAACCGCCACCGCGGTGGCCTTGAAAGCCGACAAGCTGATCAGCCTCATTGAAACGCCCGGCGTCGCCGGGCCGCGCAAACGGCTGCTGCGCCAGCTCACGTTACCCGAAGCGAAGCGGCTGCTGGCCCAGCCGGGCGCGTTTTCCGACGACGTGTTCAGTCATCTGCAAAGCGCATTGCGCGCCTGCCAGAACGGCGTGCGGCGCGCGCATTTGCTGGACCGCCATATCGACGGCGGACTGCTGCTCGAGCTATTCACCCGCGACGGCATCGGCACCATGATCACCGCCGACATTTATGAAGGTACCCGCCGCGCCACCATCGACGACATCGGCGGCCTGCTGGAGTTGATCGCGCCCTTGGAAGAAGCCGGCATCCTGGTGCCGCGCTCGCGGGAACGTCTCGAGATCGACATCGATCATTTCACGGTGGTGGAACGCGACGGGACCATCATCGCCTGCGCGGGCTTTTATCCCTTCATCGAAAAAAAGGCGGCGGAAATCGCCTGCTTCGTGGTCCATCCGGATTATCAAGACCTGGGTTACGGCTCGGCGCTGCTCGAACAATTGGAGACCGAGGCGCAGCTGTTGAACATCACCCGGGTGTTCGTGCTCACCACCCGCACCTCGCATTGGTTTCGCGAACGCGGCTTCACGCCAGGCACTCTGCACGATCTGCCGGTGGCGCGGCGGCGCTTGTACAATTATCAACGTAATTCGAAAATCTACGTGAAGCATCTGTAGGGAGCGAGCGTTTTCGCGATGTGTCGCGACGCTCGAAGAACGACGCATGCTTTCCCGGCGCGACCCGGCATACAGCGAGCGGCCGCGCTTTTGCTCCGGCCGCCCCGCGTCCGCTCTGGCCCATACCGCGCGGCGTGCCCGGCACCGGCTGAGGCACGTCGCGATTTCTCCGCGCTCGCCGCGTTATCTTGGTTGGTCGGGTTAAAACTCGAGACAAAATAAAAGGGCCAGGCATCCCGCACTGGCCCCGTTCGTACTCCGAATGGAAGTACTTGGTTGACTCATCAACTACCATGATGAGCTGTTGGCGTGGACTTGCCTGTCCAAGGACCTTCTCCCGCGAGCAGCCACCAGTACCGGCGCTTACCCAGACCATCATGGCCTTGGGTCACCGCAGCCGCCGGATATCAGCCATCCGCTTTAAACGTCCTCCTTGTCAAAGGAACAAAGCAACGTCCCTGATTCCACCGCCACGCGAAGCCGCGAGGTGCTGTAAAAGCGTAGTAGACGATAGCCATAGGTCAAGGCGGGGGAAACCCCGACATGAACGAGGCGGGTCAATTACCCGCCCGCACCAGGCTGCCCAGACCGAT
>CAKKSB010000054.1 GCA_919903055.1 Gammaproteobacteria bacterium | reverse complement strand
GCACCGGCCGCTTGATCAGCGCCGGTTGCGCCAGTATTGCGGCGATGGCGCCGCGCGCATCGACCACCTGTGCGCGCCGCGCCTCGCTCAATCCGCGCCAACTCGTGCCGCGGCGATTGAGCACCGTTTCCCAGCCGAGTTGTTTCACCCAGCGCGCGAGCTGTTTTTCGTCGAGACCGTCGGCGCGGAAATCGTGAAAGCGGTAGGCGACGCCGTGCCCATCCAGCCAGCGGCGCGCCTTTTTCACCGTGTCGCAATTCTTGATGCCGTAGAGGACCATCATCTCAGATGCCGCGCAGCAGCTCGTTGATGCCGACCTTGCCGCGGGTTTTGGCATCGACCTGTTTGACGATCACCGCGCAATACAAACTATAGGTGCCGTCTTTCGAGGGCAGGTTGCCCGACACCACCACCGAGCCGGCGGGGATGCGGCCGTAGCTGATCTCGCCGGTCTCGCGGTTGTAGATGCGCGTGCTCTGGCCGATGTAGACGCCCATCGAAATCACCGAACCTTCTTCGACGATCACGCCTTCGACAACTTCCGAACGCGCGCCGATGAAGCAGTTGTCTTCGATGATGGTAGGCGCGGCTTGCAAGGGTTCGAGCACGCCGCCGATGCCGACGCCGCCCGAGAGATGCACGTTTTTGCCGATCTGCGCGCAGGAGCCGACCGTCGCCCAGGTGTCGACCATGCTGCCGCTATCCACGTAGGCGCCGATATTCACGTAGGACGGCATCAGCACCACGTTGGGCGCGATATACGCGCCCTTGCGCACGGCCGCCGGCGGCACGACGCGCACGCCGGCTTCGCGGAAGTCGCGGCTGTTATAGTCGGCGTACTTCATCGGCACCTTGTCGTAGTAATGGGTGTCGCCGCCGCGGATGACTTCATTGTCGTTGATGCGGAACGACAGCAGCACGGCCTTTTTCAGCCATTGATTCACTACCCAGTCGCCGCCCTGTTTTTCGGCGACGCGGAGCTGGCCGCGGTCGAGTTGCTCGATGACGTCGTTCACCGCCTCGCGGAGGGCGGGGTCGGCGTTGCGGGGGGTGATCTCCGCGCGGCGTTCAAAGGCGGTCTCGATCAGATTTTTAATAGTGTCCATCATCCACTCCACTTATACGTTACGGCGGCCCGCTGGCCGCCGAAAGGGCGACATTATAACGGATTGGTCACGCGCTGCATTTTAAAGTGTGGCGACGAATTCGCGGATGCGGCGGGCGGCTTCGATGCAGTCCGCCAGGGGCGGCACCAGGGCCATGCGGATCCGGTTGCGGCCGGGATTGAGCCCGTGGGCCTCGCGCGATAAATAGCTACCCGGCAGCACGGTGACGTGCTGGGCGGCGAACAGCCGCCGGGCGAAGTCTTGTTCATCGATGGGCGTGCGCGGCCAGAGATAGAAGCTGGCGTCGGGGGCGGAGACCTCCAGCACAGGTTGGAGGATATCCAACACCGCGCTGAATTTTTGCCGGTAGAGATCGCGGTTGGCGCGCACATGCCGTTCGTCGCCCCAGGCCGCGATGCTGGCCGCCTGCACCGGCGGAGGCAGGGCGCAGCCGTGATAGGTGCGGTAGCGCAGATAGTGTTTGAGTATCTCGGCGTCGCCGGCCACGAAGCCGGAACGCAGGCCCGGCAGGTTGGAGCGTTTGGACAGGCTGTGAAAGACCACGCAGCGGCGGAAGTCGTCGCGGCCCATCCGTTGGCAGACTTCGAGCAGGCCCAGCGGCGGGCGTTGTTCGTCGGGATAGATTTCCGAATAACACTCGTCAGCGGCGATGATGAAGTCGTGCTGATCGGCGAGGGCGATGAGTCGCCGCAGGGCGGTCTCGTCGGCCACCGCGCCGGTGGGGTTGCCGGGTGAACAGAGATAGACCAGTTGCGCGCGCCGCCACACCTCGGCGGGCACGGCGGCGAACTCGGGAACGAAACCGGTGTCGGCGGTGGTGTTGTGAAACCACGGCTCGGCGCCGGCCAGCAAGGCGGCGCCTTCGTAGATTTGATAAAACGGATTGGGCATCACCACCAGCGGTTGCGTGGCGCGGTCGATCACCGCCTGCGCGAAGGAGAACAGGGCCTCGCGGGTGCCGTTGACCGGGATGACGTGGCGTTCGGGATCGATGGCGCCGGCCGGCAGCGCGAAGCGCCGCGTCAGCCAGGCGGCGATGGCCTCGCGCAAGGCGAGCATGCCTTTGGTGAGCGGATAATGGGCGAGGCCCTGCACATGATTGATGAGCGCATCGACCACGAAGGCGGGCGCGCTGTGCTGGGGCTCGCCGATGGACAGGGCGATGCCGGTTTTATCCGCGGGCGGCGTGAGGCCGGCCTTGAGCGCGGCGAGTTTTTCGAAAGGGTAGGCTTGTAATTTGTGCAGATCGGGATTCATGGTCGCTATCAAAGTGTTTTTATTCAACAAGCCGGGCGGCAGTCCGTTATCATGACGGCGTAAAAATGCCTGCTCGCCAGCGCGCGGGACGACCCACCCCAAATTTGCATTCACCTCGGCATACGACGTCATGATGACGCGAGCCCGCCCAGTATAGGACATCCCTTGATGCCGACCAACCCGAGATCCGACTTATTGCCCGTGCTCGCCTTGCTGGTCAGCGCTACATTTTGGGGAGTGGTGTGGTGGCCGCTGCGCTGGCTGGAGCAGCAGGGCATGCCGGGTTTGTGGGCGACCTTCGTTTTGTTCGGCGCGGCCTGCGTACTGGGCCTGCCCTGGTTATGGCGGCAGCGCGAGCATATCGCGCGGCGGGCGGGTTTGTTGCTGGCCCTGGCCTTGGCCAGCGGCTGGTGCAACACCGCCTTCATTCTCGCCATCGTCGACGGCCAAGTGGTGCGGGTACTGTTGTTGTTTTATCTCTCGCCGGTATGGGCGGTGTTGCTGGCCCGGCTGTTATTGCGCGAGCGTTTGCCGGCGGGGGCGTGGGTTACCCTGGTACTGGCGCTGGGCGGGGCGCTGGTGGTTTTATGGGACCCGCGATTGGGCATGCCTTGGCCGCAGGGCCGCGCCGATGTGCTGGCCTTGTCGTCCGGTGTCGGGTTTGGTTTGGCCAACGTGCTCATCCGCAAGGCCGACGGCGTGTCCATCGCCTTGAAGACCGTGGTGCCGTGGGTCGGCGTGAGTTTGCTGGCGGGGGGCTTGGCGGTGGCGGGCGTCGGCGGTGCGGCGGAGTGGCGCGGCGCGGCCTTGCCGGCGGCCCTGCTGCTCGGGATGTTCGGCGTGGCCTTGGCCAGCCTTTGTTTGGTGTATGGGGTGACGCGTTTGCCGGTGCACCGCTCCTCGGTGATTTTATTGCTCGAAGTGTTGGTCGGCGCCGTGTCGGCGCAATGGCTGGCGGGGGAGATGCTGGGCGCGCGCGAGTGGCTGGGCGGTGCTTTGATCCTGGCCGGGGCGTGGATCGCCGGCCGGCAGGGCATGGGCCGGAAGGCTGGGGCCGTGAGCTGAACTTGTGGAGCGTCCGGTGGTCAGACGGTTCGATGTCGCGGGCTCGTTCATGTTCCCGGAATAGCAGTATTCACCTGAAGTTACCTTTGAAAAGGGGGCGGGTTTTTGGCGGGCCGGGGAATTCGCGATGCCTGGCGGGTTGGCGAGTCTGCCCAAGCTGGTTTTTTGTAGCGAGCGCCGGTAAGCTAGGCCCTAATTGAATATCACATTGAGTCCACTAGGAGGTTATTTCACCATGAATCCTTATCAGCAATCCGTAGCCACCACGCGCGGCGGGGCTCAACTGGCCGCCGATACCAATAAGGTATTGCGTAATACCTACGCGCTGCTCGCCATGACGCTGTTGTTCAGCGCGGTCACGGCGGGTGTATCCATGGCCTTGAACGTATCCCCCGTCGTCAGCCTGCTGTGCTCGGTGGGAGCCTTGGCGTTGTTGTGGTTTGTCGTACCCCGCACCGCCGATTCCGCCGCCGGTCTCGGCGTGGTGTTCGCCGTCACCGGTTTATTGGGCTTCGGTTTGGGACCCATCCTGAATCACTACCTCGGCATGGCCAACGGCCCGCAGATCGTGATGATGGCGATGGGCGGTACCGGCGCTATCTTCCTCGGTTTGTCCGCCTACGTGTTGACCACTCGCAAGGACTTCAACTTCTTGGGCGGTTTCCTGTTCGCCGGCATCATGGTCGCCTTTCTCGGCGCCATCGCGGTGATGGTGGCCGCGCTGTTCGGCGTGGCGCTGCCCGGCGTGGCTTTGGCGATCTCGGCGATGTTCGTCTTGCTGATGTGCGGCATGATTCTGTTCGAGACCAGCCGCATCATCAACGGCGGCGAGACCAATTACATCCTCGCTACCGTCTCGCTCTACGTCTCCATCTACAATTTGTTCACCAGCCTGTTGCACCTGTTGGGCGCGGCGAGCGGTGATGACTAAGTTATAAACGCAGCGTCCAAACTCGATAATGAAAGGCCGGGGAAACCCGGCCTTTTCTTTTGCGCGAGGATTTGCTTTCACTTTAACTTGCGGCGGCGCGTCTTGAAGCGCCGGCGGGAAATATATCTCTGCCGATCCACGATACAGGCCAGGACGACCATGTGCTGGTCCGGCTTTGTATCTTGTTAAGTTAGAGTGTTTTCATTGAGTAAACCTCACCATTCTGGTAATTTGTACCCCCATCGTATGCGCTCATCTGTCGATTCTGGAAGTTCATGACTAAATTCATTTTTGTTACCGGTGGGGTGGTCTCTTCCTTGGGGAAGGGCATCGCCTCCGCCTCGCTGGCGGCCATTCTGGAAGCGCGGGGTTTGAAGGTCACCCTGCTCAAACTCGATCCCTACATCAACGTCGATCCCGGCACCATGAGTCCGTTCCAGCACGGCGAGGTGTACGTGACCGAGGACGGCGCCGAGACCGACCTCGACCTCGGTCACTACGAGCGCTTCGTGCGCACGACCATGACCAAGGCTAATAACTTCACCACCGGCCGCATCTACGAAAACGTAATCCGCAAGGAGCGGCGCGGCGACTACCTCGGCGGCACGGTGCAGGTGATCCCGCACATCACCGATGAGATCAAGCGCTGCATCAAGGCGGGCGCCAACGGCGCCGACATCGCCCTGGTGGAGATCGGCGGTACGGTGGGCGACATCGAATCGCTGCCTTTCCTGGAAGCTATCCGCCAAATGGGTGTCGAACTCGGTCGCGAGCGTACCTTGTACATCCACCTCACCCTGGTGCCGTTCATCGGCGCGGCCGGCGAGTTGAAGACCAAACCCACCCAGCACTCGGTGGCGCAGCTGCGCTCCATCGGTATCCAGCCCGACGTGCTGATGTGCCGTGCCGACCGGCCTTTACCGCCGGACGAGCGCCGTAAGATCGCGTTGTTTACCAATGTGCCCGAGGAAGCGGTGATCTCCGCCGTCGACGTCGATAACATTTACAAGATTCCCATGTCGCTGCACGCCCAGGGTTTGGACCGCATCGTCACCGAGCGGCTGCGGCTGGAGTTGCCGCCGGCGGACCTTTCGGAATGGCAGCGGGTCATCGAGTCCATGGAGCAGCCCGACGGCGAAGTGAATATCGCCATGGTCGGCAAGTACGTCAACCTCACCGAATCGTATAAATCGCTTTCGGAAGCCCTCACTCACGCCGGCATTCAGACCCGTTCCCGCGTGCGCATCACCTACATCGATTCCGAGGATATCGCCCGGCTCGGCACCGACGCGCTCGCCGGCATGGACGCGATCCTGGTGCCCGGCGGCTTCGGCGAACGCGGCATCGAAGGCAAAATCAAAGCGGTGGAATACGCCCGCCGCAACCAGATTCCTTATCTCGGCATTTGCCTCGGCATGCAAGTGGCGGTGATCGAATTCGCGCGCCATGTCGCCGGCCTCGCCGACGCCCACAGCACCGAATTCAACCCCAACACGCCGCATCCGGTGATCGGCCTCATCACCGAGTGGAAGACCGCCGAGGGCGGGGTGGAGCGGCGCAGCAAGGAATCCGATCTCGGCGGCACCATGCGGCTGGGCGCGCAACCCTGTCATTTGATAGCCGGCACCAAGGCCCACGCGGCCTACGGTAAGGACACGGTCATGGAACGCCACCGCCACCGTTACGAGTTCAACAATAATTATCTCGAGATGTTGAAAGAGGCGGGCCTCACCATCGCCGGGTGCTCGGCCGACGGCAAGCTGGTGGAGATGATCGAATTACGCGATCATCCCTGGTTCGTCGCCTGCCAGTTTCATCCGGAGTTCAAATCCACGCCCCGCGACGGGCATCCCCTGTTCACCAGTTTTGTCCGCGCCGCGCGCGCTCAACGCGCCGCCGCCGGGAGATAATCGCCATGAAACTCTGTGATTTCGAAGTCGGGCTGGACCGCCCGCTGTTCCTGATCGCCGGTCCCTGCGTCATCGAGAGCGAAGGCCTCGCCCTCGAAACCGCGGGCATGCTCAAAGAGCTTACCGGCAAATTGGGTATCCCGTTCATCTACAAATCGTCCTTCGACAAGGCCAACCGCACCTCGGTGGCGAGCTTCCGCGGCCCCGGTCTCGAAGGCGGCTTGAAGATACTGGAGAAGGTGAAGCAGCAATTGCAGGTGCCGGTGCTCACCGATGTGCATGAAGACACGCCGCTGGCCGAAGTCGCGTCGGTAGTGGACGTGTTGCAGACGCCGGCGTTTCTGTGCCGTCAGACTAATTTCATTCAAAACGTCGCGCGCCAGGGCAAGCCGGTCAATATTAAAAAAGGCCAGTTCCTCGCGCCGTGGGATATGAAGCACGTCGCGGAAAAAGCCAAGGCGGTCGGCAATCGGCAGATCATGGTCTGCGAGCGCGGCGTGTCCTTCGGCTACAATAATCTGGTCTCCGACATGCGCTCGCTGGCGGTGATGCGCGACACCGGTTGCCCGGTGGTGTTCGACGCCACCCATTCGGTGCAACTGCCCGGCGGGGCCGGCGGCAAGTCGGGCGGCCAGCGCGAATTCGTGCCGGTGCTGGCGCGCGCGGCGGTGGCGGCGGGGGTGGCCGGCGTGTTCATGGAGACCCATCCCGATCCCGCGAAAGCGCTCAGCGACGGCCCCAATGCCTGGCCGCTGGGACGCATGGAAGAATTGTTGTCGGTGTTGAAAGAACTCGATCAAATCGTCAAGGCGCGCGGTTTCGCGGAGACGCACCTGGATTAACGACAGTAGGGTACGCCATGCGCACCCTTGTTTGGTGTCTGAAACGCACCTTACATTTAATTTTGAGAGATGGAGTAACAGATGTCGCAAATTGTAGAGATCCATGGCCGGGAGATCATCGACTCCCGCGGCAATCCCACCGTCGAGGCCGACGTGACGCTCGAGTCCGGCGCCCGCGGCCGCGCCGCCGTGCCCTCCGGCGCGTCCACCGGTTCGCGCGAGGCGGTGGAGCTGCGCGACGGCGACAAGGCCCGTTTCGGCGGCAAGGGCGTGCGCAAGGCGGTGAGCCATGTCAACGGCGATATCCGCACCACCCTGCTCAAGCAGGATGCGCAGGACCAGGCCCTCATCGATCATCTCATGCTCGAACTGGACGGCACGACCACCAAGGCCCGTTTGGGCGCCAATGCCATACTCGCGGTATCGCTGGCCACCGCCCGCGCCGCGGCGCAGGAAAGCGGCCAGCCCTTGTACCGCTATCTCGGCGGCGAGGGGCCGTTCCAGATGCCGGTGCCGATGATGAACGTCATCAACGGCGGCGCCCACGCCGACAATAATGTCGACATGCAGGAGTTCATGATCATGCCGGTCGGCGCCCCCTCTTTGAGCGAGGCGGTGCGCTACGGCGCCGAGGTGTTTCACGCCCTGAAATCCGTGTTGCACGGGCTGGGCATGAGCACCGCGGTGGGCGACGAAGGCGGTTTCGCCCCCGATCTGCCCTCCAACGAAGCGGCGCTGGAGGCGATACTCACCGCCATCGCCAAGGCCGGCTTCAAGGCGGGCAGCGACATCGTCATCGCCCT
Organism: Gammaproteobacteria bacterium; assembly: GCA_919903055.1. GTDB lineage: Bacteria > Pseudomonadota > Gammaproteobacteria > DRLM01 > DRLM01 > CAKKSB01. Next base: position 5,290 of record CAKKSB010000054.1, on the reverse strand, counting down.
CGACCCCGCCAGCTCCGAATTCTACAAAGACGGCCATTATCATCTGGCCGCCGAGGGCCGGAAGCTGACCCCCGAGCAGATGGTGGACTACTGGGCGCGCTGGGCGGACAACTACCCCATCGTCTCCATCGAAGACGGCATGGCTGAGGACGATTGGACCGGTTGGAAGTTGCTCACCGAACGGCTGGGCAAACGCGTGCAATTGGTGGGCGACGATTTGTTCGTCACCAACACCGCGATACTCAAGGAAGGCATCGATAAAAAAATCGCCAATTCCATTCTGATCAAGGTCAACCAGATCGGCACGCTCAGCGAATCGCTGGCCGCCATCGACATGGCGAAAAAGGCCAACTACACCGCCATCGTCTCGCACCGTTCCGGCGAGACCGAGGATGCCTTCATCGCCGACCTGGCGGTGGCCACCAGCGCGGGACAGATCAAGACCGGTTCGATGTCGCGTTCCGATCGCATCGCCAAATACAATCAGCTCATCCGCATCGAGGAAGAACTGGGCGCGGAGGCGAGTTTTCCCGGCCGCAAGACCTTCCACAATCTGGCCTGAAGTCCAAGCTTGCCGCGGACTCCCCGCCGCGTTAAAGTGACGCGAACCCGGGGAGGCCGCCAACCGCAATGAAGTGGATCGTCGTAACGCTCAGCGTGCTGCTGGTGCTGCTGCAAGTCAAATTGTGGGTGGGCGGCGGCAGCTTCGCCGAGGTGTATCAATTGCATCGCGCCATCGCGGCCCAGGAAATGGAAAACGCCGCGCTCAAGGAACGTAATCTCGCGCTGGACGCGGAGGTCGCCGACCTCAAACACGGCATGGACGCGGTGGAAGAGCGTGCCCGCCTCGAGCTGGGCATGATCAAACACAATGAAAGTTTTTTTCGGGTCATCGACCGGTGAGCCGGACTTTACTCCGGCCCGCCCGCTGAATATCACGCTAGACTGAGCCGTGTCTCCGCACCGACATTCTACTGTAATGCGTTTCTGGGCGGTGATCCCCGCCGCGGGGAGCGGCAGCCGGATGGGCGCCGCCTTGCCCAAACAATATCTCCCCTTGTCCGGCAAAACGGTGTTGGAGCACACGGTGCAGCGTATCGCCCGCCATCCGCTCATACAGGGGGTGATAGTAGTGGTCGCGCCCGGCGATCAATACGTTCGGCGCCTGACGCTGCCGGAACCGAAAATCGCGTTGAGCATGGCCGGCGGCGCCGAACGCTGTCACTCGGTGTTCAACGGCTTGACCGTTCTGGCGGAGCAGGCCGCCGCCGACGATTGGGTGTTGGTGCACGACGCGGCGCGGCCCTGCGTGCGCGGAGCGGATATCACCCGGCTCATCGACGAGTTGCGCGCTCATCCGGTCGGCGGACTGCTGGGTTTGCCGGTGGCGGATACCATGAAGCGTACCGACCGCGACGGCAATGTGCTGGAGACCGTGCAGCGCGACGGCCTGTGGCGCGCGCTCACCCCGCAGATGTTCCGTCTCGGGCTGCTGCGCGGCGCGTTGGAACAGGCCTTGAGTAAAAACCTGCTGGTCACCGACGAGGCGCAGGCGATCGAGGCGGCGGGTTATACGCCGCGCATGGTGGAAGGCCACGCCGACAATATTAAAATCACCCGCCCGCAGGATCTGGCCTTGGCGGAATTGTATTTGCAACAACAGGAGTCCGCGTGATGCGTATCGGTCACGGTTACGATGCCCACCGTTTCGGCCCCGGCCGCCCCCTGGTGTTGGGCGGCGTCACCATTCCCTACGAGCGCGGCCTGCTCGCCCACTCCGACGGCGACGTGTTGATCCACGCCTTGTGCGACGCCTTGCTGGGCGCCGCGGCCCTCGGCGACATCGGCCGCCACTTCCCCGATAGCAGCAAAGATTATGAAAACATCGACAGCCGCATCCTGTTGCGCAAGGTCGCCGTCTTGGTGCGCGGGCAGTCATTGCGGGTCGGCAATATCGATATCACCGTCATCGCGCAACACCCGAAATTGATGCCGTACGTGGCGGCGATGCGCCAGTGCCTGGCCGCCGATCTGGCGGTGCATGAAGATCAAATCAACATCAAGGCCACCACCACCGAAGGCATGGGTTTCACCGGTCGCGGCGAAGGCATTGCCGCGCATGCGGTGGCCTTGCTCCTGCCCGCCGCGTAATAAATTTTGGATTGGTCTCCACCATGAACGCCGTGCCCGAATTGCCTTATGCCTACGGCGCGCCGTCACTCGACGGCGTGCTGCGCGCCCGGCCGGAAGATTTCGTGGTCGACGAGCTGCTGGGTTTCGAGCCCTCCGGCGCCGGCGATCACGTCTTGCTGCAAGTACGCAAGCGCGGCATCAACACGCCCGACGCCGCGCGTCTCATCGCGCGTCACGCCGCCGTCCCTCTGCGCGATGTCGGCTATGCCGGACTCAAGGATCGCCACGCCGTCACCAGCCAATGGTTTTCCGTGCCTTTGCCGGGCAAGCCCGATCCCGATTGGACGTTGTTGAACAGCGAACGGCTCACGGTGTCGGCGGCGCGGCGGCATAACCGCAAGCTGCGGCGCGGTGCGTTGACCGGCAACCGTTTCAGTATCGTGGTGCGCGAGCCGCGCGGCGATGCGGCCGGGTTGCCGGCGCGGATTCAATCCGTCATCGAGGGCGGCGTCCCCAATTATTTCGGCGAACAACGTTTCGGTCATGACAACGTCAACCGCGCGCGGCAGATGTTGGCAGGTACCATTCAAATACGCGACCGCTTCGAGCGCGGCATCTATCTCTCGGCCTTGCGTTCGCACTTGTTCAATACGGTGCTGGCCCAGCGGGTGATAGACGGGACATGGTGCCGCGCCGTAGCCGGTGATGTGATGATGCTCGACGGTACCCGAAGTTTTTTCGTGGCCGAGACGATTGATGAGGTGGTGTTACGCCGGCTTGCCGAGCACGACATCCATCCCAGCGGCCCTTTGTGGGGACGGGGTGAATTGCCGAGTCGCGCGGAGGCACGCGGTATCGAAGAAACGGCGCTGAGCCCGTTGGCTGAAGACTGCGCGGTTTTGGCGCGGGAAGGTTTGGAGATGGAACGACGAAGCTTGCGTTTGGTACCGCGGTATGTCGCGTGGGAGCAGGGCGATAATATATTGCGCGTCCATTTCGATTTGCCCGCCGGTTGTTATGCCACAGTGATCTTACGCGAGCTGATCAACACCGGCGCCGCTGCGTCCGCCTGACCAAATCACCGGACATCGGTGGGTGTATGGTCTGATGTCCGCACGGTTTAATTAAAACGATTCTAAGCTGGTATTCGTGCATGATGCCTTGCGCATGCGGTCATTGATGGCCTGTCTTGACGGATTGCGCAATAAAGCATATGCGCATATGCTAGGTGATCCATGCCTAATATGGATTCATCCATGAGCGTGTGCACGGTTAAGCTATCGGGCCCAAAGAAGCCCGCTAACGTGAGCATTGACGCCCCGTTGTTTGGTGTCGCCATGACATTGAATAAGTGGCTATTGCCGAGACAGGGGACGATGATGTCATGCACATAAACGCCGTCGCTGACAGTTCACTGATCGGCACATCGCAGCCCGCGGACGCACAGCCCATGTTGGATGCAAAAAATCATTCAGCGGTGGCTGAAGGCCCTACTGAATGACCTTGTTGTCGACAAGGTATAACACCGGCGCGATATCACGCGCCACACTGCTTCATCAGTCGAACATTCCGCCATGTCACTCAATACTGTCCCATCGACGGGAACGGTCATTGGGGATTTCAAAAATTTATAACACTCACCAAACGCGTTGCCTGGTTCACGGAGGGGAAGCCGTGCTCTCGACCCGCGGATTATTAACCGGTCCGAGGACCAGCCGCAGGCGGACGGCATGATTCATTGACGGAAGGCCTGGGGGAACAGACAGCTGTTTATTGGAGAGGGGAAGGGGATGTTGATAAGAAAGATAAGATGCCGCGCCTTTTCAAGGCGGGCGGTGAGCGGTGTAGCGTCTCATAATATCGTTGCCGGATATCCACGCAGGGTGGTAGGTCTCATCAAGCAATAGAAAGAGAACGATATGTTTGATGATATGCGTGATAAGGAAGAGTACATCCGCGCTTTGACCAACAATATCCCCGCGGCGATTTTTCGCGATAAATATCTCGGCGGGGACGATTGGCGGTTGGAGTACGCCAGCGGCCAGATCGAAGCCATCACCGGGATTGCCGCCGCCGATTTCATTCACCGTGATCAACGTTCTTATATCCAGATGACCCACGCCGACGATGCGGCGATGGTAAAAGCCGCCAGACGAAACGCCATCGCAGCAAGCTCCGGTTATTCGCTGGAATATCGGCTGATAGACGCCAGCGGTGCGGTGCGATGGGTGGCGGAAAATGGCCAGGCCAATATCGACGTAGGATCCCGGTCGCAATATCTGGACGGCCTACTTTCCGATATCAGCGCGCGTAAGAAAACCGAATCGATTTTGGTGGAAAGCGATAAACGCTATCGCGCGTTCGTCGAATCCACGGAAAGCATCGTCGTCTATTTGGACCCGCGGGGATTGATACTGGAATTCAATCCCGCCGCTGAAGCGCTCTATGGAATGCGCCGCCAGGACGTGCTCGGGAAAAATTATTTTAAACTTTTCTTGCCCGAGGAAATTCACGAAGCGGTCGCCGCCGACATGAAGAAAGTGCTGGCGGGGACGCCGACCCGCGGTTTTGAAAATGAAGTCGTCACTCACGCCAAAATCAGACGGGTACTCTCCTGGTACGTCATCCGTACCTTGGATATCAACGGCGAACCTTCCGGCATCGTCGCCAGCGGCCACGATATCACCTCGCGCAAGTTGGCCGAAGAAGCTTTGCAGGAATCCCGGAAGATGCTGCAATTGGTACTGGATTCCATCCCGGTGCGGGTGGCTTGGAAAGATCGTAATCAAATCTATCTCGGTTGTAACAGTCTATTCGCGCGCGATGCCGGTTTGGATACTCAATATGACATTGTCGGCAGGACTGATTACGAGCTCAGTGACGACCGTGAACAGGCGGAGATGTACCGCGCCGATGACAAGGAAGTCATGGACTCTGGTATGGCGAAGCTCAATCATGAGGCGCGGCATAGCTTGCCCGGCGGGAAAAACGTCTGGTTCAGCGCCAATCGCGTGCCGCTTACCGATCTCAAGAATAATATTATCGGGATGCTCAGCACTTATGAGGACATCACCGACCGGCGCAAGGCCGAGCTGCAGGCCGCGGCGCGCAATCTACGCCTGAAGCGGCTTACCGAATTGAGTCTGACCTTGTCGGG
>CAKKSB010000053.1 GCA_919903055.1 Gammaproteobacteria bacterium | reverse complement strand
GTAATGAACGCGAAACCCGCAGCCTCTCGCTGTACAAGCTCGAAAAGCGCGATCACGATCCCGCCCAATATTCCAATCCGCCGCGAGTGAAGACCCTCGGCCTGCGCGGTTGCGACATCAGCGGCATTCGTTTTCATGATTGCCTGGTGCCGGAGAGCAGCCGGGTCGGCGCGGTGGGCGAGGGTTTGGAGCTGGCGTTGCGCGCTTTTCAAGTGACGCGGACTTTATGCGCCGGTTTGTCATTGGCCGCGGCGGACACCGCGCTGCGGGTGACCATGGATTTCGCCGTCAAACGCAAATTGTACGGCGGCACGGTATTCACCATTCCCATGGCGCGGCGCATGTTGAGCGACGCCTTCCTCGATATGTTGATCTGCGATTGCATGGCCACCGCCGCCGCACGCGGCTTGCACGTATCCACCGAGCAATTCAGCGTGTGGTCGGCGGTGGTCAAATATTTCGTGCCGGTGACCTTGGAACGCGCCACTCAACAATTGTCGGTGGTGTTGGGCGCCCGGCATTTCATCCGAGAACGCCACCACTCCGGCATCTTCCAAAAGATGCTGCGCGACGGCGGGGTGGTGAGCCTGTTCGACGGCAGTACCCAAGTCTGCCTGCACGCACTGGGCTTGCAACTGCGCCATTTGGTGAAGACCCGCCGCCGCGAGCAAGATGGCGACGACACGGCGCGCAGCGCGCGCTTGACCACGATATTTTGTCTTGACGAGACGCTGCCGGTGTTCGACGGCACGAAGTTGGATTTGTTCAGCCGCGGCCACGACGACGTGATGCAAGGTTTGCTCGCCGCGGTCACCGCGATACGCGACTTGCATGACGCCGACGGCGTGGAGCCCGCGCTGCTCGGGCATTTGCAGCATTTGGCCGGTCTCGCCGCCGAAGCCTTGCACGATTTCGACACCTCGGTGGATGCGGCCGCGGCGGCCGGTCTGCATCCCCAGTCGCCGGAACTTTTCGATTTGGCCGCGCGTTACGCTGCGCTGCATGCCGTGTCAGCGTGTCTGAAAATGTGGCTGCATAATCGTAGCCGGCTCGGCACCTTTTTCGCCGACGGAGCATGGCTGGTACTCGTCCTCGAACGTTTGCTCAGCCAGCTACGCCCGCTGAATCTGCAATTACCGGAGGCATATCGTCAACGTGTCGCGGACCGCCTGGCGGAATTATTCAACGAAAATCGTCTGTTTTCCATCGTACCACTCGCGTTGGCCAAGACCGAAATTACGGCCGACTCAATTCAAAAGGAGGATAGCCATGAGCGCCAATGCAATTAGAAAATTTCAGGAAAATGACTTAGCCGAAACCCTCGCGCGTCAATTGGAGAGCATATTGACCGGCATGTTATCGAAGACCCTGCGGGTCGCCGCCGCCGAGATCGACGTCAACCGCCCCTTGCCGCACTACGGTTTGGATTCGATAGACGCGGTCACGCTCGCCGGCGACTTGGAGGATTGGTTGAACATCGAATTGCCTTCCACCTTGTTGTGGGATTACCCGACGGTGGGCGCCATCGCCGGTTTTCTGGAAGAACAATTAGAAGCCATGCCCGAGGTAAAAGCCAAATTGGCTATGAGCGGCCAAAGCGCGCTGCGAGTCGTCGATGAAGACGGTTTGGGCGATTTAACTAGATTAAACGCCGGTCAGCTGGATGAGCTGCTTGGCGAATTGATTCCATAACGAGGCGCGTCATGAACAACCAGGCGGTACAATTTAGTCACAGCGTTTCGCCGCTAATGCATGCACGCGATGCGGATTATGCGGAGAATACCCCGCCTTTGCATTTACCGTTGGCGGATGTGCAACGCGGCTTGTGGTTCGTGCAACAAGTGGCGCCGGACAATGCCGCCTACAATCTGGTATTCGCCGCGCGGGTGATATCCGCCATCGATGAAGCGGCCTTCGTCACGGCCGTACAAACCTTGGTGAATCGCCATGCCGCTTTGCGTACTCGCATCGTGATGAACGGCGCCGGTGTACCGCAACAAGAAGTGTTGTCGACGGTGGCGGCCGACTGCGTCTTCATCCCGGCGGCGGGCTGGAGCGAGGAAACATTGCGCGAACGCGCCATCGCCGAGACGAAACGGCCTTTTGATCTCGCCCGTGCGCCGCTGCTGCGGGTATGCCTGTTTCAGCGCGCTCCGCGCGATGCTTTGATGGTGTGGACCGCGCAGCACATCGCCGTCGATTTCTGGTCGCTGGCGGTATTGCTGGATGAATTTCGCCAGCTCTACGCCGGTTTGGCGGCGGGCCGCGCGGTGAATCTGCCGCCTGTGGCCAGTGATTATCCCGTCTATGTGCAACGGCAGGCTGACATGCTGGCGAGCCCGGCGGGTACGCGTTTGTGGCAATACTGGCGCGAAGTTTTGAGCGGCGATTTGCCGGTACTCAACCTCGCCGGCGATTACCCGCGTCCGCCTGTGCAGGCATATTGCGGCGCTTCGCTGGGTTTTCAGCTCGACGCGGAGTTGACCGCCGCGCTGCACGGCCTGGCCCGCAGCGAAGGCGTCACCTTATATGTGTTATTGTTGGCGGCCTATTACGCTTTACTGCACCGCTATACCGGACAGGACGACATTCTGGTGGGCTCGCCGGTGGCGGGCCGTTTGCACAAAGATTTTCGCCGCACGGTTGGCCACTTCGTCAACACCATCGTCTTGCGCGGCGCGGTGAGCGGTGATTCAACGTTTCGCGAGCTGGTGCGACAAACCCGCGACCGGGTGGGCGACGCTTTGCGCCATCAGGAATATCCTTTTGCATCTTTAGTGGAGAAGCGGGTGACGGAGCGTGATATCAGCCGTCCGCCGCTGTTTCAAGCCGCGTTTTCCTGGGAACGCTTGCCGCAATTTCAGGAATTGGCCTCATTCTTTTCCTTGTCGGACAAGCCGGCGCAGGCGGTGGAGTTCGGCGGTTTGAGCTTATTGCCTTTTCCTTTGCCGCAGCAGGAAGGCCAAGTGGATATGGCCTTGGAGATGGGCGGCGAATCCGACGGCGAATTATTCGGCGTATGGAAATATGACAGCGGCTTGTTCGCCGCAGAAACGGCTGCCGCGCTGGCCCGCCAGTTCGCCGAGTTGCTGCGAGGCATTGTTGCCGACCCGGCGCAGACGGTGGCGCGGCTGCCCTTGCTCAGCGGCGCGGAGCGCGAACGGGTTTTAATGGAATGGAATCGCAGCGGGCAGGCGCTGCCCGCCGCGCGCACCGTCCATGAATTAGTGGAACAACAAGTGGCGCGCAGCCCGGACAAAACCGCGGTGACCGGCGGCGAACACACATTCAGCTACCGGGTCTTGAATCAGCGCGCCAATCAGCTTGCCCATTATATGATCGAGAGCGGCGTGGCTGCCGGCCAGCACATCGGTATCTGCACCAGCCGCAGCGCCGACATGCTGGTGGCTATGTTGGCGGTGTTGAAGACCGGCGCCACTTATGTGCCTTTGGATCCGGCGTTTCCCCGCGAACGTTTGAGCATGATGATGGAAGACGCGGCGATCGCGCTGGTGCTCACTCATGAAACGGTGTGGCAAGCGCTGGCGCTGCCGGCGGCGCGCGCGCTGCGTCTCGATCGTGACTGGCCGGAAATCGCCACTTTCGCCGCGCACAATCCGCGACGGATCATCGCGCCACTGTCACCCGCCTATGTCATCTACACCTCGGGATCCACCGGCAAACCCAAAGGCGTGGCGGTGCCGCACGGCGCAGTGGTGAATTTTCTCGCGAGCATGGCCCGTGAGCCGGGCATGAGCGCGGACGACGTGATGCTGGCGGTGACCACGTTGTCGTTCGATATCGCCGTGCTGGAATTATTGCTACCGCTCACGGTCGGTGCGGCGACGGTGATCGCCAGCCGCGAAGTCAGCAGCGATGCGCAACGGCTGGAAGCACTGATCGAGAGCAGCGGCGCGACCTTGATGCAAGCCACGCCTGCGACCTGGCGTATGCTGTTGTCCAACGGTTGGCAAGGAAATCCGCGGCTGAGCGTACTGTGCGGCGGCGAAGTCTTGCCACGTCAATTGGCGGATGCTTTATTACCGCGGGTGGCCGCGCTGTGGAATATGTACGGCCCCACCGAAACCACGGTGTGGTCGACGCTGATGCGGGTAGAACCCGGCGCGGACGCCGTCGCCATCGGCCGGCCGATCGCCAATACTCAAATCTACATCGTCGATGAGGCCATGCAGTTGCTGCCGCCCGGCGTGCCGGGAGAATTATGCATCGGCGGCTCGGGTGTCGCGCTCGGATATTTAAATCGCCCGGAATTGACGGCGGAAAAATTCATCGTCAATCCCTACGCGAGCGGCACGGCGCGCCTGTACAAGACCGGTGATCTCGCCCGCTGGCGGCGCGACGGTACGCTTGAGTGCCTGGGCCGTTTGGATCAGCAAGTGAAGCTGCGCGGTTTCCGTATTGAACTGGGCGAGATTGAAAGCCAGCTCTGCCGCCATCCTTCGGTACGGCAAGCGGTGGTGACAGTACGTGAGGACCGTCCCGGCGATCAGCGTTTGGCCGCGTATGTGGTGGGTATCAACGACAACATTTCCGCCGCCGCGCTCAAGGCCCATCTCGCCGAAACGCTGCCCGGCTATATGTTGCCCAGCCACATCGTCGCGTTGGCGGAGTTTCCTCTCACGCCCAACGGCAAGGTCAATCGACGCGCGCTGCCGCCGCCGGCTGAAGCTGCGCACGGTGCGGACAGTGATTTCATCGCGCCGCGTGATCGCGACGAAATTCAGTTGGCTGGCTTGTGGGAACAACTTCTGGGTGTGCATCCGGTCGGCGTCAATCAAAACTTTTTCGATTTGGGCGGCCACTCCTTGCTGGCGGTGCAATTGGTGGCGGGCATCCGCGAACGTTTCGACGTGGAGTTGCCCGTGTCAGTATTGTTTCAGCACAACACGGTGGAGGCACTGGCGCGTCTGCTGCGCGAGCATAGCGGTGAGGCGGCTGCCGCCACCCCGTTGGTGCCTTTACGCGCCGGCGGCGATTTGCCGGCGTTTTTCTTCATGCATCCCATCGGCGGTACGGTGTTTTGTTATCTGGCCTTGACCCGCCATCTCGATGCGCGGCGGCCGGTGTACGCCGTGCAATCGCCCGGCCTGGAAGACGCGAGCCTCGCCGAAGTGAGCGTGCCCGATCTGGCGCGGCGTTATCTGGAGATCATCCGTGTTCAGCAGCCGCAGGGACCTTATTATTTGGGCGGTTGGTGTTTCGGCGGCTTGATCGCCTTCGAGGCGGCGCGACAATTGGAAGCGGCCGGCGAAAAAATCGCGGAGCTGGTGATGTTCGACACCCGCGCGCCGATCGCCGAGAACGCGCCGGCCGACGCCGACGATGCGACTTTGCTGTCGTGGTTCGCCCGCGATCTCGCCGTGCCTTACGGAAAAACCCTCGCCATCACGCCGGAAGAATTGCGGGCGGTGGACGGCGCGGGGATGTTCGAGTACGTGCTGCAGCGCGCCCGCGAGATCGAGGTGCTTCCGCACGACGCCGACACCGCGCGTTTATATCGTTATTTCGAGGTGTATCTCGCCAACGGCATTGCCTTGCAAACCTATGAGTCCGGCGATTACGCGGGCCCGATGACCTTGCTGCGCGCCGCCGATGAGCCGGTGGATTACGGTCCGTTGCTGGGTTGGGACAAAGTGGTATCGCGGCCTTTCACGCTTGCGGCGGTGCCGGGCGATCATAACTCGATGATGTACGAATCTCATGTGCAAGCCTTGGCGTACCACGTGAACGAGACACGATCGCGGGCGGAACCGCGTCCGGCGCTGGCAGGTTAGCCGGCGCGCTTATCGGGTTCATGAATTATTTTTTATTTAAAGGAGAACGGTCATGATTAAGGTGGAATACAGTTATCTCGTCAACAGCCCGGTGGATTTTGTCTTCTCGTACATCAGCAATCCGCTCAACGATCAATATTGGCAGGCTTCCTGTCATGGAGTGGAACTGGATGAACCCGGCGCGCCGCTGGGCGAGGGTTCACAATATGCCATCCATTTCCAGTTTCTCGGCCGCGATATGCCCTTCACCTCGGTGATCACCGACTATGAGCCGTTTCAGCGTTACGCTTATGAAACCCTCAGCGGTCCCATGCATTTCAAGGGCAGTTACCGTTTCACGCCGCTGGGTCACAGCACTCAGATCGATTGGATCTTTGAATCCGAACCGGGCGGCTTCTTCGGCATTATCCCGCGCAGCCTGCTGAAAAAGGTCTTGGCCAAACAGGTGGAAGGGGACATCGCGCGCTTGATCGGCATACTCGGCGCGCATCGTGCGGTGAGCAATGCTTGAAACCGTGCGCAGCGAATCGCGGCCGGGCGCGCCTCTCATTCGCGCAGGTGAGGTGCGGGTGTGGCACGGCGATCTGAATTACGCCGTGCGGGACGGCACGAATTTTTACCGGTTGCTCAGCGAGGACGAACGTTTGCGGGCGGCGCAATTTAATGAAGCGCGGCAGCGCGCGCGTTTCATCGCCGGACGCGGTATCTTGCGCGAAATACTGGGCCGCTGTTTGAACATGGCTGGACGTGAATTACGGTTTTGTTACGGACCGCGGGGGAAACCGCTCTTGTTGAACGATGACGGCGGTTCGCCTTGCTATTTCAATCTTGCCCATAGCGGCGAACGGCTGGTATTGGCGGTTACCCGCATCGGCGAGATCGGCGTCGATATCGAACAGCCGCGCGCCGGGTTGGAGGTGGATACCATCGCCCGCTATATCTGCACGCCCCGTGAACGAGCCGCTTTGCGAAGTTTGTCGGCCGCGCAACGGCAGGACAGTCTACTCCGCTGCTGGA
>CAKKSB010000052.1 GCA_919903055.1 Gammaproteobacteria bacterium | reverse complement strand
GCACATGCGGCACAAGTAATTCATGCAGGGTGGGTGAGGCCGAAGGCCGTAACCCACCAAACCGCGCCATAGGCGCACGGTATGTTTTTTCCGGAAATCGCGTCCGCTAGTCCGCCGTCTTGAGCGCCCGCGCCAAGCGGTTCAAGGCCGCGAGCACCTTATCGACCGACTGCGCCGCCTTGGCGTCTTTCAGCGCGCCCGCCTCGTCGAAGGCGTCATTGGCCCTGCTCAACGCGAACTGCTGCGGCGCGACGATCATCGCAAAGGCCATTTGCAGATACTGGCGCAGAAAGTTCATGGCCCGTAAGCCGCCCAGCGCGCCCGGCGAGGCGGCCATCAGGCCGGCCGGTTTGTCGGCGGTGGCCGCCAGACCGCTGGGGCGCGACGCCGCTTCGGGAATACGCGACAACCAGTCGAAGGCATTGATCACCAGCGGCGTCGGAAAGCCGTTGTATTCCGGTGTGACGATGAGCACGGCGTCGCAGTCCAATAGCGCCCGCTGCAAGCGGTGCGCGCCGTCCGGAATGCCGGAGGCGGCCTCGATGTCGCCGTCGTAAACCGGCAGGTTCAATTCCCGCAGATCAAACTCAATTGTTTCGATGCCCGCCGCGCGCGCCTTCGCCGCCGCCGCCGCGGCCAATTTGCGATTCAGCGAGCCCTTGCGGACACTGCCGGGAATGATGAGCAATTTGCTGCTGGCCATGCGCGGTCTCCGTGATTGGTGATCAAGGTGGATTTAAGGAACCTCTGATTTATTCAGAGGTTCCCGCGGCACATGGATGTGCCGCCATTTTCAATGGTGTTGACCATTGAAAATGAAGGTAAGCGAAAATCACATTTTCGCTGCCCGTGTTCTGAAAATTCCAGGATGGAATTATTCAGAGCTTCCTTAAGCATAACCCACCCGCCACGCGGGCGGTGTCTGGGTCAGATTGTCTCGCCAAATTTAAGCAGGTTCCCGTGCGGATCTATCACGTACAGTTCTTTCATCCCCCAGGCCCGCACCGCGGGTGTTTGAAGCGCCAATCCCCGCGCCCGAAATTCTTCGTACAAGGCCTGAGTATTCGCCACCCGCACATAACACGAGGTGTGCTCCGCGATGTGCCGTTCGTCGCACAGCCAGAAATGAATCTCGGCGCCGTCGCGGCTGACGATCAGGTAATTATCCGTTTGCACTGCGTTTATGAAACCGAGTCGTTCCGTGTAAAACGAGGCGCTCTCGCCGATATCGAGCGACGCCAGCACGGGAACGGTGCCGTGGATCAGTTTCATGGAAGGACTCGTCAAAGATTGGTTGGATAGGCGCCGTGCAAATTATCGCTTACATCGTCATGTGTCTCTCACAATCATTACTGCGCTTCGTCGGCCGGGTCATTTTTCGCCGCCCAGCGCCGCCGTTCCGCTTCCTCGCGCACCGCCTCGATTTCCTTCAACACGGCGTCGATGTCGGCCAGCGCTTCGTCGCGCTCGAAGCGGCCGGTCAGCTGCGCTTCGGGGTGGAGCAGGCCGCTCTCGTATATTTCCCAGATTTCCCGGCCGTAATCGGTGGTCAAAATAGCGGGCGCGTAGCGGCCGAAATACATTGCCAGGTTTTCAACGTCGCGTAACAGCATGCGGCAGGCGTTATTATTGCCGGCGGCGTCCACAGCCTGAGGCAGATCGATGATCACCGGCCCGCTCTCATCGACCAGTACATTGTATTCTGACAAATCGCCGTGAATGACCCCGGCGCAGAGCATGCGCACCACTTCCAGGACCAACCGGCGGTGATATTCCTCGGCGAGTGCCGGTGTGAATTCCAGGTCGTTGAGCCGCGGCGCGGCCTGGCCATCCGCGCCGGCCACCAGTTCCATCAGTAATACGCCGTCGAAATAGCCGTAAGGCTGCGGGACGCGCACGCCCGCCGCGGCCAGCCGGTACAAGGCATCGACCTCGGCGTTCTGCCATGCCTCTTCCGCCTCTTTGCGGCCGTAACGGCTGCTCTTTTCCATGGCGCGGGCCTGCCGGCTGTTGCGCACCCGGCGTCCTTCCTGGTATTGGGCATGGGTACGGAAACCGCGTTGATTGGCCTCTTTGTATACCTTGGCGCAGCGGATTTGGTCTCCGCTGCGGACGACGAAGACCGACGCTTCCTTGCCGCTTTTGAGCTGGCGGAGAACTTCGTCGACTATGCCGTCGTCAACCAGGGGTTGAATGCTTTTGGGAATCTTCATGGCCGCCCTTATACACGAGCCGGCCGGAAACGGCCATGGCGGGCCGGCGTCTTGTCCGTAAACCCTGTCCGTACAAGATAATAATCATGGGCCGGGTACCTCATGGTCACCTCGGGATGGGTGGTGGGGAGCCGGCGCGACGTAGCCGCTCGTGGGATCAATATGGGTGTTAGCGCAGCATGACCCACCCATCCGCGCCGTCAGGCGCACCCCTTGTGGTGATCGATTGACGAGTCGCCGCGCGACAGCGCGGTAGGTTACGCCGTGGGCACGGCTAACCCACCCTGCATCATTTTAAAATGGAAATTGCAGGATAATTTCATACTGAAATGAAAAATGGATTTTTAGGAAGCGCTTTGAAAGCGCGTGAGGCTGTAGAAATTTTATCCCCGCAACAAGGCCTGCGCTTCGCGCAATTCTCCCTGCGCCTCTTCCATCGCCTTCATGCTTTCTTCCGGGGTCATGCCCAGCCGTTCGAAGGCGGGGATGGTGTCCCAGTCGATTTTGGCGAGGCGGTGCTGGGTGCCGATATGGCTGTGGAGATTGGCGACGATCACCACGTCCACGTATTCCACCGGACCTTCGCGCTTGAGGGTGATGTCTTCGTGTTCGGCGGCGACGTTGACGATTTCTTGGGGAAAACTCCATTCTTCCAGGATCGTCGGTCCGACCATGGTGTGCAGGCGGCGCATCACGGTTTCCAGCGCGGCGGTGTCTTTCAATAATTCGGGGTGGAGTTCGACGCGGCTCAGCACCGGCAAGATGCCGATGTCGTGCACCAGGCCGGCCAGCAGGGCGTGGTCGGGCCGCAGATCGGTGAAGTGCTTGCAGATGACTTGGCTCAAGGTCGCCACTTTGGTGCTGTGTTGCCACAGGCTTTTCATATAATTTTTGATCAGCGGGTGGGTGGCTTGGGATTGATAGAGCTGTTCCATGACCAGACTGGTCACCAGATTGCGGATCATGTCGGTGCCCAGCCGGGTGATCGCGACCCGCAAATTGTCGATGGGCGAGCTGCCGCGATAGGCCGGGCTGTTGACCACTTTCAGCAGACGCGCCGACAGCGCCATGTCCATATTGATGAGCTTTTCCACCTGGACGGCGGTGACGTGGGGGTCTTGCACGAGCTTGCGCACCCGCATGGCCACCTCGGGGAGGGTGGGCAGGGTGATGCGATTGGCGTTGAGGTCTTCGAGAAATCCCGAGAGAAAACGTTTTTCCAATTCCATGTCGGCCTGTTCCTAGTCCACCTATACGATGTTTAGTATCGGCGCCGGCATGAATTTCTTCACTGAGGGGTAAGGGCCGGGCGGAAGGTCGCCGGGCGTCTCTTGTTAAGGGTGGATGTTGGAATCTCTCTCAAAATCGACTGTGAGAATAATCGGCGGGTGTGATCATCCCCACGCTATTCGCTGACGACCGTGGGTGGCGGTTAACTTGGCGCCCTCACCCCTGCCCCTCTCCCGCCCGCGGGAGAGGGGGTAGTATCAGTTGGCTCGAAATACCCCGCAGCTTGTTGCGGGGACCTTGGCGATGGGGTTTTAAAGGAAGTGGCGCAGCGCTCCCCTTTGGTCGCCCGCGGGGGCCATGCCTCACGCGCTCTAACTTGACCGGAGGTTTATATTTCAATTTTTGAGATGGGTTCTAATTAATCGCCGCCGGTATCGAGCGCATAAGGCAGCGGTAAGCGGCGGCAAAGTGGACCGTCATGGCCGCCCAGCCGCAATTCACCCTCGGCGCCGGCATCGAGGTGCAACACCGCCAGCAGTTCGCTGCCGCCGTCGGGCGACGTTTGGGCGCGCACCACGCCGCCCGCGCTTTCGTCGCCGCGCAGCGCGGAGTGGAAAAGCGGGGTGGCTGGCGGGGGCGGTGTGTCGCGCTCGCAATGCAGTCGAAACATCCGGCGTTTGAGTTTGCCGAGATAATGCATGCGGGCCACCACCTCCTGGCCGGTGTAACAACCTTTTTTGAAGCTGATGCCGTCGAGCAAATCGAGGTTGAGCATCTGCGGCACGAAGGCGTCGCTGGTCTCGGGATAGACGCAGGGTAGCCCGGCTTGAATGTCGAGATACTCCCACGGTCCGGCGCCCACCGGTGCGGTATGGACGTGGAGTTTCCGCCAGAGCGATTGGAGTAGGGCGAATTCGCCGCACAATTCGAAGCGCGCAGGACCGCCGGCCACGCGGATCACCGTGATGCCGGCGCTGTGAATCACGCCGTTCACCGCCGCGGGCAGGTCGGTGTTCAGCGCGTCACGCAGATGTCCGCCGCCGCGCGGATCGGCATAACCGATATGTGCCCAACCGTTAACCGCTTCGAGGGTGACTTTGCTCATCATGATGTATTTGCGCAAGCGGCTGAGAGTGGATTCCAACAAGCTTGCGGGCAAGTTGAAGTAATAACGCTCGTCGCGGCGGAAAAAGCGGGTGACCGCCAGCGCCCGGCCTTTCGGGCTGCAATAGGCGCTGAGTTGGCTGAAGCCGTTGCTGACTTCGCGGATATCGCTGGTGAACTGGCCCTGTAAAAATTTTTCCGCGTCGTCGCCCTGCGCGGAGACCAGCGCAAAGTGAGAGAGGTCGGCGATGATCTCGCCGGAGGTCGCGATTTGGATTTCCTGCGTGGGGTTGCCGAAATGTTGGACGCGGTCCGCGCTGATCAGCGCGCCCAGCGCCGTCATGAACGCGCACCATTCCGGCGGCATGGTGTAGGTCGGTATTTCACTCATAAGAAAATTCATCCTGGCCATTGCAATCGGGTACGTGGAGCATAATACTAGATCAACGGCAGGAGATGGCTACACCACGATTTGTATGCCTAACAAAAACGACCGACCGGTTTTCCTCGATCTGAGGCGTATACACCTGCCCGTCAACGCGCTGGTGTCGATTGCCCACCGTATCTCCGGCCTACTGCTGTTTTTGGCCATTCCCTTGGTGATTTTACTTCTCAGCCTGTCGTTGCGTGACGAGGACGGCTACGTGCAAGCGCGGGCCTTGCTCGACGGCGGGGCGATGAAATTGCTGGCGCTGCTGGTGTTGTGGGCCCTGGCTCATCATGTGTTAGCCGGTCTGCGTTTTCTGCTCATCGATCTCGGCGTGGGGGTGGATCGCGACTCGTCGCGGCGCAGTGCCTGGCTGGTCAACATCGCCAGCGCAATCGCCTTGCTCGTGCTGGGAGGCATCCTCTTCTCGTGATCTCGCGTTCCCATGGTTTGAAGGCTTGGCTGATTCAACGCTTGAGCGCCGTCTACATGGCGGTGTATTTGGCCGGCGCGATTTTTTGCCTGAGCGTTTGGCCTCCGCAAAATTATCCGCAATGGAAAGCCTTGGTCGCCGCCCCGGCGGTGAGCGTGGCGACTTTGCTGTTTTTCGGCATGTTGCTGGTCCACGCCTGGGTGGGGGTGCGCGATGTGGTGATGGATTACGTTCACGCCTACGCCTTGCGTTTCGTATTGCTGGCGCTGGTGGCCGGCGGACTGGTGGTCATGGGGGTGTGGGTGCTGCAAGTGATAGCGGGGATCTGGTAATGGAAATCAAGAGCGCGGTGCCGCGGCGGCGCTTCGATACCCTGGTGATCGGCGCGGGCGGCGGCGGTTTGCGCGCCGCGCTGCAATTGTCGCAGGCCGAGGCCACCGTGGCGGTGGTGTCGAAAGTGTTCCCCACCCGTTCGCATACCGTGGCGGCGCAGGGCGGTATCAACGCCGCGCTGGGCAATATCGGACCGGACAACTGGCACTGGCATATGTACGACACGGTGAAGGGCAGCGATTACCTCGGTGACCAGGACGCCATCGAATACATGTGCCGCGCCGCGTCGCGGCTGGTGGTGGAATTAGAACATGCGGGCGTGCCGTTTTCGCGATTAGACAACGGCAAGATTTATCAGCGCGCCTTCGGCGGGCAGAGCCAGAACTTCGGCGGCGAACAGGCGGCGCGCACCTGCGCGGCGGCCGATCGCACCGGCCACGCCATCCTGCATTCGCTGTATCAGCAGAATATCCGCGCCAAGACCCATTTCTTCGACGAGTATTACGCCATCGATCTCATCAAGGACGATGAAGGTTACATTCTCGGCGCGGTGGTGCTGGAGATCGAAACCGGCGAACCGCTGGTGATCGAAGCAAAGACCACCTTGATAGCGACCGGCGGCGTGGGCCGGCTGTTCCGCAACAACACCAATGCGCGCATCAACACCGGCGACGGCATGGGCATGGTGCTGCGCGCCGGTATTCCGCTCGAGGACATGGAGTTCTTCCAGTTCCATCCCACCGGCATCGCCGGCAAGGGCATGCTGATCAGCGAGGCGGTGCGCGGCGAGGGCGGTTATCTGCTCAACAAAGACGGCGAGCGTTTCATGGAGCGCTACGCGCCCAAGGCCAAGGACCTCGCCAGCCGCGACGTGGTGAGCCGCGCCATCGCCACCGAGGTGCGCGAGGGCCGCGGCTGCGGACCGGAAGGCGATTATATTTTGCTGAAAGTCGACCACCTCGGCGACGAGGTGATCAACAAGCGCCTGCCCGGCATCCGCGACATGGTGAAGACCTTTTTGCATATCGATCCGTCGAAGCAGGACATACCCGTATTCCCCAACGCGCATTACACCATGGGCGGCATCCCCACCAATCGTTACGGCGAAGTGGTGACGGGTGTCAACGGCGCCGAGGACGTGGTGCCGGGACTGTACGCGGTGGGCGAGTGCGCCTGCGTGTCGGTACATGGCGCCAATCGCCTCGGCGGCAATTCGCTGTTGGATATCGTGGTGTTCGGCCGCGCGGCGGGCAATCGCATCATCGAATATCTGGGCGAGCAGCGCTATCACCGACCGGTGAGTGACTCGGCGGTCGAGCGGGCGCTGGCGCGTTTGGCGCGCTGGGATCAAAAGGGCGACGGTGAATCGGTGGCGCAATTGCGCAACGATTTGCAGCGCGCCATGGAACACTACTGCGGTGTGTTCCGCACCGAAGACGTGTTGCGCGAGGGTTTGGAAAAAGTCCGGCAGATCGAACGGCGGCTGCCGGACGCCCGTTTGCAGGATCACAGCAAAGTGTTCAATACCGCGCGCATCGAGGCCTTCGAACTGGAAAATCTGGTGGACGCCGGCTTGGCCACCGTGAGCGCGGCGCTGGCCCGTCACGAAAGCCGCGGCGCCCATTCCCGCATTGATTATCCGGCGCGCGATGACGTGAACTGGCTGAAGCACTCGCTGTATTTCAAGGAAGGCGGCCGCCTCGATTACAAACCGGTGCGCCTGCAGCCGTTAACCGTGGAGCCGTTCCCGCCCAAGGCGCGGGTGTATTGAGAGGAAAGTAATGGGCGTGAGTTAAGTGGGATTTCACGTGCCATGATTATTCATTAGCCCCGCCTTGAAGAGGCTGTAGTTGAAGAGGCCTATATTAGGCGTCCCCTCTCCCCTCGCGGGAGAGGGTCAGGGAGAGGGCGAGGGGATATAGTTAAATCACAGTGGAGATAGACATGCGTTTTTCGATCTATCGTTACAATCCCGAGACCGATCGCGAGCCGCGCATGCAGCCTTTCGAGCTCGAGGTCGCGCCGGGCATGATGCTGCTCGAAGGGCTGCTCATACTCAAACAGGCAGACGAAACCTTGAGTTTCCGCCACTCCTGCGGCGAAGGGGTGTGCGGTTCCGACGGTATGAACATCAACGGCCGCAACGGCCTGGCATGTATCACGCCGCTGGCGGGATTGAAGGAGCCGGTGGAGGTCCGGCCGTTGCCCGGCATGCCGGTGATCCGCGATCTGGTGGTGGACTTGAGCCAGTTCTATCATCAGTACCGCTCCGTCAAACCGTGGCTCACGGTGCACGAGCCCGAGACCGAAGTCGAGTACCGGCAAAGCCCGGCCGAGCGCGACAAGCTGGACGGCCTGTACGAATGTATTCTCTGCGCCTGTTGTTCCACCGCCTGTCCGTCGTTCTGGTGGAACCCGGATAAATTCCGCGGCCCCGCCGCGCTGTTGCAGGCCTACCGCTTTTTGGCGGACAGCCGCGACCAGGCCACCGCCGAACGCTTGAGCGATTTGGAAGGGCCCTATCGTTTGTTCCGTTGCCACACCATCATGAATTGCGTCGAGGTCTGTCCCAAGGGCCTCAATCCCACCAAGGCCATCGGCGAGATCAAAGAGCTGATGCTCAAACACATGATATGAGCGAGACCGCCGCTACTTCCGTCGATCCCCGGCGCGCGCGCTTGGCGTGGCAATGCCGGCGCGGCATGCTGGAGCTGGATTTGCTGTTGCAGGATTTTCTCGATGAGCACTACGACGGCCTCACGGCGGCGGAACAGCACTCTTTCGAATTGTTGCTGACCTATCCCGACCAATTACTCCTCGAATACGCCATGGGTCGCAGGTTGCCCGCCGATCCCGCGCTCGCCCATGTCGTCACCCGCCTACGCGCTGCCCCTCCGGCTTGAGCGGCGCTTTTCCCCGGCCTTGGCCTGGACCGTCTGCGGCGTGCATCTGCTCGCGCTGGCGGTATTGCCGCCGCTGGCTTGGCCGTGGTGGGTGAAGCTCGCCTTGGCGGGCGCGGTGCTGGTGCAAGGCGTGTTGATCTGGCGCGGGCACGTGATGCCGTCCGCGTCCAATGCGGTACGCGGTTTGTTATGGAAGGCGGACGGTGAATGGGAACTCGCCCGCGTGGATGGGCAATCCTTCACGGCGCGTTTGCGTCGCGCCAGTTATGTTCATCCCGCCTTGGTGATCTTGCGCTTCGCGGCCGAGGGCGGTGGACGTCACGCGGTGTTGCTGCCCGCCGACGGCGTGGACGCGGAACTGCATCGCCGCTTGCGGGTGGGTTTACGTCTGCATGCCGAGCTGGTGTAGCGGTTGACGATGAAATTTCACTTCGTGTGTGAATGCCGGCGCCTGAATTAACCGCCGAATCGGCAGGCGAGCTGATAATCGGCGTCGTGGCGACGCGACGTTTTAAAATTAATTCGGCGAGCCTGCGGCGGACCCACTCCGTTCCGCGAATGAAGGCGGCGTGAGTATGGTGTAGCGCGGCGGTTGGCTGGTGTCGAGTTCGGGATAATCCAAGGTGTAATGCAGGCCGCGGCTTTCTTTGCGCAAGGTCGCGCAGCGGATGATGAGTTCCGCCACCAGGGCGAGGTTGCGCAATTCGATGAGATCGTTGGTGACGCGGAAATTGCCGTAGTATTCGGCGATTTCCTGCAGCAACAAATCCGCGCGGTGTTTGGCGCGTTGCAGGCGCTTGTCGGTGCGGACGATACCGACGTAGTCCCACATGAAACGCCGCAGCTCGTCCCAGTTGTGCGCCACCACCACTTCCTCGTCGGAATCGGTGACCCGGCTTTCGTCCCACTCCGGCACCGGCGGCGGGGGGGGCGTCGCGGCCAGTTTGGCGTGGATGTCGTCGGCCGCGGCCTGGCCGAACACCAGGCATTCCAGCAGCGAGTTGCTGGCCATGCGATTGGCGCCGTGCAGACCGGTGTGAGCGGTCTCGCCCACGGCGTATAAGCCTTCCAAATCGGTGCGGCCGTGCAAATCGGTCATCACGCCGCCGCAGGTGTAGTGGGCGGCGGGCACTACCGGGATGGGCTCCTTGGTGATGTCGAAACCGAATTCCAGGCAGCGGGCATAAATGGCGGGGAAGTGGCTTTTGATGAAGTCTGCCGGTTTGTGGCTGATATCCAGATAGACGCACTCGGCGCCCAGCCGCTTCATTTCATAGTCGATGGCGCGGGCGACGATGTCGCGCGGCGCCAGCTCGGCGCGCGGGTCGAACTTCTCCAGAAACGACGTGCCGTCTGGCAGCAGTAAACGCCCGCCTTCGCCGCGGATGGCCTCGGTGATGAGGAAGGACTTGGCCTGGGGGTGATACAAACAGGTGGGATGAAATTGGATGAATTCTAAATTGGCGACCCGGCACCCGGCGCGCCAGGCCATGGCAATGCCGTCGCCGGTCGAAATATCCGGGTTGCTGGAATAGAGATACACCTTGCCGGCACCGCCGGTGGCCAGCACGACGAACTTGGCGCGCAAGGCTTTCACGTGATTGTGAGTGCGGTCGAATAAATAAGCGCCGTGGCAACGATTGTCCGCCAGCCCGAGCTTCTTGCCGAAGATCAGGTCGATGGCAATGTGATGCTCGTACAGTTCGATGTTGGGATGGCGGCGCGCCTGCTGTTCCAGGGTCATCTCGATGGCGCGGCCGGTGGCGTCGGCCACGTGTAATACGCGGCGGTGGCTGTGGCCGCCCTCGCGGGTGAGGTGATAGTCCAGCGTGCCGTCGGGACGGGTTTCGCGAGTGAAGGGCACGCCTTGGTCGATCAGCCATTGGATGGCGTCGTGGCCGCGCTCCACGGTGAACCGTACCACCGCTTCATCGCACAAGCCCGCACCGGTGTTGAGGGTGTCGGCGATGTGCGAGGCGATGGAATCGTTTTGATCCCACACCGCGGAGATGCCGCCTTGCGCGTACAGGGTCGCGCCTTCCGGCAAGGGGCCTTTGGTGACCAGCGCGATACGCGCGTGAGGCGCCAGCCGCAAGGCGAGGCTGAGTCCCGCGGCGCCGCCGCCGATCAGTACTACGTCGAAGTAAGGTTGTTCCATAAAAAAGCGTGTTGGCTCAGGGGGATTTTAAAGTCATAATGGACGCATTATTGTTTGAGGCCGGACATTAGCCTCTGGGATCGGGAGCATAGCCTCCGGAACCTGCCGCGTCCAGCGAACTAATGTAAACCGGCACTGTCTAGGGGAATGAGTAAAGGGATTTACTCCTCAGCACGAAGGGGAAGGCCCGAATGGGCGAGCAAAACGTTGACCAACTTCTTGTTGAGCGCGTTCAGCGAGGTGATAAAAAGGCATTCGACATACTGGTAACTAAATATCAGCACAAGATTGTCAAACTCATCTCGCGTTATATCCGTGATCAGTCCGAGGTGTGGGACGTGGCGCAGGACACCTTCATCAAGGCGTATCGCGCCCTCCCCAAATTTCGAGGGGACAGCGCCTTTTATACCTGGCTGTACCGCATCGCGATCAACACGGCCAAAAATTATTTGGTTGCGCAAGGGCGCCGGCCGACGGATATCGATGTCGATATTCAGGATGCCGAGCAATTCGAGTCGGCATCCGACTTGCGGGACAACGCCACCCCGGAACGTTTGCTGTTGAAGGATGAGATCGAAAAGACCGTATTCGAGGCGATAGAACAGTTGCCAGAGGATTTACGCACCGCCATCACCTTGCGGGAGCTGGAAGGTTTGAGTTACGAGGAAATCGCCGAAGCGATGGCTTGTCCGATAGGTACGGTAAGGTCGCGGATTTTCCGGGCGCGCGAGGCAATCCATAATAAGCTTAAGCCTTTGCTATCCTGATCCGTTAGGTTGAAGATACTTAATTTTAAAGAGTGGGGAAGACGCATGGCAGACCATCTCGACGAGCAAGTTTCGGCGTTGGTAGACGGTGAGTTATCCAAGGAGGAATCCAAACGCGTGATGGATAGTCTGCGCAGCGATTCGCAAGCCGGATCGTGTTGGGGCCATTACCATTTGATCAGCGACGTGCTGAAGAACAAACTCCCCGACAAGCTCTCCGCCGATTTTGCCGCCCGGGTCTCCCAGGCTCTCGATTCCGAACCCCCGCTGATTTGCGCACCGTCGTCCCGTTCGCTGCCCAACTCCTATACCAATCCCGCCATCGGTTTCGCTTTGGCCGCTTCGGTGGCCGCGGTGGCCTATCTGGGTTTCGGCGGAATGGGTACCCAGCAGCCCGCGGCGACGGCCTTGCCCCAACTGGCGTCTAACGCGCCGCTGGTTGCCTCGCCGGTTGCTGCTACGCAACCGCCGCATCCGGTTGGCAAGGTGCGAGGACGGGAATGGGACGTGCAAGAGCCGGCGGTGGCGTCCAGATTGAATGATTATTTATTAAGCCATGGTCAATATTCGGCGGTGGCGGGTATGCAGCGCGGCGTGATGCCGCAAGTGCGCATCGTGGGTTATCAGCGTCCCGAAGACGCCCCTATTTTTGGTGCGGATGGCCGCTGAAGACGGTGAAGCATGAATGAGATGGGGTGGATAGCGGGCATGGCCGGTCCAGTATTGAAGGTAGCTGGGTATGCGCGCCCGTTTCGAAAGATGGTTAAAAACAATCAAGGCGATTTCATGGCGAGGGTGCGACGGCTTTTCGATAATTCTCTATCCCCGTTGTTAAGTCGATCTTTATTGTTCTTGCTGTTGTCGATGACGGTCGGCGCGGCGTATGCCGCCGGTCCCGAACTGGACGCCAAAGGCTGGTTGAACCGGGTGGTCTCGGCGTCCGTCAGCCGCAGTTACGAAGGCACCTTCGTTTACCGGCGTGACGATCAACTGGTGGCGATGCGTATCATCCATGTCGCGGACGGTAATAACGAGCGCGAACGTCTGGTCGCTTTGAACGGCCGTCAGCGTGAGATCATCCGCGACAGCGACGGAGTGGTGTGTATTTTGCCGGAGCAGAAGCAGGTCATGCTCAACCGGTCCGGGTTGGGCAAGCATTTTTCTCCGAAATTTCTCGAGAACGTCGTCAAGCTGGAAAAGTACTACCGTTTTTCGTTGGGTGATTCGGATCGTATCGCCGGACGGCTGGCGCGCATGGTGGTGATCGAACCGCGCGACACCTTCCGCTACGGTTATCGCATTTGGGTGGATGAAGACACCGGCTTGCTCCTGCAGTCTGATTTGGTGGACGAAGCAGGCAACGCCGTCGAGCAAGTGATGTTCACCTGGCTTAAACTCGTGCATAAAGTGTCGCCCGCCATGGCGGCGTCGGTGGTGGTTACCGAAGAGATGCGTAGACAAATGAAAGCCGCGGCGCCTCAGACGCAAGCGCAAGCCAACGCCAATCTTTCCTGGAATATCGGCCAGGCGCCGAGTGGTTTCGTCCTTGCCGAGCGTTACGTGCATCGTACCGATCCAGGAATAATCGTTGAACATGGCGTGTTATCCGACGGCATGGCCACGGTGTCGGTGTTCGTGGAGCCGGTCGGCAAGGAAGAGCCTTTCGAAGGGGTTTCGCACATGGGCGCGGTGAGCGCCTTCGGCGCGGTGCTCAATAACCGGCAATTGACGGTGGTCGGTGAAGTGCCGCTCGCGACGGTGCAAATGATCGGCAAATCGATTTCATTCCAGATTCAAGGCGGCCGATGACCCGCCGCAGCGCCCGCGATCCGCGGGCCGAGTTGTATTCTTAACCGGTTATTTTATGCAAGGCGGGTAGTGCGCCATGCAAGAGGGGAAAGACGTCCGGGGTCGCCGTGACGGTTTTTCCGTGGTGGTTTTATCCGATTGAACAGGGGAATCATGGTCCTATGTTGAAATGGAAGCAGAGTCGCGTAATAGTCGGCATGTTGTTCGGTGTTTTTCTGATGACGGCCGGCCCGGTCGATGTGGTGCTGGCCCAGGCCGGTTTGCCCGAGTTCACCGGCATCGTCGAAAAAGCCAGCCCCGCCGTGGTGAATATCAGCACCACCCAAACCGTCAAGCAGCAGGCCCGGCCCGGTTTTCCGCACGGCGAAATGCCGCAGATGCCGGAAGGCACGCCCTTCGATGATTTCTTCCGGCGCTTTTTCGGTGACCGCGGCGAAGGCGGCGGCGGAACCGAAGATTTTGATACCCAGTCGCTGGGATCGGGATTCGTCATCTCGCCCGACGGGTATATCCTGACCAATAATCATGTCATCAAGGACGCCAAGGAAATCGTGGTGCGGCTGAGTACTCGCCAGGAGTATGTCGCCGAGGTGGTGGGCAGCGATCCGCGCAGCGACGTGGCCTTGTTGAAGATCGACGCGAAGAACCTGCCGGTGGTGCGGGTCGGCAAGTCTTCCGATATCAAGGTCGGCGAATGGGTGCTGGCCATCGGTTCGCCCTTCGACTTCGATCACACCGTCACCGCCGGCATCGTCAGCGCGTTGGGCCGCAGCCTGCCCAACGAAAATTACGTGCCGTTCATTCAGACCGACGTGGCGATCAACCCCGGCAATTCCGGCGGACCGCTGTTCAATCTCGACGGCGAGGTGGTGGGCGTCAACGCCCAAATCTATAGCCGCACCGGCGGCTTCATGGGCCTCTCGTTCGCGATTCCCATCGACCTCGCCATGGATGTGGTGGATCAGCTCAAGACCAAGGGCAGCGTCAGCCGCGGTTGGCTGGGCATTTTGATTCAAGACGTGACCCGCGAGCTGGCCGAATCCTTCGGCATGGACCGTCCGGGCGGGGCGCTGGTGGCGCAGGTGTTGCCCAACAGCCCGGCGCAGAAGGCCGGCATCCAGGTCGGCGACGTGGTGCTGGAGTTCAACAACCGCCCCATCAGCGATTCGGCCTCCCTGCCGCATATCGTCGGCCGCGCCCATGTCGGCGACGAGGTCACGGTGAAGTTGCTGCGCGACGGCAAGCCGCGGACCCTCAAGGTCAAGATCGGCGAATTGCCGCCCGATGAGGACATCAAACTGGCGGAAGACACCCCGCAGGGTAAAAAAGCCAACGACCGCATCGGTACTCTGGTGACCGATTTGAGCGAGGAACAGAAGCAAAGCCTGGAAGGGAAGAAGTCCGGTGTGTTCGTCGAGGATGTCAAGAATGGTCCGGCGCGCACGGCCGGGGTGCGGCGCGGCGACATTATTTTGATGATCAACAATGTCGATGTGAAAAACGTCAGCCACTTCGCGCAGCTGGTGAAGGACCTGCCGGTGGGTAAGCCCGTGCCCATGCTGGTACGGCGCGGTAACAGCCCATTGTTCCTCGCGCTCAAGCTCACCGACAAGGCTGATTGACGTCGGCCGCCAGCCCCTATTTCTCTCGGAGATTCTGAGAACCGGGAAAATCCGGTACACTTGCCGCCTTTGGGCGGAAGGGTATCCGGATTTTTTCGGTTTCTAAGCTATGAAGCACATTCGTAATTTTTCCATCATTGCCCATATCGATCACGGCAAATCCACCCTGGCCGACCGGTTCATCCAGCTCTGCGGCGGTTTGACCGATCGGGAAATGGACAGCCAAGTGCTGGACTCCATGGATTTGGAACGGGAACGCGGCATCACCATCAAGGCGCAATGCGTCTCCTTGCAGTTCAAGGCGCAGGACGGCCAAAGTTATCTGCTGAACTTCATCGACACGCCCGGCCACGTCGATTTCTCTTACGAGGTGTCGCGGTCGCTGGCCGCTTGCGAAGGCGCGCTATTGGTGGTGGATGCTACTCAAGGTGTCGAAGCCCAGACCGTCGCCAATTGCTACACCGCCCTTGAGCAGGGACTCGAAGTCGTGCCGGTGTTGAACAAGATCGACCTGCCCACCTCCGACCCGCTGCGGGTGATAAGCGAGATCGAGGAGATCATCGGCATCGAAGCGGAAGATGCGGTCTCGGTGAGCGCCAAGACCGGTCTCGGCGTGCGCGAGTTATTGGATGAACTGGTCAAACGCATCCCGCCGCCCACCGGCGACGATGACGCGCCGTTGCAGGCGCTGATCATCGACTCGTGGTTCGATAATTATCTCGGCGTGGTGTCGCTGGTGCGGGTGATGCAGGGCACGCTGTCGGCCAAGGACCGCATCACCGTGATGTCCACCGGCCGCAATCATCATGTGGATCGGGTGGGCATCTTCACACCCAAGCAGAAAGACCAAACCTCGCTCAAGGCGGGCGAAGTGGGTTACGTCATCGCCGGCATCAAAGAAGTGGACGGCGCGCCGGTGGGCGATACTCTCACCCACACTCAGTGGCCCGCGGCCGAGGTCTTGGGCGGCTTCAAAAAAGTCCAGCCGCAGGTCTTCGCCGGTTTGTTTCCCGTGACGGCGGAGCAGTACGAGGAATTGCGCGAAGCGCTCGCCAAGCTTCGGCTCAACGATTCATCCTTGTTTTACGAACCCGAATCCTCGCAGGCGCTGGGCTTCGGCTTTCGCTGCGGTTTTCTCGGCATGCTGCACATGGAAATCGTGCAGGAGCGCCTCGAACGGGAATACGATCTTGACCTGATCATCACCGCGCCGACCGTCATTTACGAAGTGCTCACCCGGCAGGGCGAGACGCTGCACGTGGACAACCCGGCCAAGCTGCCGCCCACCGGCGAGATCGCCGAGATGCGCGAGCCGATCATCAGTACGCATATTCTGGTGCCGCAAGCCCATTTGGGCGCGGTGATCGGTCTCTGCGAAGAGCGCCGCGGCGCGCAGAAGAAGATGCAGTTCCACGGTAATCATGTCGCCCTCACCTAT
>CAKKSB010000051.1 GCA_919903055.1 Gammaproteobacteria bacterium | reverse complement strand
CGCGCTCTTCGCCGCCGCCGATGAAGAGGACTATGAAGACAGCGACGACAAGGCGACCGCCATGGATGGCGGAAGTGCCGACTATGCAGGAGCAATTGTCGGCGTGCTGCCCGGCGATGAAGTCAAAACTCTCAAGGCCAAACTGAAAGAACTCAAGGCCAGCGCCAAACTCGCCAAGAAGGAAGGCGACAAGGAGGAACTGACCGCGTACCTGCACGAGGCCGACGAGATCGAAAGACGCCTCGCTCGCCACAAGGCGCTGGAAGACGAAGCCAAACAGCTCAAGGCCGGACTGCGCGCCACCGAGAAAAAACAGGAAGAGCTGGTGGCAGCCGCCCGCGCCAAGATCAGCATCGAAGAGGCCAAAGGCGTGATCCTGGAACGCCTGCACCGCCTGCTGGTGCAGACCTACGCAGGCTACCTGCGCGCCGACCAGCGCGCCTGCATCGCCGCACTGGAAAATCTGCACGGCAAGTACGCCGTCACGGCGAAACAAATCGAGGAGAAGCGCGATGAGGCGGCGGCGAAGCTGATGCGGTTTTTGGTGGAGTTGGGGTATGAGTGAGTCCGCCTTATCGCCAGCTTGGAAACGAAGGAGCCTTTTATCGCTGGCGGACTATCACAACGGCGCGGCCTTTAATCCTAGCCATTGGGGTGAAGAAGGGCTTCCCATCATCAGGATAGAGCAAATCAATAATCCGTCTGCGCCTACGGATTTTTACAAAGGCCCCCTAGCTCCGCAGAACGCCGTAACGACTGGTGATCTCATCTTTTCGTGGAGCGCGACACTGAAAGCTGTCATCTGGAGAAATGGTGACGGTGTGCTCAATCAGCACTTGTTCAAGGTCGTACCCAAAAACGGAACAGATAAAGCATTTCTCAAGTATGTTCTTGAGCAGAACATGGAGAACATCTCGTCAGGTTCACAAGGCTCGACGATGAAGCACATCACGCGTGGCGAGCTACAGCGCTATCATGTCGAAGTTCCAAAGCAGGAAGCCGAGCAGCGCCGCATCGCTGAAATCCTCTCGACACTGGACGAAGCAATAGAGCAGACCGAGGCGCTGCTTGCAAAGCATCAGGAGATCAAGGCGGGGCTGATGCACGACCTGTTCACCCGCGGCGTCACCTCCGACGGCCACCTCCGCCCCACCCGCGACCAAGCCCCCGACCTCTACAAAGAATCCCCGCTGGGGTGGATTCCGAAGGAGTGGGAGGTTGTCTCCATTGCTGATGCTTTTGAGATTCAGCTCGGAAAGATGCTGAATAAGCTCGCCAAGACGGGAAAATGTACCGCTCCTTATTTGGGGAATCGTGCAGTCCAGTGGGACTTCGTTGATTGTATGGCGATAGAAGAGATGGACTTCACTCCCACCGAGCGGCAAAAATTTTCACTTGAACGCGGCGATTTGTTGGTTTGCGAAGGTGGAGATGTGGGGCGGACAGCGATGTGGCGGGGAGAAATCGGGGGTTGTTACTATCAAAAAGCCATCCACAGACTCAGGCCGAAATCAGAGCGCGCTTTACCTGCATTCATGCTTCGGTTTATGAGATATGCAAGAGAAAGTGGCTACTTCCGAGAGTTCACGTCGCAATCAAGCATTGCGCACCTCACGCAAGAGAAGTTGGGCGTTATGCCAATGCTGCTTCCAAAATCAGAGGAACAAAACCGTATTGCTGAACGATTTGATGCATACGATGAACTTATCCAAAACGAACAGACGAAACTAACCAAACTCCGCCAACAAAAGCACAGCCTCATGTGTGACCTCTTGACGGGGAAGGTATGTGTAAGAATACATGGACAAGAAAATACGATCTAGGAGTTAGCGGCTATGAAGATCCAAAAAATATATAGCTATCTTTCTTACCCGTCCAAGCATGAAGAACAACAACCAGAAATCGGTGGAGCTACAATCCCCCATAAAGGACGACTCTATGAGATGCTAAAAGATATATTCGATAAATCTGATAAGGAATGCAATATTCCGATATGTTTCACGCCTGATGCGAATGGCGCCCAGAACAATGCATGTCGAAATGAAATAATCGCACTAATCAATTCGTCTGGCATTACCGCAGGCAGAAAAATCGCCGAACGCCTTCAAAGCGTAACCACGGGTAAGTCAGGCATGGGATTGTTATTTTTGATAGTGGCGCAAGAGGAAAAAACGCATAAGATCATGATATCTAGGTTCCCTGCTGACCAAGGTATAATGGCTGAGCAAAACTCAAAGACATTGAAGGTCGAATTTGTTGAGCAGGTATTTCTCAAAAATGCGAATGCCTATAAATCCGCCGTGTATAAAGGGGCTTCCACGGCCGCGGATTTTTGGTTGGGTGATGCGGTTGATAAACAAACAAACCATGGCATCAAAGATGTTGCAAACTACTGGATAAGAGAATTTCTATTATCTGACTTCAAAACCACCTCCAAGGCAGGAACAAAACGCTTGGCAATCGCACTAAAAGATGCAATTACAAATACAGACGATTTAGGCGTTAAGCACGAATTAACGTCATCCGCTATTCTGGCTAGAAATATGGGCGGTAAAAATACTTCGATTGCCGAGTTCTACAATCAATTCCATTTATCCGATAATGCGAAAGCGGTGATCAATAAACAGCTGAAATCAATGCGTCTGGCTGGCGATAAATTTCAGTTTGATATAGATGAGTTCACCAAACATATTTCTTACAAAACCCTTGAAATTGATAACGGCGCTATATTAACCGCACCGGTGGATAAGTTTGATAAATGCTTCAAAGAGCAGGGGGCTGAGAATTCAAGGGTGCGAACCTTTCAAACCAGCGGCAGAGTAATCAACGAAAAGCTGAAAAAAAGTAAATAATGTCAATTCGCGAAGAATACAAGGAAAGATACGACAACTATCTCGTATCGCTTGCGAGCGCTCTTGAAGGGCACGTTAGAGAGAATCTTAAAGGCGTGCCTAGGATCGATCGCGTGTCGGCGCGACCAAAAGGAATTGATAGCTTCGTTAGCAAGGCAGATAAAGAAGTGAATGGAGTTAAAAAATACTCTGATCCATTCAATCAAATACAGGACCAGATTGGAGTGAGGATTGTGACGTTCTATTTGGACGACGTCGATGCGGTGAAAAAGGAAATCGAGAGCTACTACAGAAAAATCGAATCAAAGAACATTGGTCCAAACTCGGATAGTGAATTTGGATACTTTGGCAAACACTTTATTTTGTTAATTCCAGACGATTTGATTGATGACCGAAGTGATGTGAACAAAATACCCAAGTTCTTCGAGCTTCAAATCAAAACGCTATTTCAACACGCTTGGGGCGAAGCAGAGCATGATCTTGGATATAAACCTGGGGTAACGCTAAGCAGTGATGTAAAAAGAAGGATTGCATTCACCGCTGCTCAAGCATGGGGTGCAGATCAAATATTCAATGAATTACATAAAGCCGCAAATGATTGATGATGCAGGTTGCAGGGAATCGGAGGTAATGCAACCCGAGCGCGTTACTTCACGGATACTTGTACTCGCATCTCTCAACGCTCTGCCTGAGGATAATCTATATCTCTGGGCTTCTTGCACTAACGTGGGCTATGGGGGCAACCCGTGAACACCAAGCTCCCCATCAACCTCGCCGATCTCCTCCGCCAGCGCACGGTGGAAGGCGAGCGCATCGAGTACAAGATGGGCTGGAATCCCGAGAGTGTGCTGCACTCCCTATGCGCCTTTGCCAATGATTTCCATAACCTCGGCGGCGGTTACATCATTATCGGGATGGAGGAAAGGAACGGTCGCCCGGTCTTGCCGCCCAAAGGAATCGATCCCGACAGCATCGATGCGATTCAGAAAGAGCTTCTGAACCTGGGCCATCATGCCTTGCAGCCCAACTATCACCCGCTTTCAGCTTCCTATGTAGTGGAAGGGAAGTCGGTTCTGATCCTTTGGGTGCCGGGTGGCGAGACCCGGCCTTACCGGGCCAAGGTCAGCCTCGCGAAAGACGCCAGGGAATGGGCTTACTACATTCGAAAGCAATCGAGTACGGTCAGGGCCAGAGGCGATGATGAGCGCGAGTTGCTCAGTCTGGCGACAACGGTTCCCTTCGATGACCGATACAATCAATCCGCATCGCTGGACGATCTTTCGCCCCGCTTGATAGAGGACTTTCTGCGCGAGGTGGGCAGCGATCTGGTGGAGGATGCCCGCAATCTTTCGATGGAAGCACTCGGACGGCAAATGAATATCGTGGGAGGTCCGGCGGAAGCGGCGTTCCCGAAGAATGTCGGTTTGCTGTTCTTCAACGAAGCGCCTCACCGGTTCTTTCCCGCTACCCAGATCGATGTAGTGTGGTTCCCGGAAGGCCCCGGCGGTGATCGTTTCGATGAGAAAATCTTCCAGGGTCCGCTGGCGCGCATGACCCGTGAGGCGCTCGACTTCATTCAACGCAACTACCTTAAAGAGACGGTCGTCAAACACCCGGACCGGGCCGAGGCCGAGCGTTTCTGGAACTTTCCCTACGCGGCCATTGAAGAGGCCGTGGTCAATGCCGTGTATCACCGTTCCTACGAAGTGCGGGAGTCCATCGAAGTACGGATCACCCTGGAAGACCTGGTGGTCTTGAGCTTTCCCGGGCCGGATCGTTCCATTCGGATGGAAGAACTGCGGGTCGGCAAAGCGGTCAGCCGCCGCTACCGCAATCGCCGCATCGGAGAATTCCTTAAGGAATTGGATCTCACTGAGGGCCGTTCTACCGGCATTCCCAAAATCTTGAAGGTTATGGAAGAGAATGGCTCTCCCGCGCCTGAATTCGAGACTGATGACGACCGCACGTCCTTTCTGATTCGTTTGCCGGTCCACCAGCAGGCGCTTCAGGAAGCGACCCCGCAAGTCACCGGGCAAGTCACCGGGCAAGTCACCGGGCAAGTCACCGAACAGATTCACAAACTCCTACGCACGGTGGAGGGGGAGATGACCCGAGGTGAACTTCAAGCTGCTCTCGGGCTTGCGCATCGAGATTATTTCACCGAAGCCTATCTCCAGCCTGCTCTCGAGGCTGGCCTTATCGAGATGACCATCCCGGACAAGCCGCGCAGCAGTAAGCAGAAATACCGGCTTTCGGCGGCAGGGATGGCGCTGGTCAAACAATAGGGGATTGCAATATACCCAAAACGGGCATTAAGATGCCCGAAATGGGTATGAATAAGTCAGCCAAGCTTCCGAAACCGCGTTCCACCGCGCGCCGCAAGCCTGTTCCAGCGAAGACGAGTCTTGCCGACGCGCTGTTTTCGGCGACGCAGCAACGCGTGCTGGCGCTGCTGTTTGGCCAGTCCGAGCGCAGTTTCTTCACCACCGAGATCATCGGCCTGGTCGGTGCCGGGTCGGGCGTGGTGCAGCGCGAGGTTCGGCGCTTGGTGGAGAGCGGGCTGGTGACGGTGACGCGCATCGGTAACCAGAAACACTATCAAGCCAATCCGGCGGCGCCGATCTTCGAGGAGTTGCGCGGCATCGTGGTCAAGACGCTGGGCCCCGCGGAGCTGCTGCGCGCGGTACTGACTGCGCTCGGGGACAAAGTGCAGCTGGCGCTGGTGTACGGCTCGGTGGCCAAGCGCAGTGACACGGCCCGCAGCGACATCGATCTGTTGATCGTGTCGGACGGGCTGACGCTGGAGCAGGTTTATGAGGTGTTGGGACCGGTCGAGCAGCGGCTCGGCCGCCGTGTCAGCCCGACCTTGTATACCGTCGCGGAGTTTCGCCGCCGCCGCAAAAACGGCAACCCGTTTCTCGCCAAGGTGCTGGCCGGTGACTATATCCTGCTGACAGAGAATGGCGATGACCTCCTCGCCGCTGGATAACCTCGTCCGCATCGGCCAGCTCAAGGCCGAACCGCCGGCACAGGCGGAATTCGACGGCCTGGTCCGTTCGGGCCGGGTGCGACTGAAAGATGCGGAGAATGCGTCACTGGGGCTCGAGAGCCGCTTCGATCTGGCTTACAACGCGGCGCACGCGTTGTCGCTGGCGGCGCTGCGTTGGCACGGTTATCGATCCGAGAACCGCTACCTGGTGTTCCAGACCCTGACGCACACGCTTGCCCTCGAAGCTCCGCAGTGGCGGGTACTCGACCAGGCGCATCGCAAGCGCAACCTGGCCGAATACGAGGGTGATCTGGACGTGGATGAAGCGCTGGTGGCGGCCATCATCCGTGTTGTGCACGCGGTTGCCGAACGGGTCGCGGTACTCGGGCCGGTGGCAAAGGGCTGATCCGTGTCCGAATACCTCCACGTCGAAAAACCTTTCCTCGATCAGCTAGCAAACCTGGGGTGGAAGGTGATCGACCAGGGGCAGGGTTTCGTACCGTCCGATCCGGCGGCGAGTCTGCGCAGCCACTTTCGCGAGTGGCTGCTGCCCGAGGTGTTTCGCGATGCCGTGCGCGCTATCAATCGCACCACGGACGGCGTTGCTTGGCTGACTGACCGCCAGCTCGATGAGTTGCGCGACCAGATTCTGCGTCAGCCCAACCGTACGCTGCTGGAGGCCAACGAGGCCGTGCAGTCCTTGTTTCTCAAGGCGCAGGTGGACCGCAACGAGCTCACCGGCGAGAGCGACCCGGTGGTGCAGATCATCGACTTCGCCCACCCGGAGCGCAATGTCTTTCACGCCATCAACCAGTTCCGCATAGACACGCCGGGCTGCGTGAAGCAGTGCATCATCCCGGATATTGTGCTGTTCGTGAACGGCATCCCGCTGGTGGTGGTGGAGGCGAAGATCGGCGATGCCACCACGGCCAATCCGATGCACGAGGCCTTCAAGCAACTGCTGCGCTACCGGAACGCGCGGCCGGAAACCACCGCCGCCGGTTTGCGCGAAGGCGAGCCGCGCCTGTTCCACTCGAACCTGCTGCTTATCCGCACCTGTGGCGAAAAGGCGGAGTTCGGCAGCATCACCTCCGGCCACGAGCATTTCTATGCCTGGAAAGACACGTCTTTTCCCTCTCCCTCCGGGGAGAGCGCAGCGAGGGGGGCGAAGCCGATCAAGGGTGAGGGATCACGGTCTGGAAGCACTGCCACTCTTCAACCTATTCTCCCTCACCCCAGCCCTCTCCCGGGGGGAGAGGGGGAAAAGCGTGGCGTGGAGCGCGAACAGGAACGCATGATTCAGGGTTTGCTCGCGCCCGCGACATTGCTCGATGTATTGCGCACCTGCACCGTGTTTATGGATACGGATTCAGGCAAGCGGGTGAAGGTGATCTGCCGCTATCAGCAATACCGTGCCGCCCACCGCATCATCGAGCGGCTGCGTAACGGCGCGACGCCGGAGGCGCGTTCGGGCGTGGTCTGGCATACCCAGGGTTCGGGCAAATCGCTGACCATGGTGTTCGTGGCGCGGATGCTGCGCGCGTCCCACGACCTCGCGGATTTCAAGATCCTGTTGGTCAACGACCGCGTGGATCTGGAAGATCAGCTCGCCGCCACCGCGCGACTCATCGGTGGCAAGGTGAACGTGATCGACAGCACGGCGCAGTTGCGCGCCCACCTGGGCACGGATGCCTCCGACATCAATATGGTGATGGTGCACAAGTTCATGGAGCGCGCCGCTGAATTGCCGCCGGTCGTAAAAGAGGCCTTGGTCAGTTACGGCACGCCGCCTTCCGGAGAGACCTTCGGCGTCGTGAATCCGTCCGAGCGCATCCTCCTGATGATCGACGAGGCGCACCGCACGCAAAGCTCGGATCTGGGCGACAACCTCTTCGAGGCCTTCCCGAACGCGACGCGCATCGCGTTCACCGGCACGCCGCTGATCACCGAGCAGCACGGCAACCGGCGCACCGTTAAACGCTTCGGCGAATACATCGAC
>CAKKSB010000050.1:1974-44609 GCA_919903055.1 Gammaproteobacteria bacterium | reverse complement strand
CTTGCGCGACCGCGTAGATCTCGCCGTTGGCGCCTTTCAACGGCGTCATCAGCAAGGTGCCGCCGCGCAGGCTCTTGGCGTTGGCGAGCGACGACACCGTAATGTCGAGGCTTTGACCGGGTTTGGCGAAAGGCGGCAATTCCGCGTTCACCGCCACCGCGGCGACGTTCTTGAGCTGCGGACTCACACCGGGCGGTATGGCGATGCCGAATTGCGCGAGCATGCTTTTCAAACTTTGCACGGTGAACGGCGCCTGGCTGGTCTGGTCGCCGCTGCCGTCGAGGCCCACCACCAAACCGTAACCCACCAGTTGGTTGTTACGCACGCCGGCGACCGTCGCGAGATCCTTGATACGTTCGGCGTTGGCCGCGGTCCACGGTATGAACACGCAGAGGGCAAGCACTAAATAATCGGACATCCGGCGATTCATGTTGCGTGTGTTTCCTTAATCGACGCCGTTAAAACGGCCACCACTTGCTGTTGAAAAACCGTCCCAGCCAGCCCATCGAATTGGCGTCGGCCAGGGTACCTTTACCGGTGTAACTGATCTTGGCGTCCGCCACTAACGTGGACAGCACGGTGTTGTCCGGACCGATGTCGGCCGGCCGCACGATGCCGGCGAATTGTATGGTCTCGTCACCCTGATTGATGGTCAGCGATTTTTCGCCGCGCACGATCAAATTGCCGTTGGGCAACACGTCGGCGACGGTGACGGTGATCTGGCCGTTCAATTGATTGCTCTGGCTGCTGTCGCCTTCACCCGTGAAGGAACGGGTGCCGTTGATACTGGTACCCAAATTGAGATCCCGTCCATTCAGCGGCAGCATGCCGGGCGTGCGGAAAGTGAGCGGCGCGCCGAGCAACGTGGGATTTTCCAGTTCGACTTGCTGATCCTTGCTGCTGTTGGTGCTGGCTTGCTTGCTGGCCTGGGTGCGCTCCACCAGCACGATGGTAATCATGTCACCGACCCGCCGCGCCTTGGTATCTTGAAACAAGGAGATTTCGCGGCCGGCCTGGAAAATCGCGCCCTCGGTGGCCGGCGCCAGCTTTTCCGTCAACGGCGGCGTGGGGGCGAATTTGGCGTGTTGCTGGGGAGTCGTCGCGCAACCCGCCAGCAGCGCGATGCCGAGCAACCACCACGCTGGGTTATTGCCGCGCGCCGGGTTGCGAGTCGATCCGAATACCGTCATCACACTAGCCGCTCCGCGTCACTTAGGTATTGTTGATGATGAAGCGCAGCATACCGTCGCTGGCTTCCACCGCTTTCGAGTTCATCTCGTAGGCGCGCTGGGTTTCGATCATGTCCACCAATTCCTGCACCACGTTGACATTGGAAGTTTCCAAAGAACCTTGAATGGTGGTGCCGAGACCGCCGACGCCGGGCGTGCCGGTCTGCGGCGAACCGCTGGCGGCGGATTCGAGGTATAAATTCTCGCCCATGGGTTGCAGGCCGGAGGTGTTGATGAAGTCGGCGAGTTGCAGACTGCCTATCTGAGTGGGTGAAGTCTGTCCGGCGAGGCGCACGCTCACCGTGCCGTCATTGCCGATGGTGATACTTTGCGCGCCGTCCGGAATGGTGATCGCCGGTTGCACCGGATAGCCGCTGGCGGTCACCAACTGGCCTTGCGAATCCATTTGAAAGGCGCCGTCGCGGGAATAGCCCTGGGTGCCGTCAGGCAGCAGCACCTGATAAAAACCGCGGCCCTGGATCGCCACGTGCAGCGGATTTTCGCTCTGCATGATATTGCCTTGCGAGAACAGTTTTTCGGTGGCCACCACCCGTACACCGGTACCCATATGCATGCCGGACGGCAATTGGGTGTCCTGCGAAGTCTGGCCGCCCACCTGCCGCACGTTTTGATACAACAAATCCTGGAAGGCCGCGTAACTGCGTTTGAAACCGGTGGTACTGACGTTGGCCAAATTGTTGGACACGACGGCCATCTTGGTCTGCTGCGCTT
Source organism: Gammaproteobacteria bacterium (assembly GCA_919903055.1). Taxonomy (GTDB): domain Bacteria; phylum Pseudomonadota; class Gammaproteobacteria; order DRLM01; family DRLM01; genus CAKKSB01. Next base: position 42,648 of record CAKKSB010000050.1, on the reverse strand, counting down.
CCAATCCGGTTTTGGCGATCCATAATGCTGGGTCCACTGTTACGCTCCTCTAATCGGGTTGATAATAAAAATTCGCCGCCGCTTAACCGACGCGCATTACCTGTGCCGTCGCCGCGTCATTCTCTTCGGCTTGCTTGATGAGTTTCACCTGCACCTCGAGATGGCGGGACAATTCGATCATGTTCACCAACGCTGAAACGCCGTTGACATTGCTGGTTTCCAATACGCCGCTCGCCAGCGTTACTTTGGCATCGGCGGCCTGCGTTGCGCCGTCGGCGGTTTTAAACAAACCCTCGGCGGTTTTATTCAATTGTTCACGCGGCGGATTGACCAGTTTAATGCGATCCACCACCGCCAGGGTGCTGGGGGCCTGCCCTACGGGCAACACCGAAATCGTGCCGTCCTTGCCGATCTCCAATTTGGAAAACGGCGGTACTGCGATCGGCCCGCCGTTGCCGAGCACCGGTTGTCCCGCCGACGTGAGCAACATGCCGGCGTTGTTCACCGTGAAATCACCGGCGCGGGTATAAGCTTCGCCGCCGTCGGCGGTTTGCACCGCGATCCAGCCCTCGCCTTTCACCGCCACATCCAATTCGCGGCCGGTGGTGATCAGGGAACCCGGCGTGAAATCCGCACCGTTGGATTGCGTCACCGAGTTAATGCGGCTGGGATAACCCGCGCCTTCGATCGGCTTGCTCTGAAACGCCGCGAGATCGCCGCGAAAGCCGGTGGTATTAATGTTGGCGAGATTATTGGTGTTGACCTGATTGGCGCGCATGGTGTGCTTGGCGCCGGTCATGGCCACGTAAACTACCCGATCCATGCATTACTCCTGGCTGTCATTCGGCTGACCACTTAACGAATGTTGATGATGGTCTGAGTCACGGTGTCGGCCGTGCTGATGACCTGCGAGTTGGCCTGGAAATTACGCTGCGCGGTAATCATCGCCACCAACTGCTCGGTAAGATCGACGTTGGAATCCTCCAAAGCGCCCGATTGAATCAAACCCAAGCTCGCGGTGGCGGGCTGGCCGACCAGCGCGACACCCGAATCGAAACTCTCCGCCCAGGTAGTGTCGCCCAATTGCCGCAAGCCTTCTTGATTGGCGAAGTTGGCGAGCGCCACTTGGCCCAGGGTACGCGACTGGCCGTTGGTGAAACGCGCCTGCACGATGCCAGTGTCGGAGATGTCGAGCCCGCTCAGCCGGCCGGTGGTAAAGCCGTTCTGGTCGAGGAAGTTCACGCCGAACTTACTGCCGAACTGCGTGGAAGGCGAGCTGGCGGCGTAATCAAGAACGATATCCAAATTATTCGCGCCGGCGACCGGGAACGTGTTATAGGCAATTTGACCGCCCACCGGTGTCGCCTGCGTACCATCGGGATTAAAGGTCAATGTCCCGCCGGTGGTCGGCGTCACTTCACTGCCGTCGACGAACAGATGAGTCTCCCAGGTATTGGCGGCGCTCTTGCGGTAAAAAATCTCCGACAAATGCGACGTGCCCAGCGAGTCGTATACCGTCAATGACGTGGAATTGTTGTAAGTAGTCGGATCGTTGACGTTGAAAGCCGGCGGTATCGTCGCCGTCGCATCCAGATTGACGCCCACGCCGACCTCGGTGGTCGCTTGCGGCGAAATGTCGGAGGTATTCAATTGCAGGTCGCCCAGCGCGCCGGTGACATTACCGTTGCTATCGGCTAGATAAGCGGTCAACCGCGCATTTTGCGGGTTGACGATGTAACCGTCGCGATTGACGCTGAAGGAACCGGCGCGGCTGTATACCGTGCTGCCTTGATCGCTCAAGCGGAAGAAGCCCTGGCCGCTCACCGCGAGATCGAGACCGTTATCGGTGAAGGAAATGTTGCCTTGACTGAACTGCTGTGTCACCGCCGCCACCGACACGCCGCTGCCGATCGCGGTACCGGCGTTGCCCAGGCTCGCCACTGAATAAATATCGGCGAACTCGGTGCGCGATTTTTTGAAGCCGGTGGTGCTCACGTTGGCGATGTTATTCGCCACTACCCGCAACTCGGCCGAGGCCGCGTTCAATCCACTTAACGCAATACGAAAAGGCATGTTTGACTCCTTACACCATTAAAGATTGGCGATTACATGATTTGTTTGACATCACTCATGTTGATGTCGGATCCGCCGGCGAGCGTGAGCGACAGCGATTTGCCGCCGGACGCCATATTCACCGCCACAATCGGTTCGGCCACCAAGGTACTCACCGCCGTCGCTTTGCCGTCGACGATGGATTCGGCTTTCAAACGATAAGCGCCGGCGGGCAGCGCCGAACCGTCCGTCGCGAGGCCGTCCCAATTGAAGGAGACCGTGCCGCTGCCTTGCGCGCCCAATTCCAATTTTTTGACGAGTTGTCCGCTTTGATCGAAGATGCCGACCACCACATTGTCCGCCGCGGTGGTCAATTCCACGCCGCCCTGTATCGCGTGTTCACCGTCGTAAAGCGCGCTGTCGGCGGAAGCCACCACGGTTTTACCCACCAGCGACGCCGCCTGCATGGTTTGATTCGATGACAAGGTTTCCACCAGCTGCTTGACCGAAGCCTGCATTTCTTGAATGCCGGTCACCGAGGAAAACTGAGCGATTTGTCCGAGAAACGCGCTGTTATCCATCGGTTTGGTCGGATCCTGATTCTTGAGCTGGGTCGTCATCAGTTTCAGAAAATCCTCCTGGCCGAGTTTGTTGCTGGGCTTGCGGCTGCTTTGATTGCCGCCGAGACCGAGTTGGTCGATGAGGCTGCTGTCGATGGTAGTCATGGTTTTACCTCTTCATCACTGGCCGAGGCCGAGAGTGCGCAACAATAATTCCTTGGAGGTGTTCATCACTTCCACGTTGCTTTGATAAGAACGCGAGGCGGAGATCATATTGACCATTTCCTCGATCGGATTGATATTGGGGAGATAGACATAACCTTCGGTATCCGCCAAGGGATGTTGGGGCATGTAGCGCTTTTGCGCCGGCTCCGTACTTTCGACGATGCCCGACACCGCGACCCCAGCCGAGCTTTTATCACCGTTGTGCGCCGAATCGAGCAACGTTTTGAAGACGGGATGTTTCGCCTTATAAGCCCCTTGCTCGGTGCCGCTGACGTTGTCGGCATTCGCCAAGTTGCTGGCGACCACGTTGAGGCGTACGGTTTGCGCGCTCATGGCCGAGCCGGCGACATCGAATATTTTAAAAAGCGACATGGTTTACTGCCCTTTGATTGCCAACAAAATGCCGTTGATGCGGCCGTTCAGAAAAGTCAGTGACGATTGATGCTGCACCGCGTTGCGCGAGAACTCGGCTTGTTCGATTTGGGTATCGACGGTGTTGCCGTCCAAGGCCGGTTGCAGCGGCACGCGATACCGCACGTCGTAACGCGCGTCATTTCCGGAAACGGTTTGGATGTGTTGTGAATTAGACGTCGCCATCGGCAGTTGCCCGCTGCCGGCGTTGGCCAAGGCGGTTTTGAAATCGATATCCACCGCTTTATAGTTAGGCGTGTCGGCGTTGGCGATGTTGTTCGCCAACAGTTCGGCGCGATGCGCGCGCAACGACAGCGACTGCGCGTAAATACCGAATGCTTTATCGAGGCTCAATGACATGGTCTTCTCCAACTGATATCCGTCACGCCGTTAACAAAGGCAACAAGCGTGCCATGGCCTGTAAATGGGGAATCGCGGGAAGATGAAGTGGTTTTAACGGCCGTTGTCGCGGCCGACCGGCAAACTTCTGCCGGTGTTTGCCGCATGGTCCGCTGAGGCGCGGACGGAAGGCATTACTTATGATTTGAGGCGGAACACCATGCCGCCATGGGCGCGGGAGACTTCGAAGCGATCGCAATAGCGGGTAATCGATTCCGAACCGCCCAGGAACAAATAACCGTTCGGCTCCAACACCTCGGCGATGCGGCCGAGTATGTCGACCTTGAGCTGATCGGAAAAATAAATCATGACGTTTCGGCAAAAGATCACGTGAAATTTGCCGAGCGATTTAAAAGGCTGCATTAAATTGAGTTCGCGGAAAGTCACTTGGCGCATCATCGCGGGTTTAATTTTCGCCTTGTCGTTTTCGGTGATGAAGAAGCGTTCGCGACGGTCCTGAGTGAGGCCGCGCCCCAAAGCGATACTGTCATACACGCCCTCGCGCGCCAGCTGCAGAATGGTCGGTGAAATGTCGGTGGCGAGGATTTGTACCGTTCCCAGCGGCCGGCGCGGGTATTCGAGGCGGAACTCCTCGCAGATCATGCTGATGGAATAAGGTTCCTGACCGGAAGCGCAGGCGGCCGACCATATTCGCAACGTCGGCAAGTCGGCTTTCGTCAGCTCGGGCAAAATCATGCGTTTCAAAGCTTCAAAGGGATATTGATCGCGAAACCACAATGTCTCGTGGGTGGTCATGGCATCGATGACCCGCTGCCGGAGTTGCACGCCGGATGAACGGTCCATCATCCCCAGCAATTCACCAACGCTTTTGATACCGAGTTCGCCCAACAAAGACCTCAAACGGCTATTAACCAGATATTGCTTGTTTTCCCCTAAGACGATCCCACTGACGTGCTCTAAAAAATCACGGAAGGCGGCGTACTCTTGCGGATTTATATCGGCGCTCATCGCGGCGCTTTCCGCGGCATTCGCCCACGGCAAGCAACCACGGCCGGTAATCGAGACGGTCCTGCTGAAGGCATACATTCGAACTTGGCAACAACTCCGTGCCGCATACCGCTTGTCCTCACTGAATGCCCAGTGTCTCCGCTTCTTTTTCCTTTATCCGCGCGATTACCGCCTGAGCCAAATCGTTGGCATCGAATTTCGGCACGAACGCGTTGGCATCGACTTTTCGTATCAAATTATGGTTGAACAAACCGCTCAAAGACGTGTGCAACATAACAAAGGTATTTTTAAGACGGTCATTGGCGCGAATTTTAGACGTCAAGGTATAACCATCCATCTCCGGCATTTCGATATCGGAAATCACCATGAGTAAGCGCTGGAGGATCGGATCCTTCTTTTCCAACCATGCGCTGAGCAAGTCGTAGGCTTCTTTACCGTCGCGCGCCAGTACCGACTGCACGCCGACCCGATCGAGAGTGCGTTTGATCTGGCCACGTGCCACGGCGGAGTCATCCACCGCCAACACGATATGCTGAGCGGGCCGCGTGGCTTTCAGGGCATTTACGGTTTTTTCCGATATTTCTATTTCGGCGCCGCTGGCGTTGCTTAGCACTTTTTCCACGTCGATCATCTCGACCATTTGCTTGTCGACATGGGCGATGGCGGTCAGGAAATGATCGTCCCCGGCGCCATCGGGCGGAGGTACGACTTTTTCCCAATTGATATTCACGATGCGGTCCACCGCCCGTACCAGAAAACCCTGCACGGTACGGTTGTACTCGGTGACGATCACGATGCCGGCACCGTCATTACCGATCGGCGGCTGGCCTAAGGCCAGGCCCAAATCCAATACCGGAATGGTTTTGCCGCGTAAGGTCGCCATACCGCGCACCACCGCCGGCGCATTGGGAATCCGCGTCAAGGGCGGACGCTGTATCACTTCATGAACTTTAAAAACATTGATGCCGTAACGCTGCTCCCCATCCAAAAAAAACAGAAGCAGTTCCAGACGGTTATGGCCAACAAGCTGCGTTCTGAGATTGACCCCGTCCAGTAAACCGCCCATGACGCCTATCCTTTGTGAATACCAAAGCCGGTATCGGCTAGCGGTAATAAAGCTTAAGCCATCGAACGGCATAAGCCTTGCTTATTACTCCATGATAAATTTGACGATCAATACTGGCGCGGAGATGTAATGAAGAGCCCACGATGCCTTATCAACCCTACGTCAAAGCCGCGTCGGAAATGGCCGGCCTTCGCGCTGATCGTGCCGATGTTATTCACCGACACATGGGCCGGCGCTGAACCCGCTCAATCCCACGGCAGTATCGAAGCGGTGGTGGAACAGTATATTAAGGAGAGTATCGGCCAGGATTTTCCGTCCCACGACATAGCCGTCGGCAAACTCGATCCGCGCCTGCAGCTCACGGCCTGTGAAAAACCCCTGCGGGCCTTTCTTCCCCCCGGCAGCCGTTTGCCGGGCAATACCTCGGTGGGCGTCAATTGCGAAGGACAAAAACCCTGGACTCTCTATCTCTCCGCCGAGGTCAAGGTCAGCCGGGAGGTGGTGGTGGCACAGCGTCCTCTGCCGCGCGGGGTTCCCATCAGCGCGGACGACGTTCGTCTCGAATTGCGTGAAGTCGGCGCCGGCCAGGACTATATTACTGAACCTGGTGACGTTATCGGTAAAGTGGCCAAACGTCCGTTGGCATCGAGCACAGTGCTCAGCCCCCAGGTGCTGACTACCCCACCTCTGGTCCGCCGCGGCCAGCAGATCGTAATCATGGCGGCCATTCCCGGCATCGATGTGCGCATGCAAGGCACCGCCTTGAGCGATGGCGGCAAAGGCGATCGCATTACGGTACGCAATGTGCTTTCTAAACGCACGGTGGAAGCCACGGTGATTCAGGCGGGCGTGGTTCAGGTGACTTTGTAAACGTCGGCAATCGTCAAACAATTGGCGTCGATTTTCTAAAGCTGGTTAATTGACGGCCGTTAGTATTAGCAGGCAATGAAAGAGGTAGCAGTATGGCCATCGAAATAACCAGGTACACCCCTGCGCAATTATCGAGCGCCAGAGCCGATTCGCATGGCCAGGCCAGCCGCACCGAACCCACCGCCGCGCAAAAGCAGACGGGACAAAGTCAAACCACGGACACCGTGACCTTGACCGATACCGCATCGCAACTGCACAAGCTGGGCACCATGATCGCGACGCAACCGGTAATGGATCTCGCCCGGGTCGATAACGTCCGTCAAGCGCTCAACGCCGGGCACTATGAATTCAATTCGGCGCGGGTCGCGGAAAAAATGTTGCGCTTTGAAAGCGCACGTCAGTCAACCGAACTCAACACAAGATAATTTCCATCACTTATGAACTCAGCCGCGCGGGAACTCAAAATCTTACTCGAACGCCAGCACCAAAACGTGCTGCGTCTCACTGCTATCCTCCAGGACGAACGGACCGCTTTGACCAGCGGCGCGGTGCCGAGTGTCGAAGCCGCCACTGCCGCCAAGCAGGATTGCCTGCAAGCGCTGGAGCACAACATGCAAATCCATTTGGATTGGCTGGCGCAAAGCGGGCTTGCCGCGGATGAGCACGGCATCGTGACCCATCTCCGCTGCTGCGATCCCGACGGCCAGCTCGGGCTGGAATCGCGCTGGCGGAAAATAAAAGAATCACTCTCGCGCTGCCGGGAACAAAATCTCCTCAACGGCAAAATCGTGATCATTCACCAACGGCAAACCCAGCAAGCCCTCGCCATTTTGCGCGGCGGCGCGGCCCAAGACGAAACATGTTATAGCCCCAAGGGCCACGCACCCAACGGAATAGCTTCGCGAACTTTAGGCCGGGTATAACGCAGATTCGGCGACTGATAATAACCGCTCATTCCAATCAATAAGGAATGACTCAATAATGTGACTTCGCATGGAACAAATCCGTTTTCGGCCACAAATCCTCACCCTCTTGCAACGCATGCAGGATGGCCGTTGCCTGTTGGCGGTCAATCTGAACGGTGATAGCTACCAATTCAACAGCGCCCTTTTGGAGATCAACACCGAACAAGGTTATTTAGTGCTCGACGAACTCAAACCGAATACCGGCCATGAGCTGTTTTTGCAGCAACAGCGCTGCCGGGTGCGGACCAGCCTCAAGGGCATCACGGTTTCCTTCATCGTCACGCTCATCAGCAGCGGCCAAGAGAACGGTATCGCCTACTACCGGGTGGCGCTTCCCGACAGCATCAGTTACGGTCAGCGGCGTGCCCACTTTCGTCCGAAAGTCAGCCGCGCCTTCAATACCGAAGTGCAACTCGACTTGCCGGGCGGCGATACGATCAGCGGCACCCTGCAAGACATCTCACTCGGTGGACTGCGCATCAAGGCCGACCGTGAACTCATCGATCTCACCGCCGGCACCCCCTTGACTTGCCGTTTTCAAATACCGGGCGGTGAGTCCATCGAATGCAGTCTCGATCTGCGTTTCTTCAGCCGGAACGATCACGGTTGTCAATTAGGCGGCCAGTTCCAACGCCTCGATCCTCTTCAGCGCCGCGCCCTGCAAAAATTCATCACCCTGCTGGAGCGCGACGCGATTCGAAAATCCCCACGCGAAGGGACGTGAGATGGGTAGCGATTCACCGCGGCCGGTGTTAGAATGTGCGCCCTATCCGGTCCATATCAGATTCGGATAGGTTAAAAATCAAACTGTTGGGGCGGTAGCTCAGCTGGGAGAGCGTCGCGTTCGCAATGCGAAGGTCGGGAGTTCGATCCTCCTCCGCTCCACCACCGAATTGTCCAAAGCAGTCCAAGCAAGGCCGGAAAGCTCAGTAAAATAGGCTCTCCGGCTTTTTTATGGTCCGAAGCGGTTCGGCTAAAACCATGCACTTCAGGGGCAAGTGGAACGACATTGGGATAATAGAACTCTCCCAAAAAAGTTTGCCCTCAAATGAGCTAACCGATCACGCAATCCGCACGGCCAAGCCTGCGCCGAATGCCCGCGTTCCGCTATTTCTACAGGTCAGGGCCTACGTGATAGGTCATTTTTTTCAGGTCGCTCCAAGTCATTTTCTCCGTCTTGCCGTGGGGGTTGCGCAAAACGAGACCTTCAACGCCGCCCTCCATGACGCTCCAGTAATGAGTCTCGGTGCTCACGACGACTAGCTTGCCTTCCGTCACGAGCTTGGCTACTAACTGCTGGTCCTGCTCTTTTATCAGAGGTTCGCCGAGCAGTGGCTGTTGGGGCGCTTCGCGGCCGAGGATGGATTCAAATGCCATTTTGGCGCCGCGCGTGCTGCCGCTTAATTGCGTAAAACCTTTGAGCAACTTGGCAAGGGCCTTTTCGATAATAGCCGGCCAAAGAGGCGGGGGATCGTCGACGCGGTGGCCGCCGTGCGCATAAATAAACCGTATATTTCCGCTCTTCTTCGATTTGTACGCCGGAAAGCGCGACGACACGGTCACGGAGCGGGGCGCGAATTTTTCGCCAACATCGAAGAGCCGCACGGTGTAGGCCTCTGGTGGGCTGCCGTGAGGCTGGATCATGTTCCGGATGTGTTCCTGACCCGCTTTGGAATTGACCAAGGAGATCAATGGCGCCAGCAGCCAACAGTCGCCGAGTTCGCCCTGCTTGACATCTTCCATGACGGGACCCTTTTCACCAAAAGGGAGACCGATGCTGGTTTCATAGCGCATTTCCTCCGAGCTCTTGCCTATGTCAGGTTCACCGCTTTCGACCAGTGCGCGGATTCCATCGCCAATGGTGAGTGATGCGTCGCCTTCAAACTTCTTGAGCATCTCTTCGCGCCGGCTGGCGATCGGCAAAAGCAGTACCACCTGATCGCGTTCGGTGCGCACCTCGCCATATTGGTTCACTATCCACTCGTTGAGCGGCTCAAGGTCCGTTCTTTTATTGTCCCAAACCTCTGTGTCGAGTTTGTCCTTGGCGACCTTATACTTCACGACCACCTGATCGAGCGCCGTCGCCAGCGCTACAGGGTCTTCGTTTGAAGTCGTCTCGTAGGTGTCCAAGGCCTTCAGCAAGTCCTCTACATACTGAAGCTCGCTAAACTTTTCACCCGCTTTTTTGCTCAATTCGGCTTTGGTCAAATCCTTGAACAACTGCATCACTGGCGCTTGGCCGTTGGTTGCCTGTACGAGCGGGACGCGTTGGCATTGCGCGACACCTCCCGACGCCTTGGACCCCATTACATCCGCTTCGTGCTCGAGCGTTTTGTCATCATTGATCAGCACCGCATCCTTCATCCGCACGGTCGGCTTTACGCGGCCTTGCGCCTGTTGGACGACGTGCCAGGCTTCGTGGGGAAGATGCCGTTCCTGTCCAGTTGCGACATGAATGTCGCTGGCCTGGGTATAGGCCAAGGCATTCAGTTGAGCGGGCTGCAATGAATTGTAATGTACCTTCACGTTGTCCATGGACATGCCGGAGAGGGATTCGATCCCGGATTTGAGATTGTCAGGCAGTCCGGTGTCGTTGGGCTTCCCGGCAGGCTCCGTTTTGCGCTGGGCTATTTGGCGCGGGTCATCATCTACCATGTCCATGAACTTGCGCTGTGCTGCCATCGCCGGGCTGGCGCTAATTCTCGCCGTCAATTGCGCTTGCTTAGCCGCCTGCGGGCTGCTCTCGATGATGGCCTCAAGCTGGCCGAGCCGCTTGCTTTGAGACGGTTCGACGACTTTAGGGCCTTTTCGCTGGCGGGCCGCTGGTTGGCTCTGCGTCTGAGTGTGTTGCGCTTCCGCTTTTTCCATGTTCTTTTCCTTGTTTCTCAGGCAACGGTTCATATTCTTACCATCGGGCGCATTAGTCCAGCCTATTAGCAATGGTTAACGAATTATCTAAAGCAGTCCAAGAGAGGCTGGGAAGATTAGTAAAATAGCTCTCCGGCCTTTTTTATGGTCCGAAGTGGTCTCGCTGAAGTTACAGGTTTGATGAATGATGCAAGTTCAAAATTTATAATCCAGCGAAAAATGCCAGCGCAGATCCCCCTTTTGCGTGTCGCTGCCATCCTCCAGGGCCCACGCCAGATCCATCGCGGCGCCCACGCCTTTGAACGTACCGGCGCGCAGACCAAGGCCGGCACCGGCAAGACTGTAATCCCGCGCCTGACCGGGCAAGGGCTCACGGATATTCAACCAGGCGGCATCGATGAATCCATGGGCGCGTAACTCCGCCAAGCTATTCAGAATGGACATCGTCCGCGGCGATGACCGCAGTTCGAAATTGAATTGAATCGCATCGTCGCCCTGCCGCTCCGATTCCAGATAGCCGCGCACACTGTCCATCCCGCCGGCGCTGAACTGTTCGTTGCTGATGAGGGGTGAATCCGCCAACTGGCCGCGCAACGCCACATGCATGGCTATGCTCTTCATCAACTCGCGGGTATGTTCGACGCTCGCGGTGAGATAAACAAAATTGGGTTTGGCGCCGGCCCGTTTACAGGCAAACTCATTGATGCGTTGCCGGCCGATACTGCCGTCTCCCCGCTGGAATTCGCAGTCGATTTCATCGTCGCCCACACCGCGTACGCCGAAATGCGCACCAAGCTCAAAGCGGGTGTCTATCGCGGCGCCGACCTTCGCGCCGCCGTAAGCAACGGAAAAGGGAATATAACTGATAGGTGTGGTGACCGGCACGCTGTTCCCGGTCAAAGCCAAATCCTCCGCGAAATCCTTGTAGTCCATTCCCAGAGTCAAACTGTGACTGAACCCGGCTTGAGCGGCGAAGGGCGTGATCAGCCGCGCGCCGACGATATCGCCCTGGCCGAGTACTTGAAAACTGCCCACCGCGGCCACTTCGCTTTCCGAATGCACACCGTACAAAGCTAGGATCGAGCGTTTGGTAAAATCACGCCACACGTACGTGCCCGCCCATACTTGCACTTCGCTGAGTTCTTCCGGTGCGGTCTGATATTGCAAGGACACACTGTGTTCACGCTGCCAAAGATTCCCGTAACTGAGTTGGGCTTCCAGCCGGAGACGGGAGGTATTGAGCGAATAACGATCGTTGAGCGCCAGACTGCCGTGCAACGGCAACGCATCCTGCACCTTCAATTCCACTTCCACCGTGCCGGGCGTGCGGCCGGGGCGCAGCACCGGCGTCACCGCGCGATCGCCGCTCACCGCGTTAAGCGCGGCGAGTTGCGTCTGCAAACTGGGCAGATGCAGCACGCCGTTGTCCGCCAGCGCGGGCACCTGCTCGCGGATCCGTTGCGGGGAATGGTATTTGGCGCCGCTGACGATACTTTGCTCGACTCGTCCTTCGACCACCTGCAAATAAACGATGCCGTTCGCCACATCCTGCTCGGGAATGTTCACCAGCACAGTACCGTATCCGGCTTCGCTGTAAGCCTGAGTCAGCGCTTCACGCGCCGCTTCCACGTCATCAACCGACTTGCCTGCGCCCAGAAAGCGGTACAGCGTCCTTTCCACCTCTTGGATACCCAGGAGACTATTCCCCGAAACGCGCAACTCCCACAAATCGAAGCGTGGCTTACTCGCGCTCGTGAGATCACCCCGGCTATCTTGAGCATGGGCGTACGCGCCCCACAATAAGCAGGTGCAACACCACCAGACGAGATTGGGTGTCAGGGCCCATCGCGCCATAGAAATACCGTACACGGGAACCTTCCGCTGAATGCGACGACTTGCGAACACGGCCAGACTCTGAACCCCGAAGTCTGCCACCAATGCAAGGGAGTTTAAACGGGGTATGTTACCGATTTGTGTATCGTCCAAAACCTCGGGTAGTGCTTCGCAATTGCTGGTATTTGCTCCGTGAGGAAAGATCAACCTGCTTTCATCACTCCCCTCTCAAAAAGGAGGGGTAACCGTTAACGCCGGAGTGGTGAGTTTAAAGGCGCGATGAACATGTTGCCCGACACGCGGTACATCAACCACACCGCTCCGTTTTCTGAACTTACGGCGTACTACGAGCCCCCATGCGGTAAGCAACTAAAAAACCCCCGGACGGGACTCGTATTCGTACTGTTTTTGCGGCCTAGCCTTGCACCAATGTTGTTTTGGTTGTCGGGTCTTTTAATTCGCCCCGGTTACCGATTCGTGAGCAAACGGGATTAGACCTTACGTCGATCATCGTGAGCTTTGATATTTATTCATTCGCGTCCTTTTTCTCTTCATTCTTTGCTTCGTTCACATTATCTCCAAGTTTTTTCTCTTCACCGAAACCCAGTACTTCCACTTGCAGGAATGCCAAGGCTTCATCGGCAACCGGGGTAGAGGAAGTATTCTGCTGAGCCGCCGCGGTGGCGGATTCCATGGCGTCCTTGGTAACGGTCCCCGCCGCATCTCTTTAGCCCTCCGCGCCCGCCGTCAAACTGCCGGTGTCCGCTAGGGGCACACCCACCGACACGCCGCCCACGTCGATATTGTCGGCGCCGATCACCTGCACCGCGCCGATGGTGACGTTGCCGGCCGAGCCGATACCCGCGTCGCCGGCGTTGACCACCCCGGCGGGCGCGAAGAGATAAACATCGCCCGGCGCGCGGCCGGGCGTGCTTACCGCGCCGCGGATGCCGCTGCCCGCAACGGCCGGCGGCAGTTCCACCACCGTATTACCATTGGCATCGGTGGTGCTCGTTGGTGTCGGTATCGACAAGGCTGTCTTGGCGCCACGGCCGGCGTCGATGTCGCCGGTGGAAGACCAGATCACGATATCACCACCGTCGAGGGCGAAGACCCGCGATTGGTTGACCAGGAAATCGTCGGCGACGAAACCATGAATGTCGCCGTCGCGTTGCGCGACGATACCGAGCTTGCCCGGCTCTTTATTGATAACCGCGGAACTGGCGACCCCGGCATTGACCAGCCCGCCCGGCGCCAAGAGCGAGATGTCATTGCCGTCCAACGTGTAGATGCGGCTCAAGAAAGACTTGATATCCCCTTGGTAGTCGTCGGCCGGAAACAATGTCTTGATCGCCGTAAATCCCCGACTGTAATCGCCGTCACCTTTCTTGGCCGCCGCGACACCCGACTCGCGGAGTTCGGTGAAGAACACTTCGAGTATCAGTTGGCGCTGCTCGACCAGAGACAAACCACGAAAGGCGTCGACGCCGCTGGAAACCGCGCCGCGTTGCGCGAGGTAGTTCGCCAACCGCTGCCGGTACGCGGTTGAATCAGCGAAATAGCGCTGAATGAAGCCGGCGTAATCCGGCTCACGCTTGGCGCCCGCGATAACGTTGATGGCGGCACCACGATCGGCAAGCGCGGGATTATTCTGGTTACCCACGGAAGAAATACCTTGTGAGGCGCCGAGGTCCACGTCTGCACCGGCAATAGCGAAGAACTGGCCGGGGCCTTCGATTTTGAATTGATTATCGTCGGTGGCCTTCACCTTGCCGCCGGCATCGCGCTGAATCGAGAAACGAATATCACCCCCGGCTTCGACCGTTGAGATATCACGCTCACCGATATTCTGAATATCGAGCGTGATATCCCGCACATCCCCACCAGCATTGATCCGCGCCGATTTGCCAAGCACGAAGCTCAGCGTGTCCTGGCTGCCTTCCAATGGCTGTATGTTGCCGCCGCGGGCGACGATGCGTACCGCTTGCGAATCATCGGCGTGCACGGGAAGTGGGGCGTGCGCACCCTGCCGCAGTAGAGTGTTCGTTAAACTTAGTGAGGGGGTGGCGATAGCGGGCAGCGAACGGGCATCGGTATCCGACAACACGAGATTGACGCTGCCTTTTCCACCCGTCGTAATGGAACCGCCGGCCAGCAGTTCCAAATCCCCTCGCGGTGCGGGAACCAATGTCAGGGTAAGACCGCTGTCGCCGATGACAGCGATGTCTCCCTGTAGGCTGCGAGCGCTCAGTGTGCCGGGATACCAATTTATCGCCTGGGTCGCCAAACGGTAATTAGCAGAGGGATTAATAGTGTTGTAGAGCACGTCGGACACGCTTTCCAGCGCGGCCTTGTCACCGCGCAAAGTGATATCTCCGGCGAGAGACTCCAGCCGCACCGCGCTATTGTTGGAATACGTGAAGAAATACGATTCCAGCTCCAATGAAACGGTGGTGTCCATGTAATCGCCGTGAATATTGCGCTGGGCCAGCACGGTGGGGTTGAGTACCGTCTCGATGGTGAGATCCTTGCCGGCCCGAACATCATAATGGCCGTCATTCATAGAGAGAATAGGGTTCACCGTCGCACCCTCGGCATGGCTCAGCGCGCCGCCAGCCCGGATATCGGCATGACCTTGGCCGAGATAGAATACGCCGCCTTTAATATCACCGCCGGCGTCGATGCGTAGATCACCGCCGCCGGCGATAGCGGGATGGGCGGCATCACTTGTCGGTTGGGCAGTAGTTGGTATCATCACCGAAAGCTTGTCAAGATTCCCGTCTGCGGTCACCGTCACATCGCCGCCGCCCAAGGCGCCGATGTTTTGCGCGAAATTGGTGACATTAATCGCCCAGGATGCCGGCAGTGATGTGCTGCCGATCCCCGGTAACACCACATCACCGCCAACCCGCGTCAACCATTCATTGATGAATTGATGGCCATCGGCACCAAGGATGTCGTTGCCGGCGACGATACGGACATCGCCGCCGTTCTCCAGGAAATCCGCCTTGAATACCAACTCTTTTATGACATCGGCGGAAAAACCGGTATCTCCCGCGGATACACCACCGGTACCGCGGTTTTCGCCGGTGGTGTAGATCGCCGCCGTGCTATCGGCGAAACGGAGATCGCGACCCGCGGCTAATTCGATGCTGCCAGTACCGGTGCGGAGCTTAACGCCCACAGCGAGATTGACATCGCCGGTATCCCGCACTACCGCGAGCGGGTCGGCGGCGCCGATATCGGCGCCGCCCGCCAAGTGATAAGACCAGCTCGGACCGGTCATCACCAATTCACGTTCCGGAAATAAATCGGTGGAATCCCGCACGGGAAAGTCTAGCGTCACACCGTCGCTTAGACTGCCGTTGAAATTCAAATCAGCAACGGCGCGCAACGTCAGCACGCCGGGGTCGCCGTCGTAACGCCACTGCGATAAATCCCAATTCGTGTTCACCGCCAGCGCGGCGGGGCTTTGTATTTCGATCCCCGGTATGACATGAAAGCGGCTGTCCGCCGCTACGCCGAGAGCATTTTTAATCTGACCGGCGTTAGCCATGAAGGCGGCGGTGTCGGCGCCAATGTCGGCGATGAGTGCGTCGTTGATATCGTTGGTGCTGTAAACGCGATTAGCCTCGATATTGATTCGATCAGCTCCGGTGACGGTCGCGGCGATGGGCTCGATCCGGACACCGGCGGCGCCGTCCCGGGCGGCGCGGATATGCACGCGGCCGTTGTCTGCGCGGCCACCTGCGTCATCGGTACCTGCAACATCGATAGTGGCATCGGGGGCCTGCATATCGATGCGGCCGTTCGCCGTCGCCAGCCTCACCCCGCCGCCTTGTTCACCGGCCGCCGCGGCGTGAGCGTCGATGCGGGCTGAGCCGTGCACGGTGAGATCATCGGCGGCGTAAAGACTTACCCGCCCCGCCTTCACGCCGGAAGCATCAATACGGCCATACACGTCGATTTTGCCCGCGTCCGCGCTCAGGTTGACATCGTGCGCACGCACCACGTCGGCCGCGGCGACGGCAAGGTCGCCGCGGCGCAAATGCAGTTGACGCGCTTCGGTGAAACCGCCGTCATTAAGCAGGCTGTTGAGTGACGAGAATCCTTGGGTGAGCATTTGCGTGTCGATCGCAAACCGTCCCTGCTCGGCACCCACTTTCGCCGCACCGACGAGCTGCGCAAACGAATCCACGTTCACCGCGCCCTGGGGTGCGAGCAGACTCAATTTACCGGCATCGCCGCCTGCGGCGGCGCCGGAGACATTGATGCGTGCCGCGGCGTCGACGTCGATGCCGCCCTGATCGGCGATCAACTCTACGGCGCCACCGGGCGAGCCGACGGCGAGATCGGCGAAGGAGAGGTCACGGCCAGCGACGTCGATGGTCGCTCCCGAGGCCAGCGAGACACCACCCTCGGCGGTGGCGTGCAAAATCACCGTACCGGACGGGAGCGTGATGTGGCCGCGGTCTTCGATTTGCGTGGCGGTGAGATCGAGCCGCGCCCCGAGTTCAGTCACTGCGGGCAGGCTGACCGGTGCGGCCAAAGCATTTAAAGTGAGCTTGCCGACGGCGGTTCCGTCGGCGACCTGCGTGCCTATACTCACTTCGGCGCCCCGCGTCGCGGTGAGGCGCGACGCGGTCAGATTGAGGTCGCCCGCCGCTTGCAGGGAAACGGCAACGTCGCTTTCGGGACTGGCGATGATTTGTTCAGTCGCGGTGATATTAGTGGTAGTGAAACCTCGCAGCGCAAACTTGCCTTCGCCCAACGTCACTTCGCGGGCGGACATATTCAACGCACCGCCGCCGTCCGGCGCGCCGGTAAAGCTCGCGCCGGCACGGTTGGCGAGGACTACGCTGTCGGCGTCGATCGACACAGTCTGGCCGACATTGTGATAACCGGCGAGTCCCGCCGCATTGATTTCGAGATGATCGAGGTCGAGATCGAGCGCGCCGTAGATATCGACGGTGCCGCGGCTGGTGAAACGGAGATCGCTGGCGTTGAGCCGGGCGAGCGTTTCATTGGAGAGTAGCAGCCCGCCGCTCACTCCCGCCGTGTCGCCGAGACTGATGCGGGCGGCCGCCAGACTCAGCGAACCGTTATCGGTGTGAACATCGCCATTCACCCGCGTATCGCGACTGGCGTCGAGAGTGATGGAACGCGCCGCGTCCAGCCGCGCCCCCGCCGCCAGTTCGAAGGTGCCGGCGGCACCGCTATCGCCTTCACGCCGCACCCGCACCTGCTCGCCGGTGGAAATCCGGGCGTAGGCGCTGTCGCCGTCGATCAGTACGGAAGCGGGCGCGGCCACTTTGCTACCCGTCGCCGTCAGCGCGGCACCGTCGGCGATGCTCACGGTGTTGCGTGCTGCCAATATCAGCTCGGGGGCGGTCACTTGCACGTTCTGTGTAATCCGCACTTCCTGCGCCTGTACGTCGAGCTTGCTATCCTTGCCCGCCGCTTCGCGCCGCGCGCCCAGCAGCAGACTCTCCGCACCCAACTTGTTCAAATCCGCCGCGAGCAACTCGACGCGATCGCTCGCGCCGGTGACCGCGGTCACCACCGCCAAGCGATCGGCGAGGATATCGGCCGCGGAACCGCGGCCTGCGCCATTATTACGTGTCAGCGTACCGCCCAACACCAACGTATTGCCGGCATCCAACACCAAGCGGCCGGCATCGCGGTTCAACGAATCGCCGCTGGCGGCGCCTGCTGCGAAAAAAGTATCGGCCCTGCTCTCCAGGTACTCGGCGCGGTTTCTCACTTGTGTGCCGTTTTCGACACGGAAGGCCGACCATAGATTGTCGCGGATATCCGTGCCCGCCATCCCGTGTTTAGCGGCGACGACCACCGATCCGTCAAATTGCGGCATGGTCGCGCCGGGCAGCGGATTTTCCGGTGCCTGCAACGGCGTGACCAGATAGGCGCCGGGCAACAAAGCATACCCTGCCGGCAACACTGCATAATCACCGGCGGGCAGCGGGCCACCCGCGGCGAAATGGATCGTCGCGCCGGTCGTGATCTCCTTACCCGACAGCAGGGGGTCGTAGTTGCCGAAGGCATTCACTCCGGGCACCACGGCGAAGGCACCGTTGGCGTTGACCGAAGCGAATATGTCCTTGGAGCCGCCCGGTCCGGGCAAGAATTCGCGCGCCAACAGATCGCCACCGCCGCTCACGTCGACGACGGAGCCCGGCGCCAGCGTGAGGTTCGGCGCGCTCACTGCCACGCCCTTCTCCGGCGGCGCCTGGTAAATCTTGCCGCTGGTACCGACCTTGTAAAGCCAATCTTCGCCGAATTCGGTATAACCGAAAGGTACGACTAATCCGCCACCGGAAGCCGAGGTGACACTGCCTTCGCCCAGGGTCACGCTGTTGGTCGCGGCGAGTTCGATCTGACCGAAAGGCGCGCGCAGCGTACCGCGCTGTTCGATGTCGGTGGCCGCGAGCGTAAGTTTGGAACCGGCGGAGAATGACGCCGCCGTTTCCCCGCCCGGCTCTATTATTATCCGGCCGGTCGGCCCGGCGACCGACAGTGTGTAGTCCGTCGCGGTAGTGGTATAGACCTGATCGGCCTGCAAGGTAATGTCCGCCCGACTGTCGAGGCGGCCGATGAGCGACGAATCGCCGATGAGGCGAATGTCGCCTCCGCTTTCAATCCGTACCGGCGTCGTCGCGGCGACATCTTGCTCGGACGCGGCGGGACCGAAACCGCGCAGAGCCATCTTGCCGACGATATCCACTTGCTCGCCGTGCACACGCAGACTGCCGCTGCCGGATGTGGCACTGCCGGGCGCGATAGTCTCGCTCATGCCCATTCTAACGTAAGCCGCTCCCAGCTCGGCGCGGCCACCGTTGGATTCCAAAATGGGCGCATCCAGCACCAGTCTGCGTTTGAGGTCGAGACCGCTGTCGCCCGCCACGATAACGCGGGCTGCCGTCGCATCCGTGGTATTAGCAGACCGGGCGATTACGTCGAGGGCGTCGAAACCGCCGCTCCGTACCTTCCCGGGATCAAGCCGCGCCACGCCATTCAGATCGTTCGCCACCGCCGCGCCGACCGCCGGCGTGGCCACCACCTCCGCGGTAAGCACGATATCGCGCGATGCCGCGCCCGTACGGGTCTCGGGTTGCAAAGCGAGTACGAGGCTACCGCCCGCCGCCCCTGCGCCGTTGCCTGCCGCGCCGCGCAGATCGCCGTTCAGCACCATGCCCTCGGCCGCCGTGAGAGTGACGGCGCCCGCCGCGCCGTTCATCAGCGTGGACTCGAAGCGTCCCTGAATGTCGACATCCAAGGTTTCCGACACTCCCGAGACATCGATCAGCGAACCGGTATCAGTTAAAACGTAACCGCGTTTCGCGGTGAGGGCGACTTCGCCCCCTTTCAGCATCTTGCCACTGCGCAGGTTCCGTCCCGAACCATCGGGCACGGCCTGGAAATAAGCACCGGCCAGCAAATGGCCCTGCGGTCCCAGCCAAATGGATTGGGTGGGATCGAAGACCACAAGATCGGTATCGTTGGTCGGCGCGAGCACGCTGAGTTCGATCTCACCGGCCGGAGCGGAAATCATACCGTTCACTGCGATCCGTGTGTCGGAGGACAGGCTCACCGTGGCGCCGGGTTCGGCCTCGATGCGGGAACCCGCCGCCAGTTCGACGATGGGTGTCCGGTCGACATAACTCGCCCGCGTGAGGGCGAGCGAGAGCGAGACCGGCTGCCGCAAATAGTCGGGTAATAGCCCGACACCACTGAAGTCATCAATGTCGGCGCCGCTCACCCGGGTCCAGAAATCGGACTGCAGGAGACGATTTTCAGCGCGCAGGCGGAGCGTTTCGCCAGCGGCCAAGTCGATGCCGGTGCGGGTGGCGGTGAGGTCGTAGCGGCTGAAACCGCCCTGCTCGAAGAAGTCCGGTGCAAGCCATAATGTGCCGTCGATCAGATCCGCTGTGTCGCCGCCGATGCGGAAACCCGGTCCGGTGAGATGCAGACCGCCACCGGTTTCAAGCGCATAGGCGCTGACTACGCCGTCCATGAGTAATCTCGACGGCTCGGAGAGGGAAGTGGGTTTAGCGGCGAGGGTAATATCACCGCCCTTACCGGCCTTGAGATTGCCGTTGCGTTGAAGTTGGGCACCGCCGCCGGCGTCGATGCGGCTGCCCGCCGCCAGAGCGAGATCGCCCACCGCCAGCAGACTTACCGATCCGCCGTCGATGAATACCGGACCTTGCGGCGATACAGATGGCTGGAGGGTCGCGCTGTCGTTGATCCACAGTCCACTCACATCAAGGCGGCTGGCTGGACCCACCGTCAATTCGGCAAGTTCGCTCTCTTTTAGCTTGGTCTGTCTTGCATTGAACTGGAGCTTGCCGCCCGGCGCGGTGATGCGGCCTTGCAGATCGATATGGTGCGCCGTCAATGAAAATTCGCCCCCGGCCGCCAGCTCGAGATTAGCCTGTTCGGGCACCGTGATGCGTCCGTTGGCATAGACCTGCACGCGGGTCATGCCGACGACGCCCAGATCCTGCCAGGATTTCAACTCCACATCGGTGAGACCGAAATCGATATCCTCTTTAGTGATGTCCTTTCTGCCCAGGATCAATTGGCCGCCGAGCGGCACTTGATCGTAACGACGCCCCCACACCACCGGCGGCGGAATCGAGGGAAGACGCTGGTAAGCACCCAAGGTGCGCTCACCGCGGACGCTGCCATGCAAATCCATGACGCGGGTGTTGATGGTCACGCTGCCGGCATCTTTTCCTTCCACGTAGCCGGGCTCAAAAGTACTCAGCGCGGTCAGACCTGGGGCGTCATAATTCTTTTTCGTACCCCATTTGCGATTCTCGACTATAAATTTGTTGCCCGACAACACGGCATCGTAAGGAAGCGAGGGGTCGGCTTCGCCGATGTCGTAGAGTCGACCTTGCGCCAGGAGCTTGGTGGTGTTGAGATAACCGCCCTCGTACCCCACCGCACCGCCCGAAACATCGATGACCGCATCCGCGTGCGTGACCACCTCGCCTTCCGATACGATCGACACATTTCCACCGACGGCCAGGCGTTCTTCCAGCGGGCGCTTGATCGCCGCGATCTTACCGCTCAGGTCGGCAAGCGACGTGCCTTTACCCTCGGCCTTGCGCACATCCACCACCACCTTTTGATTACGCAGCGGTCCATTGCGCTGCAAAGGCGAATCGCGCAGCTCATTACCGCGCAGCTCGGCCTCGACGAGATTGCGTTCCATGGGCAACAGCGCCGAGTCGAGGCCGGCCACGTCGATGCTACTGCCCGTCTCCATCACCACCCGGCTGTCGTTTATTTGCTGATTGGCGGCGGATGGCCCGGGTGACTGCGGATTGCGGGTCGCGGTGATCTTGACCTCGCCGCCCGGGGCTACAATACGGGCGCCCGCCGTCAGCACCACCTGCCGGCCCATCAGCTCGACCCGGGAAAGTGGCTGTTCCTGCGCATCGGCCGCGGTCTCGTGGAGATCATGCGGTGCGACTTCGGTGAGGCTGCCCGTGCCGAGAGTCACACTACCTGTGCGGGTCGCAAAAGGTTTTCTGATGCCCTCGCTGGTCGTATTAAACGCGGCATGATCACGGGCCAACAGCCGCACCGAGCCATTCAGATTGACCGCGGTGGTGGCGCGCGCCACACCGTTCTGATTAACGGCGAGGCCGAGCAAGGTGACGCTGCCGCGCTCGGCGACGATGGTGCCGAGATTACTGACATCACCGCCGGTCGCGACCTCGACCAGCAGGCCACGGAGATTGGGGTCGTCGGAACTGGCGAGATAGACCTTGTCATGACTCGCCGCCAAAATTGTCTGGCCACCCGGCGTGCGGATATCACCGCGGTTTTCAATCGCCGGGGCGAGAATCATAATGCGTCCGCCCTCCGCACTGGTGAGTTTGGCACCCGCCTCCACCATTACAGCGCCGCCGTCGCTGCCGGCAAATGCCGCCGCTTTATTCGGATCGCTGTTATTGATCGCATTAGTCAAACCGAGGTCGTTGAACACCTCGTCGCTGATATCCAGCGTGGACGCTACCAGGCTGTGCGCGTTGATCTGCGAGCCCTGGCCGAAGAGGATGCCGTTTTTATTGATGAGATAGATCTGGCCGTTGGCGCTGACACGGCCGAGGATGCGGCTGGGATTATTTTGAAAGATACGGTTCAAGGCTACCGCATTGCTCGACGGTTGACTGAAACTGACGGTGTTTTCGGCGCCAACATTGAAACTCTGCCAATTGAGTATGGCCTTGTCGCTCTCCTGGGTGATGCGCAGGGTATTCCCCGTCACCACCGGTGCCTGTACTTTGCCGGACGCTACCCACACCTTGCCGCCACAACCGCCGCCGCAAGGCACCGGCAGTTCGGCTCGCGCGGGCGCGGCCGAGACGAACACCACACCCGCCAGCATCAATAAACGCCAATAGGCCTGCATGCCACGCAACACGGACTGGAGCCGCCGCGGTTTTTTTCTGCCCAGCCTGATTACCATCATGCCACTGACCTTGTTAACTTTGGATCGGGAATTCGCCGAGTTGAAATGGATCTCAACTTTAAGGTAAGCAACATTACAAAATGGATGTTACGAACACATGTCAATCGCGATATTCGGGAGGTTTTGAATGCTGGGTTGGCAAACTTACTCGGGGCTCTTGACTACCATAAAAAAGCCAGCCCCCATTGCTGGGGGCTGGCGGGTCTTCCTTGAAGCGGAAGTGTTGCGCCTCCGCGTCGGTCCATTGTCGCTACGTTATCACTCGGTGAGCCGTATTACGGCGTATAGCAGTTTTGATCGCCACTGCCGTTATCAGACGAGCAGTTTTGCGGGGCGACGGTGATGTCGACATTGG
Organism: Gammaproteobacteria bacterium; assembly: GCA_919903055.1. Classification (GTDB taxonomy): domain Bacteria; phylum Pseudomonadota; class Gammaproteobacteria; order DRLM01; family DRLM01; genus CAKKSB01. The sequence goes on along the minus strand of CAKKSB010000050.1, from coordinate 19,568 downwards.
TCGCCGTACCCGTCTTCTTGAACGCCGAAGGCAGGGCGCAGGTGTTGGCCTTACCCGAAGCCGCTACGCGCTGGAACCAGTTCACCGGGCGGGTGAAATCCAGCTCGGAATCGGGCTTCATGTTGAAGGGCACCGTGACATTGGAAGGGATCGCCAGCCAGCCGCTAACACCGAAACCATGAGTCTTGTTCAGGCTAGGCAGCTTGGCCGGGTTCTGCATGAAGGGCACCAGGTTATTGACCGCATCGGTCACCACCGACGACACACCGCTTCTCGTCTGCAGCGATTGAGAGACGAAGTCGTAGTAATCACCGGCGTGGACGTTGACCAGTGTAGGCGCATAACCATCAACCTTGATGAAGCGATAGTCGTTCGCCAAGCTGTCGTTACGTTCCATGCTCATGATGCCGATGGTCCAACGCTTGCGCAGCGCGGAGTTGAAACCGCTGGTGTTGGTGCCGTTGTTGAAGTCGTTCAGACATTTCTCCACGTCACCCGCACCTTCGTTCTCCGACACGAACGGGGTCAAGCCACTCTGGCCTTCGGGAGTCAACGAGTCGATAGCACCATCGAAGGTCGCATCGCAGGGATAACCCATGAACACGGCGTTGAACTGCGCCTGGGTACCGGAACCCTTCACCCGACGGCAAATCTGGATGGTGTTGTCGGTGGCACCGGTAGCGGTCATCTGCGCGAAAGCACCGGATTGATAGGCGGTCTCAGCCTGAAAATCCTGTGCACTGCGGATGGCGCCGCCCTTAGCGAAAATGGAGCGGATCTCCGAACCCATCAGTGAAGGCATGCAGCGCTCGCTGTTGGCCGGCACGGCCTTGTCCTTGATGTTGGTGATCAAACCCGAGGTGGGGTTACGCAGGTAATCAATACCCGCCGGATTACAGTCGTTGAACAACGCATGCCCGGTCGGGAACTGCGCACGCTGCAAATCTTGGGACATCAGCAGACTGACCGGGGTATTGAAAATCAAACTGGCGATAGGGGTACCACCGGTCGCGGTGTAGGGAGGCAGGGCGGGGCCGGCCACGCCGTTCAGATCGAAATCAGCCGCCGGCACGTTTTCCGCAAAGCTGCTGCTGAACTTGTCCGGCTCGATATCGGAAGTGCCGATGTCGACCGGCTTCATGATGGCGTCGACGGTGGCGCTTTCGTCATTGGCATCGAAGGTGGCCGCAACCGGCGGCACGAAGGTATAGCCGAAACCGGAACAATTCCAAGGAGTGACCGTGACTCCGCTCATGACAATCGGGGCGGAGGCGACTGGGCAGTTGGTACCGGCACCGGTGGACGGCAGCATGAAACCGACCGTCGCACCCGGTACTACCACCGGGCCCACGCCGACGCCCGAACCGCCTTCGTCACGCTTGTTCCACAGGATTTTCTTACCGGCGAGCGAGGCAGGCAAGGTGGCCTTGCCGACGCAGCCCAGGGCCCAGAAACCGCCCTTCGATAACAAGTCAGCCGGTTGGGCGACATCGCAAAAAGTCTCAATTACCGCGGTTTGCATGCTAAGGGTCGAAGCTGAGGCACCAGCGTGCCAGATTTCCACATCGGCGTCGGTATGACGGTCGCCGGTGGTAGCGGGATTACCATCGGCCTGCCACACGGGGGCGAAGGCCGAAGCGGAACCGGCGGCCATCGCGACCAACACGCCGCACACGGTCGCGGCCAGCGCGCGCTTCTCAAATTGCTTGAAAGTGATCTTCATCGTGAATCTCCTAAGGATATAGAGAAATAGACTGCCTCGCGGCACGAGGCCGCGAGGCAGGAATTACGCTTTAACTCACCAACGCCAGCTCAGGGGTTTCTTTGCGACGGCGGGCAACGGCCACCAGGCCGGCCAGGCTGGAACCCAGCAGCCACAAGGCGGGCGGAATGGGTACCGCGCTCACATAGGCAACGTTGCCGGTCGTGGCATTGAGCTTCCAGAAACCATCGGCGAAGGCCTGCACCAACACAGGGGTTTCACCCAGCGGATCGCCGTTGGCATCATTCATATAAATGAAGGACATCAGCATCTGATCGCTCAAGCCGCCGACATTGCTAAAGTTCAACGAGCCGGCGACGGTGTGGGCCATGGCGCCACCCATGAATCCGGTGGCAAACGTATCATCGGAAATCACGGACGTACCGCTGGCACCGAGGGCGAAGTTATTGTTGTTCACATAGTTGGAAATCCCTTCCATGCCGACTTGTACGGAGGTACCGCTGTACGGCGCTTCGCTAGGCGGGTTGGCGTTCTGAATATTGGCGAAAATGGACGTCCCGGCATCAGGCACACCGAGGTTAGTACCAGCGCCGTGGGTCGTCACGAAACCGAGGGCCGAGGTGCCTGGACCATTGCTGACACCAACGACGCTCCACTTCATATTGGCCTGGTTCGGGGAGCCGGCGATGAAGCTTTGCGTCAGCGCATCGGTGACATTGAAGGTGTTGATCAGCGCCGCGTTGTTGTTGCGGAAGTCATTGACGGTGAGGTTGAGGTCCAGAATCAGCGACTTCGCTCGAACCGGATCCCAGACGTTAACAAACAGTTCGCCTTGACCAGTACCCGTGGCGATACCATTACCGCCGTTCATACCGTCTTCACTAATGGCGGCTTGCGCACCGCCGGCCGCGCACAGCGCGACAGCGGCGACTAAGGTTTTCAATTTAACTTTCATATTTACGTCTCCCAATTGATTTTGCCTGGTTGATCATTGCCAGATTAACTTCCTAGTTTCCTAGGTTCCTTGCGCTATGTTGTCGGCCTCAGGCCACCAGTGGCTCGTCCAGGGTGGACGAGGCGTGGTTGCGGCGCCGCAGGCCGAACAACGCGATGAGACCGGAACCGAGCAGCAAAACAGCGGCCGGGACCGGTACGGTGGTGAGAGCTGTCGCAGTGACGTTGCTGAAAGAAGAGCCATGGTGGCCGTAGAACATATTGGCCAGCGAGGACAGGCCGAAGTTATACAAATAAACGCTTTCGGGCGTGCCAAACGCATAACCCGCCGTGACACCCCAACCGGTCATATTGGTGGTCTTCCAGCCCAAAGATATCGGGCTACCATCGAAGGGATTAATGTCGAACCCAAAATTGCTCAGGGTCGCCGTCCACAGGTTGGTCGTCGAATTCACCCCCAAGCTCGGAATCTTCCCCTTGATCGCCATAGTGCCGTTTTTGAAGTTCAAACTGCTGTCAAAAAGGGCGGTGAGGCTGAAGCTTGGAGAGGTGATGTTATAACTTTGAGTAGGGTTCTTCTGAAAGAGCTGGGTACCGGTGGTATTGACTGCCGTGAACTTCCAATCTTTACCGGACTTCGAAAGCGATAACTTAACTTTGTCTTCGAAGTGAGGGAAACCGGCATCGGGAACACCACTGATGTTGAAATCCGGCACCACCGATGCTGCATGGGTGATACCAGGAAGCGTTGGTAGTAGCAATGCGGCTGCCAACGGCATCATAGGTAAGGTTAATCGCATTAGTAATCCTCCTTACTGCTGTTATTTATTGCTTCCACGTGAGTGTGTGAGTAGCAAAATCCCAATTCACTCCCTGCATAAGCTTTTTTCATCACGGACTCGCGCGTCCGGCTAATATCGATTTATCACTCTGAAAATGCGTATACGCCGCGCCAAGATTCCACTTACGCGCCGGCCGCTGCTTGCTAAGCCGGATATTCTTGCCTGGCATCACGCGTAATCAGGTGATCAAGAAGCTCCCTTGAACTTCACGCCGACCTCATCGGCTTATGTACCTATTGCCGACGCTAGTCTGGAGCGATAACCTTGCAGCTTCGTGAATTGCAAATGAACTTTTCTTGTATTTTTTATGTTAGAAACACTGGACGGAGGACGTATATTCCACCTGTTTACCGCTATCGGTAAGTAAAGAGCGTGTGTGATGACTTTTACATCGACTTTAGATTTCGGCGTGACTAGCAAACGTATGACTTTAAGATGTTCACGACCGAGGTGACGATTCCCGGTTTTTTTCAAAGTCGACTGTACGTTCGGCTTAGATATTAAGCAGTGTGTTATCCGCATCAGATGAGATTTCACTCCGACGCCGCAGACCCGTCAGGGCCAGCAGGCCCGCACCAAGCAGCCAGACAGCGGCGGGCAGCGGCACGGTGGTAAGCGCAGTGGCATCGATACGATTGATCTTGAATCCCTCGCCGGCGGCAAACATGTCCACCAACATGGACGAACTGAAGTTATACAAATAGACACTCTCGGGAGTGATGCCATCGGAGTACCCTGCCTCCACCGCCCAACTGTCGTCCTCTATATTGATGATCTTCCAACCTAACGATCTGGGATGGCCGTCAGCACCGGTGTTGAAACCGAAATCGCTTAGGTCCGCCTCCCACAGAGTCTGCTTCCTCACGCCTAGTCCCGGAATTTTTCCGCTCAATTTCATATCACCTTTAATAAAATTCAGGTCCTCATCGAAATCAGCTTCGAGACTAAATTTAGGGACGGCGACGTCATGGTTGGAATCAGTGGTTGACTGAAAGAGATGGGTATCGCCGTGCTGCATTGCCGTCAGCCTCCAGCCGGTACGGCCATTACGATCACCATCGTCATCACGGCCACCCATCTTCTTGAATGAGACCTTGACCGTATCCTCGAAATGAGGAAAACCAGCAATCGGGACGCCGTCTATATCAAAATCCGGTGCGACCGCCGACGCAGCGCCGACATTGGCGAAAGTCGACAACAGCACGCTTGCGGTAACTGAAAAAATCAATCGTAGATTTGTTCTCATCGTAATCTCCTCACTTAAGTTCCATGCAAGTAAGCAGTTAACTAAAGATATTCACTTCATACAATGATTCTTCACCTGAGTTAACTTAAAGAGAGTGGCATATAGCAGGTTATTTCATGCATCGTATAAACGAAGTAATCCCCTTAAATTCTTTGCCTCCGCTATAGTCCCATGTGCATTAATAAACCACAGATTATTTTGAAGAGCGGACTTTACAGTTTTGTGAATTGCACATTAAATTTTTTGTATTTTGGTTAAGGGTTTGGTGAATATGAAATTAACCCCCCGCCTGCGCGCACGGCATGGACGAGATGGATAATGTCGGTGACCCGCGATCAGTACCAACGATAGCAACAGCGACTCAAGCACCTGCGCGCCACCACCGCCACTTTGTGGTTGTTCCGGTTGGCTTTGCGGCGCAGGTGGCGTACCACCGCTGTTACCGCTCGCTACAGCGGCGATTACCACAACGCTCACCCGCGCATTATCGCTGCCTTCATTGGCGTCGGTTACGGTGTAATCGAAACTGTCCTCACCGGTGAAATTGACGGGAGCGCTATAATTCACGGTACCGTCGCCGTTGATGCTTACGCTGCCGCCGCGCGCCGAAGGCGTTTGCGCCGCCACAAGATTCAGCGTGTCACCGTCGGCATCGACATCATTGACCAGCACATGGATGATGGCGCTGGAAGCCGCCGTCACCGAGGCGAGATCGTCCTTGGCATCGGGTGGCGTATTCACCGTCACTCGTACCCGAGCCTGCGCTGAACCGCCTTTTCCATCAGCAATGCTGTAGCTGAAGCTGTCGAGACCATGGAACCCCGCGGCGGGGACGTAGTGTACGCTGCCGTCGGAATTGATATGCAGGCCGCCGCCCTGCTGCGCGGCGGCCGACGGCAAACTGATGACGAGCTTGTCACCGTCGGGATCGTGATCGTTCGCCAACACCGGGATATCGACGGCAACACCCGGGCGGGTAGCGGCGCTATCGTCCTCCGCGACCGGCGGCAAATTGATCGGGTTTACCTGCACGGTTTCCTGATCCTGATTATCGGATGGAAGCGGATCGCGCTGATCGGCCGCGGCAACGGCGTCATTTAGATAGGTGCCCGCTTGCGGAAAATTCACGCTTATATTCACGGTCGCGCGGCCGCCAGCGGGCAGATCGCCGATGTCGCAATGCAAACGCGCCCCCAACTGATTGCACGGCGTCTGCGAAGAACCGCCGCTCGCCACGCCGACACCGGCCGGCAGCCTGTGCTCGACGACGACACGCGTCGCCGTCGCGGGGCCGTTGTTGGTGACCATCAACTGAAACTGCGCGCTTTCGCCCACCGTCTTGGTATTGGCATCGACTTGCATCACCAGATTGAGGCCGGCGACGGCGATGCCGAACACCGCCAGCGAATTGTCCACCGGCGAAGTGACGAATAATTGCCTGCCATCGGGGTGTACGCTTAAGCCGATTGCGAGGTGCAAACCGTCCACGCCAGGGGGCTGCTGGCGCAGCACCTGCACCAGTTGCAAGGCGCCGCTGCTACCGTCGCGTCGAAACACGGTCAATGCGTCTTCCGCGCTGCCCGACACATAAAGCTGCGAGCCTTCCGGACTCAAGGCCAAGGCATAGGCGCCGCCCAGGCCATCGATGCCCTGCACGCCGTCCCGATATACCTGGTTGAGTTGCAGCAGGCCGCTGGCGCCGTCACGCGCAAAAACCGAGACGGCATGATCGTCTACCGCGGCCGTATATACGTGTTTGCCGTCGGGGCTCACCACGACACCGCGCGCGTCGCCGAGACCGGCGACACCGTTGACGCCGTTCCTGTAGACGGCGAGAAACGTGAGTTGACCGCCGTTTTCACGGCGGAACGCGGCGAGGGCCTGCTCGCCGGCGCCGGTGACATAGACATGGCGGCTGTCCGGACTCACCGCCACCGCCCGCGCGCCCGCCAGACCGTCCACGCCGCCGACATCATCCCGCAATTGTTGTTGCAGGGTAAGATGGCCGCTCTGCGCATCACGGCCATAGACATACAAACCGCCTTCACCGACCGCATATACGGCGGCGCCGTCCCGACTCACCGTCAGCGCGCCTAGAAGTCGACTGCCGGCGAGGGGCAGCGTTTGCACCGCGGCGGCCAGGGCGCCGCTGCCGTCACGCGGCAACACGGCGATCGCCGCGCCCATATCGCTCAGCCTCGCGTAGCCTGCATAGAGATGACGGCCGTCGGGACTGATGGCGAGCGACTGCAAGGATTTTATTCCAATGCCGCCGCCCACTGTTTCTTCGGCGGTATAGGTGTCGGCGGCCAAGAGCGCGTAGCTACCCGCCGCGTTACGCCGGAATACCGCGAGCGCCGCGTCACTGCCCGAGCCGACATAGACCTGCTGCCCGTCGCTGGACACCACCACCGGCACCGGCGCCGCGACACCGGCAAAATCGTTTTTGAACACGGCCTGCGGAGTCAATACCGCGGCCTGCGTCAGGGATGTCATACCACCGGCTAACCAGAGCGCGCATAAGCAGCGTGCGGCCATGATCCGTGAATGTTTTCTGTTTTTTACCACCGGATGCGCCTCACGAAGTTTGGAGCTTGGCCAAGGTGGCCTTGGCCTCGTTGGCGCCGGTATAGGGCGTCTCCGTCGCCACCGCCCGCTCCAGATAACGGCGGGCGGCCGTGTGATCACCCTCCCGGTAATAGACCATGCCCAAGTGATAGCTGAGCAGCTGAGAATCCGGGGCCGCACGCATCGCCGTCTCCAGCATCTCCTTGGCCGCCGTGAAATCACCGCGGCGGTAATAGGCCCAGCCCAAGGTATCGAGATAAGCGGGATTACCGCGACTCTTGAGACTTTCGCCCAATTGTACGGCGCGATCGATGTCCGCTTTATCCGTGCGGTAGATGGCAAGCATCATCGCCAGGTTGTTAATAAAGGACTCCTCGCGCGGCCGCGCCTTGAGGGCCTGCTGATAGAGGGCGATGGCTTGCTCGCTTCGTTGATGGTTTTCTTCGTAGGTCGCGAGTGCGATCACCAGCGCGGGGTCATGATCGGTGGCGGTGATGCCTCGGCGCAAAGCCTCCACCGCCGCCGCCTGATCCTGTTTCGCCATGTAAGCGAAGGCGAGGTTGCGATAGGGCGTGGCGAAGCGCGGACTCAGACGTTCCGCCACGCGCAGCGAGGCGATCGCGTCATCCGTTTTCTTTTGCAGCAGCAACACTTCGCCGAGCAAATTGTGAACCACGACATTGTCGTCATCCTTGCCGCCGCTGCGCGTCAACTCCTGGCGGAGCCGCTGCTCGGCGAGCGCCACCTGGTTTAACGCAAGGCGGCTTTGCACTAACGCGGTGAGCGGCTCCATCGCACCCGGAACCTGTTTCAACGCCGCTTCAAAGTTGGAAATCGCCTGGTCATGTTTCTTCTGAATCTGAAAGACCCTACCCGCATAATAGTCTCCGAGACCCGGTTTCTCGGCTTGAATGCGCTGGGCGGACTCCATCGCTTGGGTGTATTCCGCCTCCGCAATCTGCAAATTGAATAGCATCTCCAACGCACCCACGTGTCGCGGAGAGTCCTTTAATACCAGCTCCACTTGTTCTCGACCCTTACTCTTCTGACCCTGCCGTAACAACAGATCCGCCAAGGCTATTCGCACATCGGCATCCCGCGGGGCGGCGTCCATCGCTTTTTGCAAAGCCTCGAGCGCCAGATCCAACTCGCCCTTGAGCAGGTGAGCCCTGGCGAGATTCTTCAATGCCGGCACGGAAGCCGGCTGATCGTGCAGCACGGCGCGCAAATCGGCGATGGCCGCGGCGGCATCCTGTTTCTGCAGCGCTAGGCCCGCGCGCAGAAACAGCGCATCGTTATCTTTGGGATTTTCTTTCAACACCTGGGCCAGCAATTCGGCGCCGCGATCGGTTTTCCCTTCCGCGATCGCCAGGCGCGCCAGTTGGCTGCGCGCCTTGAGGCCATCGGGTTTAATACCCGCGGCGGCGATCACCGCCTGGTATACCGACTCCGCCTGTTGCTTTTTGCCCATGGCCAGATGAAGCTCGGCCAGACGGAAACGCAGAAAGTAATCCTCGGGGGTTTCCTTGATAAAACCTTCGACGGTTTGCACCGCCTCATCCTGCCGACGTTGATCCACCAAAAAAGCCGCCAACGCCATCCGAAGTTCCTGCTGCTTGGGCTGGCGCTTGAGGGCGTCACGCAGCACCTGCTCCGCGGCGCTGGCATTTTGATGCTGTAGGTAATAGCGGGCGAGATTCACGTAAGGAGCGACTTTCTCGGGATAGAGGCCGGTGATTTCCCTGAGTTGCGCGGCGCCTTCGTCGATGCGTCCGGTTTGGCCGTAGACATCGGCCAATACCGCCCGCAGGCCGGCATGTTTGGGATGTTGTTCGATCGCCTGCTTCAACAGACGGACCGCCTGGTCGGCGTGTCCGTCCCGCATTTCAAGGGTAGCCGTAAAAATCGCGGCATCGATATTCTTGGGGTCTTTCGCCAACGCGGCATGGGCATCGCGTCCGGCGGCTTCGAAATCGCCGCGTTTCGCCGCGACCCCGGCCCGCAATATCAGCGCCTCGACATTTTCCGGTTCGGCCTTCAAGACCTCCTGCACCAGCGTTGCGGTGCGCTCCGGCGCGCCGCCCAGCAGATACAAACGTCCCAGTTTAAGCTTGGCGCCGGTATGCGCGGCATCCATCTCCAACACGCGCTGGTAACCACCAGCGGCGGCACGCCAGTTTTGCAGCTTCTCTTCCATTTCACCCATGAGATACCAAGCCTGAACATCCTTGGGTTCAATCTGCAAAGCGTTCTTCACTTCCAGGCGCGCTTTCTCATAATTACCCTGAGCTTGCAGGCCCGCCGCCTTTTGCAAATAAGCGGTCTTGCGGTCTTCGGCGCTGCTGCACGCCGCCAGTGCCGCGGCCAGAAGCAAAATCAAGCCATATTTGTTCATCCTGTTTATCCTCTGTGATCCGCTTTGTGGCGCACGTACCAGTCGTAGGTCGCGCGTATGCCCTGTTCCAGTTCAATGGCGGTATGCCATCCCAGAGCGTTGATGACGCTGGTGTCCATCCGTTTAACCGGCGAACCGTCGGGACGGCCGGTATCGAAGACGATCTCACCTTGGAAACCGACGATGTCTTGAACCAGCTCCGCCAATTCACGAATGCTGATGTCGCTCTCCGCACCAATGTTGACGATCTCTTCACTATCATAAACATCCATCAGGTGCAGACAGGCGGCGACGCAATCATCGACATGGCAGAACTCGCGGCGCGGTTTGCCGGTGCCCCATACCGTCACTTGTCTGGCGTCGGCAAGCTTGGCCTCGTGAAATTTCCGCAGCAGGGCCGGCAATACATGCGAGGTGTTGAGATTGAAATTATCGTAGGGGCCGTAGAGATTGGTGGGCATGGCGGCGATATAACTACAGCCGTGCTGGCGGCGATAAGCCTGACAGAGCTTGATGCCGGCGATCTTGGCCACCGCATACCACTGGTTAGTCGGTTCCAACGGCCCGCTCAGCAAATCCTCTTCACACATGGGTTGAGGCGCGTACTTGGGGTAGACGCAGGAACTGCCCAGATAAAGCAGTTTTCTTACATTCCTTTCGTAGGCGCTATGAATTAGATTGGCGGCGATCATCAGATTGTCGTAAATGAAATCCGCCGGGTAACTGTCATTCGCCAGAATGCCCCCCACCTTGCCCGCCGCGACAAACACATAATTTGGCCGAGTTTCGCGAAAGAATTTCCGCACCGCGGTCTGCTCGCGCAGATCCAGCTGGGCACGATCGGCAAGGATGAGATCGCCATAACCGCGTCTTTGCAATTCCCTCACCAAGGCGGAACCTACCAAGCCATTGTGGCCGGTTACATAAATACGGGCGTCACGTTCCATGTTCATTCATTCCCGGTAATCAAAAACACGGTAACCTTCCCGGCGGCACAGCGCGTCGCGCTCCGCCAATTCGAGGTCGGCATGAGCCATCTCCTCCACTAATTTTTGAAAAGACACTTGCGGTTGCCAAGCCAGTTGTTCACGCGCCTTGCGGGCGTCACCCAACAAAGTCTCCACCTCGGTGGGACGGAAATAACGCGGATCCACCGCGACCACGCACAGACCGTGTTCGTCGTAACCGCACTCGGTGATACCTTGGCTTTCCCAATAAATCTTCATGTCGAGAGCGGCGGCGGTGGCATCGACGAAATCGCGTACGCTATGCTGTTCACCGCTGGCGATCACATAATCCTCGGGCCGCTCTTGTTGCAGCATCAACCATTGCATGACCACATAGTCGCGGGCATGGCCCCAATCGCGCCGGGCGTTGAGATTGCCGAGATATACGCATTCCTGCAGTCCCAGTTTCACCCGCGCCAGACCGCGGGTGATCTTGCGGGTGACGAAAGTCTCTCCGCGCAATGGCGATTCGTGATTGAACAAAATGCCGTTACAGGCATAGATGGCGTAGGCCTCGCGATAATTCACCGTAATCCAATAGGCGTAGAGTTTGGCCACTGCGTAGGGCGAACGCGGGTAAAAAGGCGTGGTCTCCCGCTGCGGCGTTTCCTGCACGAGCCCGTACAATTCCGAGGATGACGCTTGATAGAAACGAGTCTTTTTCTCCAGACCGAGGATACGGATGGCTTCCAGTAGACGCAGCGTCCCTAAGGCGTCGGCATTGGCGGTGTATTCAGGTTCTTCGAAGGACACCGCCACGTGACTCTGCGCCGCCAGGTTATATACTTCGTCCGGTTGCACCCGTTGCATGATTCGGATCAGGCTGCTGCTGTCGGTCATGTCGCCGTAATGGAGGATGAAACGGCGATCGCTCACATGCGGGTCTTGATACAGATGGTCGATACGGTCGGTATTGAATAGCGAACTGCGGCGCTTGACGCCGTGTACCTCATAACCCTGTTGCAGCAGAAATTCGGCGAGATAGGCGCCGTCCTGGCCGGTCACCCCGGTGATTAAAGCTTTTTTATTCATTAGAAGAAGACACCGGCTTGAATCAAGGTGACTCACTTTACCGGTTCATGTTTACAATTCGATTACATAAACAGGCGTAGTAGCGGCAAACACAACAGCACGCAAGCCGCGGCGCGCACCAGATCATAGCGCGCCTGTAATTGAGTGAGGACCAACTCGAGGGCATAGAACAAGACCATCAGGCGGGTAAGATCTTGGGCATACCCGATTTCGAGACCCGGCACCTGGGGCAAGACCACCGCGAGAAACACCACCAGAAAATCCAGGGGCGTGGCGACGAAACGCTGATCGCGCGCGCAACGGAAGGCGATCACCACCGTCACCGCCAGCAGTGCGAAATAGATGTCGCTAAGAATCATCCAGAGACCGGCCGCTCCCGCCCGCTGCGCCAAATAGAGCGTCAGGGCGGCGGCCAGATAAATCCCGCCTCGCTCCAACCAATTGATGGGCTGGCCGCACCACCACCACCACCACAGGGCCAGCAGACTCATCAAGCCACCCGCCAGCCAGACCAGATCGGCGCTGGGCGCGTCGGCACGCAAATTACCCGCTGCCAAATAAAGGGGGATGGAAAATGCGGCGGTCAGCGCGCCCCAGCGCACCACCCGTTCGCCAGGAAACCCCCAGGCCTTCAAAAGCGCCGGCATCGCCCGCGCCCGCCGCGGACGGGCGCCCGCCCATGTAACGGCCGCTATTATCACGGTACAACAAACGGCATAACACAACAGGATCAGCGTGTCGGAAGCATTACGCAGATAATAAGCGGCGATGACTAAGAGCGCCTGCACGATGTAAATGACGAACACCGCCTGATAATGATCGAATCCCGCGGCCAACAGGCGATGATGGATATGATTTTTATCAGGTGAAAAAGGCGAGCGCCCTTCACGGAGGCGTTGTATCATCACCAGCGCCGTATCCAGGATAGGCAGGCCCAGCAGCAGGATAGGCAAGCTGAGACTGTACAGGCTATTCTCTCCTTGCGTGAGAAAGATGGCCAGTACACCGGTGGCGAAACCCAGAAACTGACTGCCGGCGTCACCCATGAACACTTGCGCCGGGTGCGTGTTGAAACGCAAGAATCCCAAAATGCTGCCCATCACCGCCAGCGCGATCAGTACCACCGCTACCTGTCCCGCCATATAACCGAGCACGGCGATGGCGGTGAGACTCAGCAAGGTGCTGCCACCGGCCAGGCCGTCGAGACCGTCGGCGAGATTCACCGCATTGGTGATCGCCAGCAAGGCCAGCACCGTGAAACCCAACGACCAAAGCGGCGTCAACGCGCCGATCCACGGCAAGGCCTCCACCCGCGCCCCCGCCCACCATACGATGACCGCGGCGAGACACTGGCCGGCGAATTTAAGACGGTAATCGAGATCGGCGCGATCGTCCCATACCCCGAAGGCCAGAATCACGCCCATGCCCAGCAACAGGCCCATCACCTCCGGCAGGGGCAACAACCACAATAACAATGGCAACACCGCGCCCACCACCATGGCCACCCCGCCGACCCGCGGTATGGCCGCGGTGTGCACCTTGCGGTCGTTGGGCAAATCGACGATGTGCAGCCGCGCCGCGACCCGCATCAACGGCGGAATCAAAATCATGGTCACCAGCATGGCGATGAGAAAACTGAAAAACAGAATCACGGCCCAGGCCCTAGTCAGGCACGAAGGGATGTAATTCCGGCACCAGGGTGCGGGCGAAGTCGGTCAAGCGGCGATCGCCCACGCCCAATTCTTCACCAGGCTCGAGCATGGTGGTCAGACGTATCAGCGTGCCGTCGCTGCGATTGCGGGTGAGCGCATCCCAAAACAAATACCACTTCACGAGATATTCGTTGGTGATGACCCGGCCGCGCTGCTGGAACCAGTAATATACCAATTGGCGGGTCTCGCCCTTTTGGATCAGCACCCGATTCACTTCAAGCGCCGCGCCAGCCACCTGCGCGCCGGCGATCGGTCTAGTACTGTGATCGCGAATCTCCCAGCCGCCACCGGGGATGCAGGAACGCGGTGAATGGGCCGATTCGCCTTTGCGCTGCGAGGCATAATAGGCCGCATACAGGTTCACCGCCTCGTCGCCTTTGGCAAAGTCGGCCAAAAGATAATCATCGAACTTCAGCACGTCGATGAAAACCTGCTCCAGGCGCTCGGTATGTCCCTGCCAACCCGCGAGCTGAGTGGGAAACTCGCTGAAGGATTGCCGACTGGGGATAATCTCCGCCCGTGTCGGCAAACTCACCGCCACCACCATCACTGACACCAGCAAACCCGCCACCACCATAAAAGGCAAAGGCGCGTTGCGATAAGTCACCGCGGCATCCCTGGGACTCGGCGCGGGCCAAGTCAGCCCTATCACATCGTTCAAAGGGCGACGATCACCGGCGAGACGCGCCAGCAACCACATCTCCGCCAACAATACCAGCATGCTCAACATGAACACGACCCAGCCTTCGAAGTCGTGGAGAAAACCTTCCGCCATGGCCGGTCCCCAGCGCTCCACCAGCACACCGATGGCGCCGATGCGGAAGCTATTCATTAACACGGTGATGGGCAAGGCGGACACGAACACCAGTAGACGCATCCAGATCGGAGCGCGGAACATATAAGCCAAGATGAAACTGACCGTGAACAGCGGAAACAGATAACGCAGTCCGTTGCACGCCTCCGCCACTTGCAGTTTCATGGCGCCGAGATCGATGACATTGCCCTCGAGGAATACACTGACGCCGCAAAAACGTATGACCGCCACGCCCAACTCCGAGGAAATCAACTGCAGCTGGCTGGACAGACCCTGATAAAGAAAATTTGGGAGAGGAATCATCAGCAACATCACGATCAACGGTACCCAGGTGGCGCGCAGCCCCGCCAAACCGGCGAAGGTAATCACCAATCCCGCCAACACGATCAGCAAGGAATATTGAATAAGTATATAAAGCGTGCTGAGTTCACCGATCAGAAACAGGCCGAGTCCGGCGGTTACCACCGCGACGCCCCACCAGGAACCACGGCATTCCAGCTTCTGCAAGGCATCCTTGTTCTGCCACAACAAATAGACAGCGATTACCGGAATTAGAAAACCGTGGCTGTATTCTTCCTGCGATAGCCATTGCTCGACCAGATAGGCAAGGCCGTCCCAATACATCAGGACGACGAAAACCGCGATGCCGCTCCACAATAAAATCGCCGAGCGTGACAAGCGTGAAAGAGTGGGGATCAAAATCGCTGACATGGGGTTCGTAAACAATCTTGGCTTAAAACGGTAGCCGCAGAAGATGGCGACGTAACACCATCAACACGAACAACGGCGATGAAACAAAATTTCGCCGCCACATCCGTTGCGGTTCCTTGAACAGGCGATAAAACCACTCCATCCCAAAACGACATATCCATTCCGGTGCCCGCGGATAAGTGCCGGCATAAAAATCGAACACCGCGCCGACCGAAGCGATCACCGACACATCCAGTTTACCGCTGTTAGCCTCCACCCATTTTTCCTGCTTGGGCGCGGTCAAACCCACCCACAATACATCCGGGCGCGCGGCGTTGATCTGCGTCAGCATCGCGGCATTTTCTTCCGGCGACCAGATTCGATAAGGGGGCGACAACACGCCGCACAAAGTCACGCGGGGAAAATCGCGCGCGCAGCGCTCACTGATCAACGCCAACACCTTGCGCGAAGAACCGAAGAAGAACGCCCGGCCGCCACCGCGATCTTCGAGAGTCTTCATAAGTCCCCAAAAGAAATCACTGCCGGTGATGCGTGGGCCTACATTTATACCCGCCATTTTTGCCATCAGCGAGACGCCGATACCGTCCGCCACCACATGGCTGGCACGATTGAGTGCAAGTAAAAATTCGGTATCCTGCTGTGCCGTCACTAGCGAATGAGGATTAGCGCAAGCAAACACCACCTTGCCGCCGCGCCGGGTCACTGCTGCGGTAGCATCCTCCAGCAATTGATCCAGCGGCTTTCTATCAATCGCCACTTCCAACAACAGTCCCACATTACGTTTCATCATTGTCAACCCCCCGCATTAAACTCACGACGACATCGCTTCTTCAACAAGCAATCTCGCTCTTGTGTTCGGATGTGGGAGTAATCTAGCTCTTGGCTATTTCAGCTTGATGACAAAGATATACATTTTGTTTGTAGTGCGAGCGCGCGCTGAACTTATGCTGGCAAGAAAGTAACTTACCATTACCGCATTGCGGGATTAAGAAAACAGCGGCCGGTAATGTATACAGGTTGCAGTTATATGACAAATGGATGACATGCTCAAGACGTTTCCACATCATTTCATTTAATCTTTTAAGGAACCTCTGATCAATTCTCCAGCCATGAGACATAGGCGCATCCAACCAGAGGGGACAAGAGAGATGCGGCAGAAGAGCTTCAGCAGCGGATTTGAGAAGCATACGAAGCAGACGCGCAAAGAAAAATTTCTGGGCGAGATGGATCAGGTCATTCCCTGGAAGGAGCTGACCCAGGGGCTGGAACCGTATTATTCCAACCCCCGGGGTGCCGGTCGCCGGCCAAAGGGGCTGGAGAGGATGCCGCGAATCTACTTTCTGCAGCACGGGTACCTGTCTGATCCCGCCATGGAAGAGGACGCGGCCTTGGAATTGACCGCCGAGGGCGAGGATGAACAACAGGCCCTGGACAAGCTGGAGCAGTTGATCCGCGACCGTTTCGGCGAGGCGGAATAAGCCTTAGACAGCGGCGATGTCTGTTATTTCCGGTTCGCTGGAATGCCGCCTGCCACGTGCTTGTGTAGTTCCATTGTCACGTGTTCGATGACGCCATGCCAATCTCCTGCCTTGGTCTGGCGAAATATCCGCATCGTGGGGTACCACGGGCTGTCATTGCGGTCGATCAACCACCGCCAGCAACCGTCGTATCTGGACAATAACCATACCGGCTTTCCCATCGCTCCTGCGAGGTGAGCAACAGATGTGTCTACGCTAATCACCAAGTCTAGGGTTTCCACGAAAGCTGCCGTATCGGCAAAATCGCTGAAATATTCTGTATAGTCCTGCAATCTCAGAGGCGCGCCCACACTTCTTGCCTCTATGGCCGCTTGCCCTTTCTGCAAACTGTAAAAGTGTATACCCGGCACGCTGAAAAGCGGAGTTAACGTCGAGAGCGCGCAACTTCGTCTTGCATCGGTCCGCGCCAGATCGTGGTCGAAACTTCTAGGATTTCCCGCCCACACCAGCCCCACTTTCGTGCCTGCATCCTCGCTTAGCCGTGCTTGCCATGCGTTTATGGAATCGTGGCCCGCTCTGACGTATGGAATCTCGTTGGGAACCGAGGAGTATCCTGCGGTCCTGAAGGCGAGCGGCAGGCTCATCATTGGGCACCAAAGGTCGAACCGAGGTAATGTCTCGCCTCTGGCCACCACCCGGTCAATACCGGGTACTGTACGCAGCAGCGTCACGAGTTCCGGTTGACACTCGACGACCACCCGGGCGCCTTTTCCGGCAAGTAGCGGTGCATACCGAATAAACTGCAGCGTATCGCCAAGCCCTTGCTCTGCGCACAATAGTATCGTCTTAAAACGGAGATGCTCCCCCCGCCAGCGAGGCTTAGGAAAGCATGGGCGGGATACGCCGTTTTGTTCCCACCATGCAAAACGGGCCTCGTAGAAATCCCATCCGCGCTCGAAGTCTCCCATCAGCAAGAACGTTTGCCCTAGATTGTATTTCGCCACAGTCATTGCCGGATCAATGGCTAACGCCTTCTCAAAGTAAATGCGCGCTTTCCCTGGCATTCGTTTTTGAACAAATACGCTACCTAGGTTCACGTAGGCTTCTATGGC
>CAKKSB010000050.1:0-1964 GCA_919903055.1 Gammaproteobacteria bacterium | reverse complement strand
TACCTCGATGGCTCGTTGATAACATTCGATAGCATCGTCAAGCAGATTTCTGTTGTGAAGTACGAGCCCCAGGTTTATCAGGGCGTCCACGGAATCCGGGGCTATCGCTACCGCCTTCCGGAGCCAGACTTCTGCTTGTTCAAGTTCATTTTGATCCAGATACACTAGGGCGATAGCGATATACGCGTCTACAAACGTGGGCGCCAGTGAAATGATCCTTTGCCAACATCCAATCGCGTCTTCGTGGCGGTCTAGTTGTTCCAGGGCGAGCCCCAAATTGAACTCTGCCAAAACGAAAGCAGGGTCAAGAAAAAGGGCGCGTCGATAAGCAACAATCGCATCCTTCAGCAATCCCATGCGTTTAAGAATGACGCCGCGAAGGTTGTGCAGCCGTGCGGTTTCGCAATGCCTCGCGATAGCAAACTCGGCTATCCTCAACGCCTGCTCAGGGTGACCTGTTTTGTAGACGGCTTCGGCAAGGTTCGTGTGGGCTTCCCAAAAATCTGGATCCATGAAGACCACCTTTTTGAACGATGCTATCGCGTCGTTGATGCAACCCATGGCCTGAAGAATGACGCCTTGGTTATTGAAGATTTCTGGTTCGTTAGCATTGTTTTCGACCGCTTTATTAATTGCACTGAGCGCCAAATCATAATCACCGCGTTCGTAGGCAATCACCGCCAGAATATTGTAGGCTGACGCGTTTTCCGGTTCCGCCACAAGAAGTCTGCAGCAAATCCGTTCGGCATCAGCGAAACTCCCGGCCCGGAAAGACGCGATAGCTGTAGCTAGGGACGCGCAAACAATGGATCGGTCTTGCTCTATCGTAAGCTTCAATGCTGAACGCGCCTCAAGTTGAACGCCGGATGCAATGCAATACATCAATAGCCTCTGCAATGGAACACACCTACGAACGGCACATGCTGATTATGTCCACGTGCTGGTCTGAGACGCTAGGCTAATCACATGCAAGCAGCTTAGCTGCGCCGAGAACGTCCTCGAAGAAATGCCGTCACTGCCAGAATCGACCCCATAATTAGCACCCCCCATTCGGGCAGGGTTGGAATGTCGTCATAGCGCTCATAGGAACTCGCCGGAGGTGGCGTGGGTGGTGGTGGAAAATTATAGTGCAGGGTAACAGCCGCGTTTGGGGAGGAGAAATTTTGGTCTACTATATACCCCACGTAGATACAATACGTGTTTCCTGAAGCGACGGAGAAATCCATGCTGAGCGGACTTGCGGACCAATAATCCACATGATAATAACTACACGGCGCGTTGTACGTATCCGTCCATTTGCGAACCACGATAATCGGGTTCGAGTTATTAGTCGTCACATTGATGGATGCAGTGCCAGTTGAATTGGCGACCCATTTCCAGGCGACGTATGCACATGATTTTGTCGCCCAGAATGGCAGCCCTTCAATACATCCGAAATTATCCCAGGAACTGGAATTAGCGGATACCGTGTTTGGGTTTGGAAGACCATTCAGGGAAATTGGCACGCCGCTGGTCGCCGTATTGGCCAGCCCACAAATGAGGAAGAACGCGAACAATAAAGGAATAACACGCATGTCGATTAACTCCGCTGTTTAAACGATTCTTACCATCAATTGCTTACCGGGACATGGTGTTTTCATGTCAAAAACATGAATCTCTTGGGATAGCGCTGGTCCAGACATCAGCAAGACGCCAAGGTTCGGGGGCGTCGTAATGCCGCTTCACCGCGCCCGGCGCCGTTGCTTTTTGGAGTCGCTAGTTGCGCGAGTTCGCCTTGATTCAGCGTGTCGAGCGCGTTGCGCGACAGCGCGACGTTGATCGCGGCGCGCAGCTTGTCGTCCGGGACCACGACCGGGGTGGGGTGCGCAATGACGGCGCGTCGCGTCCGGCGCCGGCGGCCAGCGCGCGCAGGGCCACCGCCGTGGCCTGGACGTCACCGCCCCAACTGCCGTCGGCACCCTGCG
>CAKKSB010000049.1 GCA_919903055.1 Gammaproteobacteria bacterium | reverse complement strand
CATCACCTCGCCGCGGCTGAGCAGGGTCGTGCCGTAACTCATCATCTCCGCCACGGTCTTGCCGTCGCGGGCGCCTTCCAAAATCGCGGCGGAGATATAGGCCACCGCCTCGGGATAATTCAATTTCAAACCGCGCGCCTTGCGCCGTTCGGCGAGCAGCGCGGCGGTGAACAACAGCAGCTTGTCTTTTTCCCGCGGGGTCAGTTCCATGCCTGTTCCTTAAAATTCATAAACCGCCGAGACGCCAAGAACGCCAAATAAAATCAAACTTAAGGAACCCGTGATTGTTCAGGGCTTGCCGCGGTACATTAAGATAGCCGCTCCGAGCATGCCAGGATGCGATATCAGCGCTACGTCAAGTTCGTTTAAGTCATAGCACTTATTTAATCGGGCTGTTCCTATCGTCCGTTCCACTGTAATTTGGCGATTAGCGATCACGTCGCCCAAATCCGTGGCGCGCAGGCCGGACGCTGTAATAAGGCAGGCCGCAACACGGTCCACACGGTCTCGAAGCACCGCCGCGCCTCGTCGGCGTGATCGCCAAGATAACGGCATACCATCATCCCGTCCAGCCGCGTCGCACTGAACAAACCGGCCGCCGGCGCCACCGCTTCGCGCACCTGTTCCAGCAACTCCACGCCGTCACACACACACAGCAAGCTGCCGCTCACCGCGTGGCCGGCTAGACCCCATGGTGCGCCGAGCACGGCCGCGCCTTCCTCATAACGGGCACGCTCCAGGTATAAAGGCTGGCCTTCCCGCCACAGTTCGATGCGCTGGCGCAACGCGCCGTGTGCGAATCGTTCACCGGCGCCGGGCCGGCCCAGTACCGTAATCTCCCAACCGATGAAACAGGCGCCCGCGGCCAGTTCCACCCGGGTGGACAATTCGGCATGCGCGCCGTCGAACAGGATGCTTTCCTGCGGCAGCCATTCCAAGGTCGCGGCCTGCTCCACCCGCAACCGCTGCGCTTGCCGCGCCACGACGCCATTGCTGCGATAAAATTTACCCGCCGCTGGCGTGGTGAGCAAAGCCGAGGCACCCGCGTTCACCGCCACGTCGATTACCAATTCATCGCCGCCCACCAATCCACCGGGGGGATGCAGTAAATAGACGTGACAGACGCGTTCGCCTTCGGGATAAAACGGCCGCTGCACCCGCAGCGGCCCATGATGACGGCGGCTTGCCAGCACTGTGCGGCCGCCGCGCGACTCGAAGCCCAAATCCAAACGCGCGCGCCACACCTCATTGCCCTGCCCGCGGGTTTGCGGCTGTGTCATGTTCATCCCCGATTTTCAAAACTGTCGAGCAAAGCATGTGCCAGTGATTAGTATCGCGAACTATCACGGCATTCTCGCGCCAAGATGATTGATGGATGCGGTTTTGCACCGCCCGCCACGCCGGTAACCACATCTAAATCAACGCTAGGATACGCCTCATTATCGCGCGCATGCAAAACGCCCGCACCTGAGCGGTGCGGTTATTTAATCTATGAAGACAGATTTAGGCGGCGGGCGGAAGCGCATCTCGATGCGGAGTCGCGTCGGCAAGACGGTCTACTTAAGGGGATGAACTAACCCGGCGCGTGATACTCGGCGTTTCTACCGGAACACGGCCGATCTCATTTTCTTCGGGCCAGTACCCAGTCTTTCAACGATGCCGCCGACAAGGGCTTGGAATACAGATAACCCTGGCCAAAATCGCAGCGCAGCCTTTTCAGCTCGGTTTCTTGTACTTGGGTTTCGACGCCTTCGGCAACGGTGCGCAGGCCCAGGCCGCGGGCCATGGCGATGATGGCGGTGGTGATGGCGCGATCATCGGCGTCGCTGGCGATGCCGTCCACGAAGCTGCGATCGACCTTGACCTCGTGGATGGGCAAACGCTTGAGGTAAGACAAGGAGGAGAAGCCGGTGCCGAAGTCATCAACGCTGATGCGGAAGCCCGCCTCGTTGAGTTTATTGAGCATGTGGCTGGCGCTCTCCACGTCCATCAACACGCCTTCGGTGATTTCCAGACAGAGGCGTTCAGGCGAAATGCGGCTGGCCGCGACGATGTTGGTAAGGCGGACCACGATGTCCGGCCGGCGGAAATGCCGCGCCGACAGATTGATGCTGACCCAGAACGGCGGCAGCCCCGACTCGTCCCACACCCGCATTTGCCGGCACACCTCGTCGAGCACCCATTCGTCGATATCGACGATGAGGCCGGACTCTTCGGCTATTTGGATGAACTCGCGCGGCGGTAAAATATTGCCGTGATAATGCCAACGCAACAAGGCCTCGACGCCGGCCATGCTGCCGTCGACCAGACTGATTTGCGGCTGATATTCTAAAATGAAATCCTGATTGGCCAAGCCCTGCCGCAAAGCATTTTCGATAGTCATGCGGCGGCTGATTTGCTCGGCCATGTCGGTGGTGAAAAACATGAAGGTGTTTTTGCCGCGCTCCTTGGCGCGGTACATCGCGGTATCGGCGTGGCGCATCAACACCAGCGGATCCGGGCCGTCTTCGGGAAACAGACTGATGCCGATGCTCGGCGAGATGTAGCATTCTTGCTCTTGCAAAAGAAAATTCGCGGAAAAAGCCTCGAGTATCCGTTTGGCCATGATCGCGGCGTCGTTGCGGTGTTCGATCTCCAGCAAGACCACGAACTCGTCGCCGCCCAAACGGGCCACGCTGTCCACCTCGCGGATGCAGCCTTTGAGACGCACCGCGACTTGTTTCAATAAAGCATCGCCTTCTTGATGGCCGAGGGTGTCGTTGATCATTTTGAAATTATCCAAATCGACGAACAACAGCGCGAGACGGCCGCCGGCGCGCGCCGAACGCGCCAAGGCGAGACGCAAATGGTCTTTGAAGAGAGTGCGGTTGGGCAGATCGGTCAATTCGTCGTGAGTGGCGAGAAACTCCATGCGCTGCCGCGATTCCTTGATGAGGGTGATGTCGCTGAACATGCCGATGTAATTGATGACCTTGCCCGCTTCGTCCACCACGGAATTGATCGACAACCACTCCAGATACAGCTCGCCGTTTTTGCGGCGGTTCCAGATTTCACCCTGCCACCAGCCGTTGGCCCGCAGGTCGGTCCACATGTTTTTGTAAAAATCCGGCGCTTGTTTACCGGATTGAAGTATCGCCGGCGTCTTGCCTATCACTTCTTCGCGCGGATAACCGGTAACGGTGGTGAAGGCATCGTTCACCGTCAGTATTTTTTGATTTTCATCGGTGATCATTACGCCTTCCGCCGCGCGGTCGAACACCCGCGCCACCAGCCTTAATTGTTCTTCGGCATGTTTGCGGTGGGTGATGTCGCGCGACGAACAATACAGCAAGGTCTGGCCGTCGATGGTGACGCCGACCGTGCTGATCTCGACGTCGATGATCCGGCCGTCGCTGCGACGGTTGCTCGATTCGAACATGGTGAGTTTGCCGATCAGCATCGGTACCCGCACCTTGAGTTCCTCGGGCGAAAAATGGGTATCCCAAGCGGCGACGTTCATGCCGAGCATTTGTTCGCGGCTATAGCCGAGCATGCGGCAAAAAGCTTCGTTGACCTCGACGATGTCGCCGTCGGTATTCAACACATGGATACCGTCGCTGGCGGTGTGGAGCAAGACTTCATAATGGCGGCTGGTGCGGCTCAGGGATTTTTCGTGTTGCTCCGAACTGGCGCGCAGCACCTTGAAGCGCTTGCGGGATTCATTGTCGAAGAGCCGCAAGATATAAACGATGGACACCGCGGCCAGAACCGCGACCAGCGTCATGGCGATCTGCGCCGGTAAGGACAGCGCCTCGGACAGCGCCGGCCCGGGCAACTCGGCGGCGGCGAGACTTACGCTGGCGCTTCCGGCGAGTCCGCCCAACACGCCGTAGCCGATAAAGGCGGCGGCGAGCATGTGGAAGGCCGCTTTGACGCGGCGATAGTCCGGGTCGTCCGCCGGTAATTTTATGCGGCGATGCCAATATAAAAAGAAGCCGCTGCCGGTCAACACCGCGCCGATCAATCCGGCAAGCCGGTACGCCCCCAATAACGTTTCGTGCGGATTCCGGTCCGCGGCCTGGCCGGCGTAAGCGATACCGCCCAATAAGAACACGTAGACCCAGGGAGAAAAAATCCGGCCCGGCAGCGCGGCCAGCGACTCCGCGGTCAGGCAAGAACGCAGTAGACGCCGGCCGAACTCAAACAGGAACAGACAGGACGCCAACAATAGCCATGGTTCGATGATATCCGACAGGGGCGCGGTCGCTTGCGCCTGGCGCCACGCCTGTATCCATTCAATCAATCCTTGGGTGACGCCGAAGGCGCCGAGCAGCCAAAGAATCTTCGCAAAACCGTATTCGCTCTCGTGTTTGGGCCAAACAAGGATCAGCAAACCGGGCAATAAAAACCACAACCCGTAAAACTGAAAAATGATGTCCAAACATCCTCCTTCACGAAAACAGGCGACCCAAGCAACACGGCGGCCTTGGATAGGCGGCATTCCTTTAACCTATCTCGTTATATTGGGTTTTTTGTCTATGCCGCTCAACAAAAAATTCACGGCGGGGCCGGAGATCGCCAATGGCAAAATCTACAGTAAATAGCGGGGTATCGCCGTCTTAGGTTTAACGGGCGTTACCGGGACGGAGTTTACTTGCCGCCCGGCGAAAGGCGCTTGGCCGACCAAGCCCGCCGTCCGGGGGATGAGATGGAAAGTCGGTTTTTTTAAAAAACCGATTAAAATCAAAAGCAGGTCACGATAGCGGTGGGGCGGAGCCGGGATGATAGCGAAGGGTACCGGCAGCTCCGAATGATGCGGCCCCGCTCGCGACCGCAGCCGCCCGCGATAGGGAAGATGGAAAGGGCGGCGCCCGAAACCCGGCCGCCGCCCTCCGGTTCAGGCGCCCCAGCCGCGGATCATGTGGCGGTGCGAACCCATCTTGCCGTGGGCCACCACCGTGCCGAGCACGTCGACGATGGCGCGCATCGCCATCAGCGAAGTAATGTCGGAGACATCATACGGCGGCGAGACTTCGACCACTTCCATGCCGCAGATGCCTTCCTTCGCCACCAGGCCGAGCAGATATAAAATTTCGCGCGGCAGGAAACCGCCCGGTTCGGGCCAACCGGTGCCGGGCACGAAGCCGGCGTCGACGCAGTCGATGTCGAAACTCAAATACACCGCGTCGCAATCCTTCCACGCCATTTCGAGCGCGATCTCGGCGACCTTGTCGAGACCGAGTTTCTCGACGTCGTGCATGGTGATGATGGTGGTGTCGCGCTTGCGCGCCTCCTTCACCGCCTGGCGCGGCACCTGCCAGCCGCCGATGCCGATCTGCACCAGATTGGTCGCGGGCACGTTGGGCAGGTTGGTGGCGTGGAACCACGGCGTGGTGTGCATACGCTCGTCGAGGTCTTTTTCCTGGATGTCGGCGTGGCGATCGAAATGGATGATGCCGATCTTCTTGTCGGTCTGGCTGGCGATACCGCGCACGGTCGGGAAGCCGATCGAATGATCGCCGCCCAAAATGATCGGCATGGCGCCGCTGGCGAACACGTGCGCGGTCGCCTTCGAGATCTGGTCGAAAGTCTTTTCGAGATTGGCCGGAATGGTGAACACGTCGCCGATGTCGCACAGGCTCATCTGCTCGCGGAGGTCCACGCCGATTTCATAATTGTACGGCGTGTACAGCGCCGAGATGCGGCGTATGCCCTGGGGTCCGAAGCGCGTGCCGGGACGATACGTCGTGCCGCCGTCGAAGGGCACGCCCATGACCGCCACGTCGAATTTGCCAACGTCGCGCACGTCTTCGATGTACGGCGCCTTCATGAAAGTATTGATGCCGGCGAAGTGCGGCAGCTCGCCGCGCGCGAAGGTGGGAATGGATTTGTCCTGGATGCTGTCGGCGCCTTGCAGGCCGAGTTCGAGACAGCGTTTTTCTTCGGCATCCCAGCCGGCGTGCGGCAGTTCGGCTTCTTTGTGCATCATCTTCCAGCCTTGCAGCTGGGTCTTGTCGAAGCTGGGATGGTGGCGACGTTTTGCGCCGCTGGCATTAAAAGCGCTGTGTTTACGGGATTGGATAAACATGATGATCCTCCATCGTTCGGTTAAACGCGTGAATAAGAGTCGTGAGAGACCGACGAATCTCCCGGGCTTTTATCCCGCCGTGTAACCTCCCCGCGGAGGCCGACAACCCTCGGACCAGCGTTCGTCACCGAACCGGAACCCTAGTTGTCATAACGAGGCGCCGCCGCATCCACACGGCCGCGACCCTCGGACTCGCCAAACATAGAGCAAGCGATGTGCCAGTCCGGTGCAAACCGGCACGTCCTTAGCCGGCATGAATCCGGCCGGCTAAAACGCGCAATGCGCAAAATGGTTTGCGTCGTGTGAACACCTCGATCAGCCGCATAAAGTTATCACGCTTGCCCGTAGTCGGCGACACCTCTAATAGAAATTTGCTCCATTAAAGTTCACGAGATCATGCGAGCGCACCATCGCGGCGCGCACCGCGACCGCGGGCCAAGACGGCGCGCCGTTTCGTTTGATCGCGAGCGCCGCGCCTACCGCATTGTGCGCAAGTCGCGATACGCTTATCGCTTTTTCACCGTTTCGCACCCGCCCCGTTTTTGCGCGGACCGCATCGCGCTGGAACCGGCACACCGCTTGCACTGTGCAAACCAGCATCTAGGGTTCCGGCCCCGCGAAGGCGGGGCGGCTGGTCCGAGGGATGCAGTCCGCCTCCTGACAGGGCCGGATACACGGCGGGACAAAAGCCCGGGAGGAGTGCCGCGGTGTTGCGTCAATGCAGCCGCCGGGCCGCCTCGTACAGGTCCGTGCACCGCGCCCGCCCCGGCACACAAACTCTGCGATCCTAGCGATAAACATAAATAGAGGTGTGCCATGCGAACGTTCATCAAAACCTTCAGCAAATTTTTTATTTTTAGTCTCGCCTTGAGCGCGGCGGTGGTGTGCTCCACCGCCCAAGCCGCTCCGGCTCATAAATACCGCGTCGCCTGGTCGATTTACGTCGGCTGGATGCCGTGGGATTACGCCGCGAAACAGGGCATCGTGAAAAAGTGGGCGGACAAATACGGTATCGAGATCGAAGTCGTGCAGATCAACGACTACATCGAATCCATCAATCAATACACCGCCGGCGCCTTCGACGCCTGCGTGATGACCAATATGGACATGCTGACCATCCCCGCCGCGGGCGGCGTCGATTCCACCGCGCTCATCGTCGGCGATTTTTCCAACGGCAACGACGGCATCGTCCTGAAAAAGGCCAAGGGATTGGCCGACATCAAAGGCCGGCCGGTCAATCTAGTGGAACTCTCGGTCTCGCATTATCTGCTGGCGCGGGCCTTGGAGAGCGTGAAGCTGAGTGAACGCGACATCAAAGTGATCAACACCTCGGATGCCGACATCGTCGCCGCCTTCGCCGCGTCCGACGCCAAGGCGGTGGTGACCTGGAATCCGCAACTGAGTGAAGTGGCCGCCATGCCCGGCGCGGTAAAAGTCTTCGACTCCAGCAATATTCCCGGCGAGATCATCGATCTGCTGGTGGTCAACACCAAGACGCTTAACGCCAACCCCGCGCTCGGCAAGGCGCTCGCCGGCGCGTGGTACGAGACCATGGCCCTCATGTCGCGCAACGACGCCAAAGGCAAGGCGGCGCGCACCGCCATGGGTGTCGCGTCGGGAACCGACCTCGCCGGTTATGAAAAACAATTGGCGACCACCAAGATGTTTTACGCGCCGGCCGATGCCGTCAGCTTCACCAAGAGCGCGACGCTGATCAAGACCATGGATCAAGTACGGCGCTTTTCCTTCGAGCACGGCATCCTCGGCGAAGGCGCGCGCAGCGTCGATCACGTCGGCATGAGTTTCCCCGGCGGCAAGACGCTCGGCAACACCAAAAACACCACGCTGCGCTTCACCGCCGATTACATGGACATGGCCGCGCAAGGCAAGTTGTAAACCATGCGGCGTTTGCTCAATCAGCAACCGGGACGTTTCAGCGCGCTGTGCCTCAGCGCGCTGCCCTTCCTGCTCATCGTCATCGTGTATCTCATCGCGTCCGATCTGCGTCTCGCGGAGAATCCCAACGACAAGTTACTGCCGTCGTTGGGCAGCCTCAAGGAAGCGATAGTGCAAGCGGCATTTGAGCCCAACCGCCGCACCGGCGAAATTCAATTGTGGTCCGATACCGCCGCCAGTTTGCAGCGATTGATATTGGCGGTGGCGATCAGCGCCCTGCTCGGTTTGATGTTCGGCCTCGCCACCGGCGTGATTCCTTATTTCAACGCCGGCCTGTCACCGTTGATCGCGGTGTTGTCGATGATCCCGCCGCTGGCCATCCTGCCGATCCTGTTCATCCTCTTCGGCTTGGGCGAATTATCGAAGATCATGCTGATCGTGCTCGGCGTGGCGCCCTGCATCATGCGTGAGCTGCACCTGCGGGTCGTCGACATACCGCACGAGCAAATCATCAAGGCGCAGACGCTCGGCGCCTCCACCTGGCAGGTGATTTGGCGGGTGGTGTTGCCGCAAATCCTGCCCCGTTTGCTCAACGCGGTGCGTTTAACGTTGGGCTCGGCCTGGCTGTTCCTGATCGCCGCCGAGGCCATCGCCGCCGAAAGCGGCCTCGGTTACCGGATCTTTTTGTTGCGCCGGTATCTGGCCATGGACACCATCCTGCCGTATGTGGCGTGGATCACCCTGCTGGCCTTTTTGTCGGATTATCTGCTGCGGGTAGTGTCGCGCCGGCTGTTTCCGTGGGCGGCGAAAACGTGAGCATGAACACGCTGCATATCAAAAATCTCTGGAAGGAATATCAAGGCCAGACGATACTCGAACGCGTCAACCTCAAGGTCAGCGGCCCGGAATTCTGCACCATCGTCGGC
The DNA here is from genome assembly GCA_919903055.1 of Gammaproteobacteria bacterium. Lineage (GTDB taxonomy): Bacteria > Pseudomonadota > Gammaproteobacteria > DRLM01 > DRLM01 > CAKKSB01. The sequence goes on along the minus strand of CAKKSB010000049.1, from coordinate 4,978 downwards.
GCCTCCGGTTGCGGCAAGAGCACCTTTCTGCGTTTATTGCTGGGACAGGAAACACCCAGCCGCGGCGAGCTGCTGCTCAACGGCACACCGCTGCCCGCGGAGCCCGGCCCCGATCGCGGCATCGTCTTCCAGCGTTATTCGGTGTTCCCGCATTTAACCGTGCTGGGCAATGTGCTGCTCGGCCTGGAACTGCAAGCCTCGCCGCTGCTCGGCCGTTTGTTCGGCGCCGCGCGGCACCGCGCCATCGCCCAAGCGGAGGCCTCGCTGCAAGCGGTCGGCCTGTTCGAGGCGCGCCACAAATATCCCGCCATGCTGTCGGGCGGCATGCAGCAGCGCCTTTCCATCGCCCAGGCGCTGGTGAAAGAACCCAAGATTTTATTGCTCGACGAACCCTTCGGCGCCCTCGACCCCGGCATCCGCGCCGACATGCACGAGCTGATTTTGAATCTGTGGCGGGAAAATCAGATGATGATCTTCATGGTCACCCACGATATAAAAGAGGCCTTCGAACTCGGCACCCGGGTGCTGACCTTCGACAAGGTGCGCCGTGATCCGCAAGCCCCCGAAGCGTACGGCGCCACCATCACTTACGACATTCCGCTCGGCAAGAAAAGCGCGGAAAAACTGGCGGCGGTCATCGCCGCGCGGGCGACCACCGAGGCCTTTCACGCGAAGTCGGCGGCCAACGGCTGAGGCAAACCGAAAATGTCCACGATCGCCGGCCGGGAATGCCAGGCCAATCGAGGCCGCTGAATAGACATCGTTCCCTTTTTGTTAAACCGGCCATTGCAAGGGTGAACTCACTGATTGCAGCATCTCCCCCTTGAAAGGGGCAGGAGTTGTTCATCTTTAAATCAGTTGCCGAGTTTAATGCTGTGGCGCGCCGCCGCCGCCACGCTACAATACATGCACACCCGCTTCAGCCGTACTCAACCCGCCGTAACGAGTAACCCATGATAGAAACCACCCAATTGCCCAACGGCGTCCGCGTCATCACCCGTCAGTTGCCCCAACGCCGCAGCGCCGCCCTGGGCGTATGGCTGCGCAACGGCACCCGTCACGAGGCCGTGCACGAATCCGGCTACGCCCATCTCTTGGAACACCTGCTGTTCAAAGGCACAACCGAACTCAGCGCCGCCGAATTGGCTCGCCGCTTCGACGCCATGGGCGGCCAAGTCAACGCCTTCACCGGCCGCGAACTCACCGCCTATCACGGCCTGGTCCCCGCCGGCGATGTGCCCGAGCTGTTGCGTTTATTCATCGCCATGCTGCGCCGGCCGCGTTTCACCGACGCCGACCTCGCCGTGGAAAAACAAGTGGTATTCCAGGAAATGGCCATGGTGGAGGACAGCCCGGAAGAAGCGTTGGAAGAACTGGGTATCGCCCGCGCCTGGCGCGATCATCCCATGGGCCGGCCGGTGTTGGGCGAACGCGAACAATTGGCCCTCGCCGACGCCGCCGGAGTGCGTGGTTATCTGGATAGCATTTTGCGCGGCGAACGGCTGTACATCGTCGCGGTGGGCGAAGTCGATCATGCGGCATTGGTGGAAGCGGCGCAGGCACTGGCCGATCTGCCCATAGCGGCGGCGGTTGGTGCTCAGCCGCCGGTTTTTTATCCCGGTCATTACATCGAAGAAGGCGGCGGCGAACAAACGCCTCTGTTGTGGTTGCTGCCCTGCCCCACTCCCACCGATCCCGATTACTACGCGGCGGTGATGGCCAATCACCTGCTGGGCGGCGGCGGCTCGTCGCGCCTGTTCCAGGCCCTTCGCGAAAACAGCGGCCTGGTTTACGGCATTCAATCCCGTCTGGAACCTTACTCCGACACCGGCCTGTGGTTGATCCAAACCGCCTGCGATCCGCGCCAGGCGGACCGCTGCCGCCATGCCGTGGAAGACACCGTGGCGGAATTGTTAGCCAAGGACGTGAGCCGCGATGAGTTGGAAATGACCCGCCGTTATGTCGAGGCCGGCCTGCTCATCGAAGACGACGACCCGGAGGCCAGCATGGAACGCCTGGCTCGCGAAAGCATCTACCTGCAAAACCACCCCAGTCTGGAGGAACGTCTGGCGCGCCTGCGCGAAGTGGGTCCGGCGCAACTGCGCGCCGCCCTCGCCCGCGCCTGGGAAAAACAGGTTTACATGAGCGCGAGTTGACGGCGCGGCGGTGGACGGGCTATCACCGCGGCGGATGGCTAGGCTCGGCAACCACGGCCGTTTGTTCAATCTCCCTGTTAGCGACTTGCGCCGGTACGACGGCTGGATGCAATGAATATCGACCCGGCCCGCCCGCCTTCATCCTGTAGACGGCAAAGAACCCAGCGGGTATCCTTAGCGGCCCGCAGCCCCTGCTCGACTCGCGCCCCGTGTGCGAGGCCTTTAAGGCAAACCCGCTGCGGGGGAACGGCCCCCGTTCCATGTCAAATACGCGCCCGTAGCTCAGCTGGATAGAGTGTTGGCCTCCGAAGCCAAAGGTCGTGGGTTCGAATCCCGCCGGGCGCGCCATTTCTCTTTTCCAGATTGCAGCTAGTGCATTGACAGGACTGGCATAAACCAGGGTTCGAACACCAATTTTCTTTTTGATACGCCGGACGCTCGGCAAAAAGCATCTTCATCACCGCTTGCTTGCGGGCGAGATCATCCGAACGTCAGAGATTCATTGGGTTTTTGAGAAAGAGTAAAGCGGGTTCGAACTCTTGCGATGGTCTTTGGCGTGGCTTGGGATGAGCGTCGAGTTTTTCGTTCAGCAGCAGCTTTTCGCGTTCGAGCTTTTCGACCCGCCGCTCATAGCTGGCGAAAAGGGTTTCGCTCTTGCCCTCCATGATGCGATCCAGAAAGGTTTCGATTTGTGTCTCGATCTCGTTGCGCCCCTTGGAACCCTACTTATCCCGCGCCCCGGAACAAAAAAGGAGCTTGTGATTGACCTGTTAACCGCCCCTGATTCATAGTTGGGGTCAACAACACTCAAACAAGGTGCAGGCAACTTGTTTTACACGCCAGGTCAGTTACGGGACACAGTGGGGCTTTCCAAAGAGGCATTTCGCCATTGGAAGCGGGTGGTTCCCGCATTTGCAAACGGACGTGGCCACGCGCCGAGTTTTTCGCCGGGTGACGTTCTCGCCTCAGCGGTTCTGAGAAGACTCACTGATACAATCGGGGTCCGAATCGGACACCTTTCTAATATAGCTCCGGCGATTTTTCAGGTCTGCAATAGTTCCGGTTGGGAAGAGCTTCGCGGCAAACACCTCGTCATCGACCTGCAACAAGCTTCCTGCGTGGCTGTAAACAATCCCCGGTTGCCGGACGCTGATCTGATCGTCGTGTGTGCGCTGGAGCCGCTCATCCAGTTGCTTCAATCTGATCTCCTCAATGGACAGGCGAATGTGCCTCTTAGGACCACGCCGCCCCGTCAGCGCAGCGCGCGTTCGCTCAAGAGGGGTGGACGATGACCACCATTCGCTCACGCAGACTAGAAGACATCTGGAAGAAACGCCTCGATCTCACTGACCGGGACGCACCAGAACTTTATGAAAACGTGGAGACGGTTCGAAACAGCCCACACGCAGGCGCGATCCGCGCGACACTGGAGGGGCTGGGCGCATCAGCCGTCTTCTGCGTCCAAGGCGTGCCCACGATCGTCATCGCAAACCTTGAGCAGTACGACCGGGATCAGATTGTCGGCCTGCATGCCGCACTTTGGAATCAGGGTCTCGCCAGCCTGCTACTCGTTATCACCAGCGACACCGTTCGCGCATTCTCTCTTTCTTGCACGCCCTATTCAAATCCCGGAGACGAGTTTGAACGGCGCTGCCTTGTGAAGACGCTGAGCGCGACCGCCGACGCCTTGGCGCTCAAGAACATGATCTATGGTGCTGAATCCGGCAGGTTCTGGGAAGAGCATGCCGAGTTTTTCAAACCCAAGGAGCGCGTCGATCAAGTTCTCCTTGAAAATCTGACCAGAGCTCATGGCCTCTTGTGCGAGGCTAAGCTTTCATCAGATGCCGCGCAGGCATTGCTTATACAAGCGATGTTCATTGCCTATCTGGAAGACCGGGAGATCATCGGCAAAGAATACTTCAAAGACGCGGCTGGCGTAGGCGTCGAAAGCTTTTCAGCACTGCTTCTCTCCGGAAGCGTATCCGCGCTCAAGCGACTTTTCGATGCCTTGAGGCAGGATTTCAATGGCGACCTCTTCGTTGCGCCGTGCTCGTTTGAACCTAATGCACATCCGCCGCGCGTTTCCCGCGAGCACCTGGCCGTTTTGGAGCGCTTCCGGCTAGGACAGGAGGAAATGGCTGCTGGCCAGCTCCGGTTTTGGGGCTACAATTTCAAGCATATCCCCATCGAGCTCATCAGTGCCGTGTATGATCGGTTCCTCGGTGAACGAGAGGCCGAAAGAAGAGAGACTGGAGCGTACTACACGCCAATGTTTTTGGCGGATACCGTCGTCTCTCAAGTTTGGGAAACGATGCCGGATGGCGTCAGAGACAAGGGAGAGTTTCTAGACCCGGCGTGTGGTTCCGGTGTTTTTCTCGTTCGTTCGTTTCAGCGCCTTTGTGAACACTGGCGCGAAACGCACAACGCGCGCACCATCCGTTGGGACAGCCTCAAGAATATTCTGGCCCGCCTGAACGGATGGGATTTGAATGGCAGTGCCGTGCGGGTTGCTGTCTTCTCTCTTTACATCGCTTTGCTCGAACAGGTCAGTCCGCCCGATATCCGCCAGCTCATAAAGCGCGGAAAAGTCCTGCCTGAGTTATGGGGCAAGACCCTGCGGTGTCAGGACTTCTTCAGTGTCGAGCCGGATAGAGCGCGTTTTGACGTGGTGATAGGCAATCCACCCTGGACGAGCCGCCGAGGCCCTAATCGCTCATCGATGCAATGGTGCGCGCAGCGCCATCTCCCGATGCCAGGAAAAGAAGACGCTTGGGCGTTTACATGGAAATCGATCGAGCATCTTAGCGCGGACGGTGTGGTCG
>CAKKSB010000048.1:18761-38370 GCA_919903055.1 Gammaproteobacteria bacterium | reverse complement strand
TGCCGTAGGCGAAGCGGGCGACGACGGCGCCGCTGCCGTTGAGTTCGGCGACGGGGTTGAGTTGGTCTTGGTAGAGAAAGCCCTGAACCAGCGTGCCGTTGAGCTTTTTACCGACGCGGCGGTGGCGGCCGTCGATGAGATAGTCGATGGTCGTGCCGCCGGGTAGCGCGACGTGGCGCAGATTGCCGATCACATCGTAGCTGTAAGTGGTGGTTGCCCCGGAAACGGTTTTGGTCAGCAGTTCGCCGTTGGCGGTGTAGCCGTAGGCGGCGCCCTTGTAGCCGGTTAAACGATCTTGGGCGTCGACGGTGGCGGTGATGGCGCCGCGACGGTCAAAGCCGCCGAGGCGGTTGCCGTTGCTGTCGTAACTGTAGCTGGCGACGGTGGCGCCGTTTTGTTTGACTTGAGAGAGCCGGCCCGGCGTGTCGTAGAGGTAGTCATAGGTGGTGGTGACACCGGCTAGGGTCTCGATCTTTTGGGTGATGCGGCCGAGTTTATCGCGGGTATAAGCCACGTTGTAGAGCGCGCTGCCGCTGTACGCCGCCGAGTGGCCGACCAGTTCGGCGAAGCCGTTGTAACTCTGTGCGGTACTGAGATTACCTAAGGCGGTGGCGGTGAGCAGGCCGTTCTGCGCATCACGGGTGAGGGTTTCCGCGCCGGTTAGTGTGAGCAGGCCGTCGTTGTCGTAAGCGTAGTTGATGACGCTGCCGTTGACGGATAAGCCGGTCACTTGAAATGTGTTGTTGTTGACGCGGCTGACGCTGCCGGCCACCGCCCCGCTCCAGGTTTCATTCACAGGCAGGAAGCCGTCGTAGGTGTAGTCGAGGGTATCGCCCGACGGCGCGGTGAGGCGGGTCACCTGCCCACGAGTGGGATGATAACTCACGGCGATTTGCCCCTGCGGCAAGACGACCGCGCTCAAACGGCCGCCGGTGTCGTAGCTGAAGTCGATGCGCTGATTATCCGGCCGGGTGATTTGGGTGAGCTGCTTGTCGAGGTTATAGCTGTAATGCGTGACCGTTACGCCGCCGGACAGCGCGGGCGGCGTGTAGTGGTCTTGCTGATCGACGGCGGTGTAACTGAAAGTATGGGCGCCGCGGCCCGGCGGGGTGATCGAGGTCACGTTGCCGTTGGCGTCATAGCCGTAGGCGATGTGACGGCCGTCGGGCAAGGTCTGTTGCGTCACCCTGCCCGCGAGGTCGTATTGGAAGTTCATCGCTCGGCCGAGGGCGTCGGTGAATGACGCGACGTAGCCGCTGGAGTTGTAGGCCAGCGCGACGGAACGCGCCGCCGCGCCTGTGCCTTGATTGATGCCTTGCAAACGGCCGCGGGCGTCGTAACTCCAATTGATCGCTTCGATACCGCTTGCCTAGGCGGTAACCAGACGGCCTTTGACATCGAGGACCGCGCTGCTCTGCCGCGACAGCGGCGTGGTATCGGTGAAGGTGCGGGCGGCGGTGTTATAACTGCGGCCGTTGATGCTGAGGGTCGTGGTCTCGTTGGTCAGGCTGAACGGGTCGCCCGCCGTGGCGAGCGTGACCGTGCGGGTGATCGTGGTGTTTGATGTCAAACCGCTCGGCGTGGTGATGGTGGTATTTTTGGGCAAAGGCGCCTGCATGCCGAAGCGCGGATCGGGACCATGCAGGACACTGATCATGGTGCCATCCGGTTCCAGCCGTGTCTCCGTGCCGTCGGGCTTGACGGTGGTGATGGCAAGGGTGCCGTCATTACCGATCGGCAGCCGTTCCACCGCGTAGCTGGTGGTGCGGCCCAGGGCCGAACTCATGCTGACGTGGTAGCCGGTTTCGAGATCGGCGCGGGTCAGGTTCCAGAAACCGCCCGCGGCGTTTTCGTCGCGGGTCAGGCGGCCGAGGGCATCGTAGGTCATGTGAGAGGTGTGATTGCGGGGGTCGGTGAAGCTGAGCAGCAAGCCGTCGGCGGTGTAAGTCGCTTGATAGGATTCGCCGGCGGGGTTGGTGATGTGAGTGAGGTAGCCATTGGCGTTCAAGCTCAGCGTGGTTCGCTGGCCGTCGGGCGCGACGATGGCGGTGGGTTGGCCGAGACTGTCGCGCTCTACTGTGGTGAGATTATTGGTGCCATCGGTGACGGTGGTGAGGTAGCGGTTGGACAATGGTCTGTTCTTCACTGATTATCTTGGACGGCGATTAAGTGTCGTAGGCTGATAATGCTAAGCTGAAATCCCAGCAAACCTACTTCATCCCTTCGATGAGGGCGGCATCGGCGTCGAGATAGACCGGCAGATTGAGGTTGGTGTCGGACCGGTAAAACGTGCCGCGCGCGCCCTTGGAAAAATCGTATTCGTTTTTCATCAGCTTTCCTCGCATTGTCGTTGCTCGTGTTGGGTGGCCGTGCGCGCCGAGATAATGCGCACGGTGACGGTATGGTCTTCATGTGCCGCGAAGGTGTGGTTCACGACCAATAACCCCCTGTTTCCGACCTTCCCGATAGTTACCCATCATTGTTCGGTCTCGCTGTGCTCGTCATCGAAGACCGCGATGTGCAGGGCATCGAGAAAAATTTCGGCGAGCCTGCTCGAAACTGATCCCGGGTTTCGTGATGTTGGCTTTGGCCTTGCGAGTATCCCATTCGAAATTATATTGCATCCGTTCCTAACCCTTTGCGCCGCGCGCACGATCACCGCACCGGAATGTTCATCTCTTGCGCATCCTCGTTTTCCATTGTTCTCGTGCGCAACGTACGCTTTATTGTGGATAGATTGGAAAAAACGATGCATCTGCTGCACCGATACCGGTAATTGCTTTGGGATCTCCGTCGGTCAAATAGTTGAAGGTACGTGAGGCGAAGTCTTTATCAGGGTAGGTAAATGATATAAAGGCGTTTTGCCCTTTGTCCATGACCGCATTGCCAGCATAATAAGCACTCAAATAAGTACTAAGCAAAGGTAATTCCGCTTGTGCTTGGGTAGTGGCAGTATAAATATCTGAGCGATTTTTACTCCCATCATCCCAGCAATACCCAAGCTCTCGGAAATCCTCATCGAAAGACACATTATTGACCAAGTCTGTCTCGTCAGTCTGCGTATAGATTGGAATTAGAGTATCTTTAATCCTCGCGGCATGCTCAGTATTTGTCCTGGTCTGCGTTGTTAGCGGCCCCATAGGAAACGTTGACGCGAAGCCGCGCCAGCTAACAACAAAATCAAGTTTCTTATAGACAGCAAGACTGTGGCGTAAATCTATAAATATTATTTGTATAGCGCCGTTTGACGCATCGTCCATAAGTGTAAATGCCCCGCTATTGCCGCGCCTATCGTACGTATGCACTTGCGTTAATACATCTAAGCTAATAGCGCCGAAGGTGAGCTTCTCAGTACGACGTACAGTGCCCTCCGACGTCAAAGAGCCTCCACTTGTACTATAGTTGCCTCTGTACGCGTAATTAAAATCTCCGCTAACATGTATCCTTGCCAATACCTCTTGTCCGTCCAGGTAGTCCACCGCGACCACGTTTTCTCCGGCGGTAGTCGCATTTGTTGTCTCGGTAACTGAGCCAGGTGTTCCGCTGGTGCCGTACCATTCACAGTTTTTCCAAACATAGGAAATATTTTCAACTGTGGTTACGGTCCCGTTTCCTAAGTCGTTCATGGTTGCGGTCGCCCCGCTCATAGTAATCTTTAAGCGCGTGAGGCCGCCCTCCACCTTCTTCCGCATTGTCTGTGCTTCCGTACCATTTCCATTGAAGAACCATGCTCTATCCGAGGAAAGAACACCAACTGGATTTGGAAGATCGGCAATGAAACGCCAGCCTTCAGGCGCATTGACAGCATCAAACATCGCGGACGAAGCGCTGACTGTAGCCGGGCGCTTGTATATAAGATCGCCGGTGGCGGATTGGCATATCACGATCAGCCATCCTATTCCAGAAGCATCTTTGGTCAGCGCGGCACCCAGCACCGGGGCTGGGGCGATAGAGAATATTTTTCCATCCTTATATATTTTTGAAGAAAATACACCGGAGAAATAGCGGCTATCGGGACCATCCCATGTCAGCATTTGAGTAGGTGTTTGGCCAATGTACAGCCCCTTCCAATCCATCTTGCCGCCGACGACGTTATTCTCGGGAGATAATGACCAAACCTCGTCCGCCTTTGTCAAAAGCCGAGTCCCGGAGATGTTATCCGCAGGGGTATGGTTAGGCTTAAAAACGAAACCGCCTTTAACGGCGGCATCAAACACAATGCCGGCAATACCTTTTTCACTACCGATATCGCCATTGAATATCAACGTCAACGTGGTGTTTTTCGTAACATCGAAATCAACGGGTACAACGGCGCTAATAGTCTGCATCTCTTCATCGGCAACCGAGTTCACGGCGCCGCCGGCCGTTATGGTCAATTTTTTCCTTATATCGTCTTCAGTATCATAATAAAGACTGAATGTGCCGTTTTTTAACGAATTAGCCGCGCCGGACGCGTTGGCTACCACTATCTGCAGCGCGTTCCCATAAAATTGGGTGTCTTTAATCACCAGCCGTCCGCGGAAGAAAAAGTTAACGAGGCCGGCGCCGTATCCGACGGCGCGGGGTATAAGAAATTTATGCGCCGCATCGAAGTTGAAGCGGTTGAGAGTGAATTGACGATCCGTCAAAACGACCTGGCCGGCGGAATTCGTGGTGCTGACCGTCTTGTTGTATTTGGTGAGTTCAGCGTCGAATATGGAAAGCGATGATGACCGTTGATTAAAGGTGGTGCCTATCAATCCATCCGTTATCCAGTTACCGTAGAAGGTGATTTCCCCGGTAATATTATTGCCGAACTGATCTTTGGGCAGGGGCGCGCCAATCTCGGCAAAGAGAGTTTGAATATTCTCCGTGGTCGTTTCCGCCAATGCCGGTGACGGATATTCACTATTGGGCGACGGTACGCCCTGCCGGTATTTATAATTGGTCCCCGCGCTTACGAAATTCAGATTAGTGAATTCCGCCAAGCCTTTTCCTCCCCCCACCCAATACTTCCTCGCTTTGTCGAAGGAAACGGCATCGTATTCGTCAAAGGGAAGATTATTGCTCTTATTTTTGGTGTAGTCTTCATAAAGACTGGGATTGTAGAACGGATTGGGAATGATACCCAAAAATTCCTTGGGATTATCCAGATGCTGGTCATTACGCACATGCTGGGGCTGGGCCATGTCCTGGAGGTGGTGGATGATCTGGCCCAAGGTCTGGAAGGTGAGGCCAAAGTTTTTCTTGCGCTCCAATTCTGTGGGCAGGCTCAGGGCCTTAAAGAGATAATCGCGGGCATCCCTGTAGGAATATTCCTGAGCGCTAATTAATGCAATATCTTCCAGCGCCCAATCAGGCGAAGTCCTGCCGAGCGCTGCCCCCAAAACTGTCAGCGGTATATTGCGGGTGGGGTCGAAGAAGTGATTCAGCGGGCGTTTGTTGTCGTCCTCGAATTTGGCGCCGCTTTTAATTAGTTCGACAATCGTTTTCTTTTCATTTTTGGAGTTTAAAAATTCATCTGAACTGTTGATGCCAAAATTCTGAAGAAAATTGGGATCGGTTGCTATGACCGAACCATTGTGCGCGGCTTCTGATAGCTTCTCGTGGGTTCCAACTTCATAAGCCAAGGCGACTCCTGCATTAGCCAGGAGTAAAACACAAAGTGTCCATGCGTACTTCGTTTTTATCATGGTAGATAGCCCTTAAAGAATTCCTCGGCAGAGCCGCATTGATTCTGTTTACCGACATTGGTGACTTTCCGAATGCGAGCGCCACCGAGCCAACCTTTGAGCTTGACGTCTTGCGATTCAAATCGCTCGCTCAAACGGTGTATCGCTACAAGCATCCGCGGTAGCTGTTTCCATTCGCAATTTTCCCCATAGCGCACCCACTCCAAATCGTTATCAAGCTGATGCACATGCTCCGCGTATTCCTCCGGCGTCCCCTTGAACGGTTTAAGTTCAATAGTCTTGCCGTTCCAGTCCGAACGCTGTACGGAGTTGAAGTTGTATGGATGGTCTCCTGGCGTATCGTTAAATCCTTTCCAAAATTCATAGCCGCTTTTGAATATGAGCAGCTGGGGCGCGTTTTCCCTAAACCCTCCTTCTGGATGCAAGTTTATCTTCGGCCCCCAGGCCGGGAAGGAAAACCGGCCGTTGCTGTCAGTGACCGCTTCCACGACCATCATCTGTTTGATCACCTCCGGCCCGCCTGCCAAGGTTCCTGCGACCAACTCCCAGTTCGCCGTGACAATCGCGCCCTCCACCGGCTGCTTTGTTTCCGCATCCACCACCCGCGCCTCGATCGGTTCGGCGGAGTACTGCAAGCTCGCACAGCCAGAAAGTAGCGAGATCAGCAAGGTGAAGAAAAAACGGTATACGTTCTGGTCAAACATATTTCCCCTCAATTTGCACATTCATGCGGAGACCCGTATTTGCCATTGGATAATTGATCAACGGAATCCATTGTTTTCTAATTTTTGTAGTTTATTCGACTCACGCGCAGCGCGATGTCAGTCAATGCTTTGTTGGTATCGCTGCACAATGGCGTGTTAATTCTTTTACCACCCTCTCCGCAAAGTTGCGTAACAGAAACCTGCACAATCACTGCGCGATCAGCGGTCTTGTTAACCCAAACCACGGTGTTTGCCCACAATATTCCGTGTCCGATGGCAATCACTGGAAACCCGTAGCTTTCCGCATGGTCAGGGTATTGGGCTTGCTGCCATTCCCAGCCCAGTGTTTTGACTTGATCAGTTTTCTGTTCGAATCCGGATTGGTTTAGCATATTGATGATCTGCGCTAATCCTGTCTTGGACAAGCGGGCGAGGTCGCGCATACGGACAGCCTCTGTCTCACACACGCCCACCTGAATCGAATCCTGTATGTCCGCATCAGCAACGATGCTGTAGCTAACTGAGCGCTCGCATTTCATCGCATCGTATTTGTTCACGTCTTTACCGTAGAAGCCAAAAACGACTTCTTCTTTAGGCATGGGAATACCGATGTCAAAACGAGGGGGATCGAGTAACACGATGTCATCGATCTCGCTAGCCACTGCCCTGTCGAAAGAGTCCCAGCCAGGAATATCAAAGCTCGGCTTTATTTTTTTGTCCGATCTTGTTGCCCCCGCTTTCTGCAGAGCGGAGATGAGTTCAGCATCCTCCCGCTTTTGGGCCCAGCCAAGCGGGGTAGTTCCTTGATCGTCGACAACGTTGGGTTTTGCACCTGCATTCAGAATCGCCAACGCGGCCGTTGTGAAGCCACGACGCGCCGCTTCCAAAATCGCAAATTCGTCATTGGCTGCCACACGCTTATCGCGTTCGAGCAATGCCAGCGCCAAGTCATCACGATACATTTGTAGTGCCACCGTGAGGGAACCACGATCCGCATGGTGCTGATCTATGGCGAGTTCCATGGTCAATAGGCTGGGATATGTATCCTTTAAAGTGGCGCTACGTTGAATCAGAAAATCGATAACATCTTCGTCTTCTCGCCGAGTCAGTCCCAGCGCACCCGCTCCACCCCCGCCGCCGAGATTTCCGTTGAACTCGGCTCCGTTCTCGACAAGGAGTTTCACTACTTCCAATTTGGTGAATGTGCGGATTTTCTGGTTGGCGCGAGGGTAGTCCGGTAGCTTGGTCTCGCCAAATGGATGGAACAGCACACGGGACAGGGCTGTGTAGCCGTTTTCCGCGTGTGCGTTGACATCCGCGCCATATTTGAGGAGTAGCGCGATCTTATCGCGATCCATGGGGCTAACCAGGATCGGTGTTCCCTTCAAGTTCGGATGTCGTTGAGCGTTAGGGTTTGCGCCACTCTTGAGCACAAACTCGAGCATCTCAACATCGCGGTCACCTCCCATGGCATCGTAGATCGCTTCCGGATTGTTCTTCGCGTAGCGTGCTGGATCCCCCCCTGCTGCACGCCAGCGCGCCAACTCGTCCTGACTTCCAGAGGCCAACGCTCGGTAAGCCTGTGCGTCAAGATCGGCTGGTGGTGGTTGCGCCACGCCAGTTTTTACAAGAACATTGCTCGCCGATATAAGCAGAAACAGGCCAGAAAGAAATGCATTGCGAAAAGATAATGAGCATAGTTTTCGTATCATGCTGTTTCCTGACATTTCATCCCGTCACACGCCGTCCTGATCCTTGAGGAAATAAATGAAAAAGACAGTAGTATCTTCAACTCGCCGACCGGATTCGATTCGATCACTCTGCCGTATAACTGCCAGTGGGCGACCACGACCGCGCCTTCCACCAGTTGTTTCGTTTCGGCATCGACCAGCCATGCCTCGATCGCTTCCGCGGAATACTTTTGCGGATAGGCGGCATTGACCATAAAAGGGCTTAGTAGAAAACAGAGTAATAACCATATGGAAAGCGTTCTCATGGTATTGATATTCCCGTCACATAGCAGCGAGGCGCCAGATTCCATCCCCGCCCCTTATGAAGTAAATAAGAAATACCTTGTTACGCCCGTCGATTACGCGGTTAATTGCGTACTCGCCGATATCAGGGTTTAGCGACACTCGTTTGAGTGGTGAATAACTGGCGATTATTTCATTCATATGAGGCAACAATGCCGCAAAGACAGGTCCATATTGTTCCTTAGCGGAGGTAGTCAGAAAGGCTGAGGCCAGTGCGGCATTACCAGATGATAAAACGCTATTCACGCCATTCCATATTTCTCCGAACAATGTATCCATCGATGACCCCGATATCACGTGTACCAGGGTGCTCGCGCGATGTATCTGACTTCTATCATCCACAAGCGTAAGCTTGGCTTCGTATAAGCCCGGCTCAGGGTAGGTGTGTTGAAAGGATGACACGCCGGCGCCAGCCACCGCGTCATCGATGCCATCGCCATCAAAATCGATACGTAGCTCCGATGTTACCGCCGCGGCGCCGAAGTCATAGGTGAACTTGACCTGCAAAGGGACGGGGCCGCCTGCTGTGCTGGCATTAAGTTCTAAGTTAGATGAGGAATACGTGTTGTTCACTGTCACGGTGTCGGTCGCCGATTGGCCATCCAGTGTCAGGACCGTTGCGGTAATAGAATTCGATCCATCCAGAAGAGGAATGTTGGTTGCCATGAAATTTCCGGCATTGTCTGCCGATGCGACAACGTCGTTGATCGTGATACCGGAATTTATTGGGCCTGAATAGTGTCCTGTAACAGTAATGCGATCAGTTTGATAAACAGTTCCTGGAATCGGGGTTTCTATATGAATAGCTACGCTGGAACCTAAGGCCAACGATGTTACGTTGCTCATATTACCGGCGGTATCATTGACACGGATGCTCAAGGTATCGCCGCCCTGCGCGGCGATGTTGGCGTTAAAAGCGCCGAGGCTGTTGGCCGTCGCCATCACGATGTCGCCGCTGCGGGTGTTGGTGAGGGTGACCCGTGCGCCCGCCTCCACGCTGCCGGCGGCGCCGGTGACGTTGACGATGCCGTTGTTCGGTTCACTCACCGATACCGATCCCATCTGCACTGCGGCGGGTACTTGGGTGTCGAGGATCAAGGTGAATAATTTCTGCGCGGTCTCTCCGCCGGTGGCGGTGGCGATGAAAGTGAAGCTGTTGTTGCCTTCGCTCAACGAAACGTTTTTGGTGAAGCTGTTATCGGTGGCCACGGTCAACGGTGCGTTGTTGACGGTGAGGGTCGCCGGTTTACTGAGATGGCCGCTGATGGTTTGCGCCGCGAGATTGGTGACGTAGCCGTCCGGCGGCGTGTCGATGGTGATGCTCAGCGGGATGATGCCGTATTTCGAAAGGAATATATCGGTAACGCCTATCGGGCTACGGGAATCCATCGGTATGCCGGGGTCAAAATCCAGGTTACCGCCGAATTCGCCCGTGATATACGCGGCGCTTGCCGATGCCGCCACGGCACTGGCGACCGACGTGCCGGTCCCTCCTCCGATGCCGCGCGTCCATTGGTAGGTGCCGTCCGCCTGAAATGACGTGAGGAAAAAACTGAGCGAGGTGGAGCTTGCGCCGGCGCTTCGCATATCTTGACCCGGACCAGGATCGAAATCGACGGTCGCTCCGAACATACCGCTCACCAAGACGCCTGCACTGCCCAGACTTACTACAGCGCGTCCCTCGTCTTGGAGCGTGCCGCCGACTGTGCGGGTCCAACCGTAATTACCGTCAGTCGTCAATTTAGTGAGAAAGATATCGGTAACGCCATTGCTGCTACGAACATCGGTACCGCTGCCGGAATAAAAATCCACGCTGGAGCTGAAAGTACCGATGATATAAACCCCGCCATTGCCGTCTACCGCGACGCCTTTCCCCTCGCCGCTGCCGGAGCCGATGAAGGTGCGGGTCCAGCCGTAGCTGCCGTCGCCAAGATATTTGCTGACGAACACGTCGCTGCCGCCGGAGAAGGTATGGATATCGGTGCCGGGACCGGGATCGAAGTCCGTGTTGTTCTGGTAGTAACCGGTGATGTACGCGGCGCCGCCGGCATCCACCGCGAGACCCTGGCCCGCGTCCCATTGCGCGCTGCCGACGCCACGTGTCCAGCCATAAGCACCGTTGGGCAGCAGTTTGGTGAGGAAAATGTCGTAGCCGCCCACCGAGTTGCGGATGTCGGCCGGACCACCGGCATTAAAATTCACATTGCCATTGAACCGCCCGGTGAAGAAGATGTTGCCGGCGGCATCCACGGCGACGGCGTAGACCGCGTCCGGACTTGCACCGCCGAAGGTGCGGACCCAGCCATAACTGCCGTCGGCATTCAGTTTGAGCAGAAAACCGTCGTAACCGCCGCTGGTCGTGCGATTGACCACACCCGGACCCGGATCGAAATCCACCGTGCTGCTCAAAAATTCGCCGCCGACGAACACATTGCCGGCGGCATCCACGGCGACGCCATAGGCAAAATCGCTGCTGACACCGCCTACGGTTTTGGTCCAGCCATAACTACCGTCCGCGTTGGTCTTGGTAATGAAGATATCGTCGAGACTGCCCACCGCAGTACGCTGGTCGACACCGGCACCCGGATTGAAATCGACCGTACCGCGAAAGGAGCCCACATGATAAATATTACCTTGGCCATCGACGGCGACGCCTTTGCCGGCGTCCGTCCCACTGCCGCCGACCGTGGCCGTCCATTGGTAAGTGGGCTCGGCTTGCGAAAACGTGGGGATTAATAAGAAACCGAGAAAGGTTATGAGGGTGAACAGCCCATGCGCCACTCTACGCACGGCCGCTCCATGACGGGTCTGGTTCATCGTCTCCTCCCTGAGCAACGATAAATTCAAAGCTGGTTATTCTGGTGCGTTCTTATAGCTTCAATATTGCTTTTTTCACGCACGCCCTCTCCATAGGGGACGGTATTTAGCGAACTATTAAAATCAGTAAACAGCGTTGTTCTTATTTAGAATGCGTGAGGCTTGATAGCGATTTCGTGAAGAGCCTAGTACGAAGTTTTGAAAAACACAAGATAGGTGAATACTGAGTTCAGTCTGGCCGCCGACCCGCTTAATTTACGCTGCACGAATCAATTATTGGCGCACATCGTATGCGGATGACGCCAGCGGATTCGAAGATGACCTGAATGCAACGTATAGCTATTGTGAGACCGAGATCGATTTGCGCAAGGTCCGGCTGTCTCACTCTTGCTGGACGGAGGTGCGGATTGTTTTCTGCGGGCCGCGATACAGTGCCAAGCCTTCGCGCCTTCCCGTTTATCTTTTAAACCGCCCCGAGCTTTTGCAGTGCGCTGAACACCGCTTCCGGGCTTACCAATTCCATGCAGCTGTGATGACTGCACTGTTTGCGGTAGCAGTTCATGCAATGGATATCCGCTTGCAACGCCGCCACATTGTCGCCGAGCGGTTTGACGCGGCGCGGGTCGGTGGGGCCGCACACCACCACCTGCGGAGTGGGCGTGCTGGAGGCGACGTGGGCGGTGCCGGTGTCGTTGGCGACGATGCAGCCGGCGTTTTCGCAAATCGGCACCAGATCGAGAATCTCGGTTTGTCCGCAGAGATTGACTAGCCAAGCACCGCAGGCTTGTTCGATCAGCCGGCATTCTTCCATTTCATCCTTGCCGCCGAGAATCACGATGCGTTGGTAGCCCGCTTCGCGCAAATAGAGCGCGAGGGCGCTGTAGCGCAAAGCGCCCCAGCGTTTGAGATAACCCGCCGCTTGGCAGCCGGGCAGGAACACCGCGTAACGGGTGTCGGCGCCGATGCCATGACCGCTCAATAGTTCGGCGGCGCGCTGACGGTGGCGCGTCGGCACGAATAGCGCGGGCCGCGGTGTGACGGTAGGTATGCCGCCCGCCCGCAGCGCGGCGCGCAAATGTTCGAAGGCGTGCACCGCGGGCGGCTGCGGGCCGGGCGCAATGGTGTAGGGAAAACGGCGATGCGTGCCGAGGCGATAGGGCACTCGCGCGCCGCTGGCCAGCAGTAAAGTGTGGAGGATGCGGGCGCGGTCGGTCGATTGCAGATCGACGATCAAGTCGTAGTTGCCGCGCCGTATTTCGCGCAACCATTGCAGCATGGCGCGCGCGCCTTGGCGCAGCGGAATGGCGATGACGTTGCGGAAGCGCGGGTCGTCGCGGAACAGCGGCGCCCACGGCGGCAAAGTGTTGATGTCGATTTCCGCCGCGGGAAAGGCGCGTCGCACGTCTTCCATCAAAGCGGTGCTGATCACCACGTCGCCCATCGCGCTCCACTTCATGATGAGAATGCGGCGGATATCGGTCTGGGCAGGCAGGTCGATCAGCGGTTCATTACCGATAGACATCAGGCTCTCCCGGCGGACGAGTCTTGAAGCGGCGGTGCACCCACAGGTATTGCTCGGGGATGTGACGCACTTGTGCTTCGATGGTTTGATTGATGCGGGTAGCGTCGGCGATCAAGTCGCCACTGGGATAGTCCGCCAGCGGCGGCTGGAGGGTGAGACGATAACCCGCAGCGCCGGGCAGACGCTGCGCCAGCAGCGGAATCACCGGCGCGCCGCTGGTCTGGGCGATGCGCGAAGTGGCGGTGATGGTGGCGGCGGGCACCCCGAAGAAGGGCGCGAAGCCGCTGAGCTTGCCGGCGTAGTTTTGATCGGGCGCGTACCACAGCGCCTGGTTTTTTTGGAGGGCGCGGTACATGGCGCGCATGTCGGTATGAGGGACGATGGCGGCGCAATACCGGCGGTGCGCTGCCTCCTGGAAGTGCTGGTAGAGCGGATTTTTATGCTGGCGATAAGTGGCGTGCAGCGGAGTGTGCATAGCCATCAGCCGTGCGATCAATTCCATCGTGGTGAAGTGGCCCATCAACACGATGGCGCCTTTGCCTTGCGCATAAGCGGCCTGCAAATGTTCGAGTCCTTCCACCTGTACTCGAGGGCGCAATTTTTCGGTGGGCGTGAACCAGCTCATCGCGGTTTCGACCAGGGCAAGGCCCACTGATTCGAGGTGCTTGCTCAAGATCCGGCGCCGCTCGTTTTCATTGAGTTCCGGCAGGCAGAGGCGGAGATTCACCTCGGCGATGTGGCGGCGGCGTCCGCCGACGATATTGAGCAGACGCCCCAGCCCGCGCCCCAGCGTCATTTGCGCGCGGAAGGGCAACTGCGCCAGACACCACATGAGGCCCAGCACCAGCCAGGTGGGCCAGTAGCGGGGCGACAGGAAACGCGGATGGGCGGGCGGGGTGTCGGTCACAATGAAGGGACGAAATGCATAAGCGCGCATTCTACCGGCCGTGCCCGCCGCCGCGCAAAGGTCGCCTGTTAGCCAGGTTAAAACCCATCGCAAAATTGGCAAGAGACCCGAACCGGACTGAGGCGTCGTTTCCCCACCCTTTTCCGGCGGGCGGGAGAAGGGTGGGGATGAGGGTGTCTGGATGATCACGTCGCATGCAAAATACGTCTCTCACCTCGCTACCTTCCTTTTCACGGACCGGGACAGAGTGCAGGCAGGTAAAATAACCGGCCGCTAACAACGCCGCCAGCAAAGCGGTCGCTTTACTGGCGGCGTTCTTAGTAAGATACGCGCCAACCGAGGGCGCGATGAAAATTCATATTCCCAATTTCGACAAGGCCCGTGTGCTGGTGGTCGGCGATGTGATGCTGGACCGCTATTGGCACGGCGCGACTTCGCGCATTTCGCCCGAAGCGCCGGTGCCGGTGGTGCGGGTCGAACAGGCCGAGGACCGTCCCGGCGGCGCGGGCAACGTGGCCTTGAATATCGCCGCGCTGGGCGCGGCGGCCAGTCTGATCGCCGTCACCGGCGAGGACGAGGCGGCGCATACCCTCACCCGGCAGCTCAGCGCCGCGGGCGTGATCTGCGATTTCGAATGCTTGCCCGGCGTGCCGACGGTGACCAAGCTGCGGGTGATTTCGCGGCATCAGCAGTTGATCCGCCTCGATTTCGAAAGCAGCCTGCCGGGCTACGCGCCCGCCGTGCTGATCGCCCGTTTGCGCGAGGCGCTGCCCGCCACGGACGTGGTGCTGCTGTCCGATTACGGTAAGGGCGCGCTGGCGGCGGTGGGTGAATTGATCGCCGTGGCACGCGCCGCCGGCAAGCCGGTGCTGGTCGACCCCAAGAGCCGCGACTTCAGTCTCTACCGCGGCGCGACTTTGGTGACGCCCAATCTCGCCGAGTTCGAAGCGGTGGTGGGCGTCTGCCGCGACCAGGCCGAACTGGTGAACAAAGGCATGGCGCTCCTGGCGGAGCAGCAATTCGAGGCGCTGCTGATCACTCGCGGCGAACAGGGCATGACCCTGCTGCAACGCGGTAAAGAGGCTTTGCACCTGCCGACTCGCGCGCGAGAGGTGTACGACGTCACCGGCGCCGGCGACACGGTGATCGCCGCACTGGCGTCGGCGCTGGCGGCGGGCGCATCCTTGCCGCAGGCCACCGCCCTCGCCAATCTCGCCGCCGGCATCGTGGTGGCTAAGCTCGGCACGGCGACGGTGAGCGTGGCCGAGATCCGCCGCGCCTTGCGCGAAGACTACGCGCCGGAACGCGGCGTGTTGAGCGAAGAACAAGTGCTGGCGGCGGCGGCCGACGCGCGCGCCCACGGCGAGACCATCGTGATGACCAACGGTTGTTTCGACATCCTCCACGCCGGACATGTCGCCTATTTGGAGGCCGCGCGCAAATTGGGCGATCGGCTGATCGTCGCGGTGAACGATGATGATTCGGTGCGCCGCCTCAAAGGCGCGACGCGGCCGGTGAATAATTTGGAGCAGCGCATGGCGGTGCTGGCGGCCTTGAAAAACGTGGATTGGGTCGTGCCGTTTTCCGAAGACACCCCGGAACGTTTGATCTGCCGGGTGCTGCCGGATTGTCTGGTGAAAGGCGGCGATTACCGGCCTGAACAAATCGCCGGTCAGCACTGCGTCACCGAGCATGGCGGTCAAGTGCTGATTCTCGATTTCATCGAAGGCCAATCTACGACGAGTATCATCGAGCGTTGCAAATCATGAGGAAATATTGGTGATCATCGTAACCGGCGGCGCCGGGTTTATCGGCAGCAATCTGGTGAAGACGCTCAACCGGCGCGGGCGTAGCGACGTGCTGGTGGTCGACAATCTCGAGCGCGGCGAGAAGTTCGTCAATCTCGCCGATTGCGACATCGCCGATTATCTCGACAAGGACGACTTCATCGCTCGCATCGAGGCGGGCGGTGAGTTCGGCGGCAAGCTCGAGGCGGTGTTTCATCAAGGCGCCTGTTCCGCCACCACCGAGTGGGACGGCCGCTACTTGATGCGCAACAACTACGAATATTCGAAAGATTTGCTGCATTATTGTCTCGAACGGCGCATCCCATTTATCTACGCCTCGTCGGCGGCGGTGTACGGCGCTGGGCCGGTGTTCAAGGAAGGCCGCGAACACGAGACGCCGCTCAACGCCTACGGCTATTCCAAATTCCAGTTCGATGCCTATGTGCGTCGTTTGATGCCGCAGGCGCGCAGTCAAATAGCGGGGCTGCGCTATTTCAACGTCTACGGTCCGCGCGAGCAGCACAAGGGTGGCATGGCCAGCGTGGCTTTTCATCTCAACACGCAAATCCTCAACGGCGAACGCTTGAAGTTATTCGAAGGCTGCGACGGTTACGGCGACGGCGAACAGCGCCGTGATTTCATTTATGTCGGCGATGCGGTGGACGTCAATCTCTGGCTGCTCGATCATTCAGAGGTATCCGGCATTTTCAACGTGGGCAGCGGCCGCGCGCAGACCTTCAACGACGTGGCGCGCGCGGTGATCGCCTGGCACGGCGCCGGCGAGATCGACTACATTCCTTTCCCCGAGCAGTTGCGCGGGCGTTATCAAAGTTTCACTGAAGCGGAGGTCGGCGCGTTGCGCGCCGCCGGTTATGCCAAGGCGTTTCTCAGCGTGGAGCAAGGCGTGAAGATGTATCTCGATCAACTCAATCGCGGCCGGGATCGCTCATGAACGGTTTCGATTTGCAGCGCTCGGTAGCCGAACATCGCGCCGCGGTGGATGCGGTGCTGCGGCTGGAGCCGCGTCTCGAAGAGGCGGTGGCGCTGCTGCGCACGACCTTCGCGGCGGGACGGCGCTTGTTCGTCTGCGGCAACGGCGGCTCGGCGGCCGACGCCCAACATCTCGCCGCGGAATTGACCGGCCGTTTCGAAAAAGAGCGGCGCGGTTATCCCGCCGTGGCGCTCAACACCGACACGTCGGCGCTCACTTCCATCGGCAACGACTACGGTTTTGAACAAGTCTTCGCCCGCCAGTTGGAGGCGCTGGCCGGTCGCGACGATTTACTGCTGGCGATCAGCACGTCCGGCAACTCGCCCAACGTGGTGGCCGCTGTGCAGCGGGCCCGCGCGCTGGGCGTCAACAGTATCGGTCTGCTGGGGCGCGACGGCGGCGTTTGCGCCGACTTGGTCGATGTGGCGCTGGTGGTGGATGTGCCGCGCACCGCGCGCATTCAGGAGGCGCATATCTTAATCCTGCATTTGTTGTGCGAGGGTTTGGACGCGTGAGGATTCGCATCGTGCTCGGTCGCGCCTTTTTAAAAAAAACGATACTGCACAATTTACGGATGATTTCTGAATAATGCTTGGCTATCTGCTTTTACGGCTTATTCCGCGCCGGCAAACAGGCGCGGCGAACGCAGCCGCACGCACGAACTTATGAGTGTCAATCGAGAGTTGCGCTTGCACGATGACTTTGCAGCGACGCGGAAATCGGACGCCGTGCGCGTCGCGAACGAAAATCGTACGCCATGCCCGCCGCGGCGAGCTGGGAAAAACCTGCGCCGCGCGCAGTGGGACGATAGGTGTTTTTCACCCGGCGCGAAATTGTCGCGGAGCATCCTATGAGCGCAGCCTGGCGCCGTGTGCTGGCGATCATGGCGGTTTTTCTTGGAGTATTTCTGCTGGCGCGCGGCTTATTGCTGACGCTCTATCCCGATCATTTCAATGAACTCGCGGCGCTGGAAATTTTTCGGGCTTTCGCCTGCGGCGTCGTTTTCGATCTTTCCATCATTTTGGTGTTCATCGGCGTGCCGCTGTTGTTGATGCTGTTGCCGTGGCGGTGGGCGGGCAAGCGCTGGTGGCAAGGAGTATGGGGCTGGTACTGCTACGCGGTGTTGTGCCTG
The DNA here is from genome assembly GCA_919903055.1 of Gammaproteobacteria bacterium. GTDB lineage: Bacteria > Pseudomonadota > Gammaproteobacteria > DRLM01 > DRLM01 > CAKKSB01. Next base: position 20,805 of record CAKKSB010000048.1, on the reverse strand, counting down.
TTTCTGCTGGTCATCGGCGCCGATTTGATCTATTTCGGATTCGTCAATCGCCATACCGGGCCCGAAGTGTCGGGCCTCGGCAACGATCTCGATTTGGTGCTGGCGATGGCGCTGGGCGACTACGGCCTGGCGTTGCTGGTGTGCGTGTTCTTGCTGGTGCCGGGTTTTTTGCTGTGGCGGCGCTTGCTGGCCGTGCCCCAGGTGCGTGGGTCGCATCCTTTGCTGGTGATCGGCGTTTTCCTGGTGATGGTGACCGCCGCACGCGGTGGGGTGGTCGGCAAACCGATCGGGGTAGTGGACGCGTTCGACGCCGGCTCCAGCGCGAGCGGCTACTTGACGCTCAACGGTCCCTTCAGCGTCTTCCATTCCATGCTGGGCAGTGAATCGCTGCCGGTGGAATTCATGAAATGGGATGAAGCCGTGGCGTCGGTGCAGCATGAATTGTTCGCCAGCGGCGAAGTCATGCAGAGTCCGGCCTATCCCCTGCAACGCCGGCGCAACGAGCTCGCGCCGGCATCGCCCAATGTCGTGGTGTTGATGCTGGAAAGCTGGGATGCGGTTCATGTCGATGCCTCGCGCGCGCTGCTGGGCAAGGCTCCGCTGGGCGTGACGCCCAACTTTGACGCGCTGAGCCGTGAGGGCGTGTTGTTCTCGCAATTTTATGCCAGCGGCCAACGCAGCATGGACGGCTTGTCGGCTTTGCTGGCCGGTATTCCTACGTTGCCGGGGGTGCCTTATCTCGGTCGCGGCATGGAGCAGGGCAATATGAGTTTTCTCGGCGCCCTGGCTCGCGATCAAGGTTATCAGACTTATTTTTTGCAGAGCGCCAAACGCCGCTCGTTCCGGGTCGACGCCATCGCCAAACGGGCGGGTTTCGAGCATTACGCGGGCGCGGAAGACATTCCGGCCAGCGGCCACGCTCCCCAAGCCGCCGAGCGCGGCGCGTGGGATTATGACACCCTGCGCGAGGCCGGCCGTTTGTTCGCCGCGGCTCAGCAGCCTTTCCTGGGCTTTGTCTTCACCGCCTCCACTCATGGTCCTTATCCGTTGCCGGGCGAGCAGTGGCGAAAATTCCCCGGCAATTCGCTGGAAGAACGCTACCTCAATACGCTTTATTACGCCGATTGGGCGCTGGGTGAATTTTTCGCCGAGGCCAAGAACGCGGCCTATTACGGCAACACCATTTTCATCCTGATCGGCGATCACGTCAGCGGCCTCAACACCCGGCCCCATGACGTGCGCACTTTGCATCAGGTGCCCTGCCTGATCATCGCTCCCGGTTTGCAACCGGCCGTCGTCGAGCGGGTGGCCAGCCAGCTGGATACCGTGCCCACCCTCATCGATCTGGCGCACTGGCCGGTGAGTTACGCCAGTCTGGGTCGCTCGATGTTCGACGGCGGCCCACCGACCCGCGGCGCTTTCGCGGTGCGGGGCGACGAGGTGTCGCGTATCGAGGCGGGCGGCTGGGTGACCCACGACCTGAGCAAGCGGGTCGGCGGTCAGCAAACCCAGCCGGGTTACCCTTTGGATGAAGTCGAGCGGCGGCTGCTTGCCGACGTGCAGGTCACCGCCACGCTATTGAAGCAGAATCGTTTGCTATCGCCAGCCGAGCTCGAGCATGGCGTTGCCGGCAAATGACAGGGGATCGCTCATAAACGGCGGGCCGTGGCGAGCGGCCTACAGCGTGGTTCTCTATCTGCTGGTGCCGTGGGTATTGCTGCGGCTGTGGTGGCGCAGCCGCCGCGCGCCGGCCTATCGCCGCCGCTGGGCGGAGCGCTTCGGCTTCATCACACCTTTGCCGGTGAGCGGCGTGGTGTGGGTGCATGCGGTGTCGGTGGGCGAAGCCCTGGCGGCGGCGCCGTTGATCAAGGCATTGACGGCGCGCGGCGAGCCGGTGCTGGTGACGACCACCACGCCGACCGGTTCGGATCGGGTGCGGGCTTTGTTCGGCAATAGCGTGCATCACCTGTATTGTCCCTATGATTTACCCGACGCGGTGCGCCGTTTCCTGCGGCGCACCCGGCCCAAACTGGCCATCATCATG
>CAKKSB010000048.1:0-18751 GCA_919903055.1 Gammaproteobacteria bacterium | reverse complement strand
TCATGGAAACCGAGTTATGGCCCAATCTCTTCCACGCCTGCGCACGGGAAAAGATTCCGCTGATCGTCGCCAATGCCCGCATGTCGGAACGATCGGCGCGGGCCTACGGGCGAGTGGCCGGATTCACCCGCTCGATCCTGGCCGACGTGACCCTGGTGGCGGCGCAGGGTGAAGCCGACGCCGCGCGGCTGCGGACTCTGGGTGCGCGCGACGTGCGGATCACCGGCAATATCAAATTCGATTTGCATCTTCCCGCCAGTCTGCTCGAGCAGGCGGCGGTATTGCGCCGCGCCTGGGGCGAGGACCGCTTGGTGTGGGTGGCGGCCAGTACCCACGCCGGCGAGGACGAACAGGTGCTGGACGCTTACGCGCGGGTGCGGCGTGCCGTGCCCGACTGCCTGCTGGTACTGGTGCCCCGCCATCCCGAGCGATTCGACGACGTCGCCGTCTTGTGCCGCCAGCGCGGTTACACGTTGGCGCGGCGTAGCGAACAGGGGATGGGCACGCTGGAGACCGCGGTGTTACTGGTGGATCGGATGGGCGAGTTGCCGGTGTTTTACGCGGCGGGCGATGTGGCTTTCGTCGGCGGCAGTCTGGTGCCCACCGGCGGCCACAATGTGCTGGAGCCCGCCGCGCTCGGCAAACCGGTGATCGTGGGACCGCACACCTTTAATTTTCTCGACATCACCCGCCAGTTGATCGCCGCGGGCGGCGCGGTGGAGATCGCCGACGCGGAACAATTGACCGAAGCGGTGCTGCGTTATCTGGCGGACGCCAATCTGCGCGACGCCGCCGGACGCCAGGGCCGCGCCCTGGTGGAACAAAACCGTGGTGCGTTGGCGCGTTTGCAGGTCTTGCTGGACGATTATCTGCGGCAGTGAAGCGATCCGCCGCCGAACATGGAATCCCTGATTTATCCTAAAAAACCGCGGATACAAACCACGGAGATCACCGAGGGCCCGGCGCATCCGGATATTGCGGCATTGGGCGAGTTCACCTGTGGGGCGACTTTGACAAGGACGCGAAGCCGTTTATTGCCCTCCGTGCCCTCCGTGGTCAACCGCTTTTTTCAGCGTTTCCTCAATTCAGCCAGCGGTTGATTTCTTCGAGATCCTCGACCTCGAGCAGGCCCGCCGCCTGACGCAGGCGCAGGGTGCTGAGGATGTAGTCGTAGCGCACCCTGGCGTAATTGCGCTGGGCGTCGAAGAGATTGCGCCGTGACTGCACCACGTCGACGATGGTGCGGGTGCCGACTTCATAACCCGCCTCGGTGGCCTCCAGCGCGCTCTCGCTGGAGATTCGCGCCTGTTTGAGGGCGTTGACGCTGCTGATGTTGTCGAGCACGTTGAGGTAGGCGCTGCGGGTCTGGCGATCGACGGCGCGCCGCTGTTGCTCGAGCGCCTCCTTGGCCTGGGTTAAACGGTATTGGCCTTCGCGGACGCGGGACTGCGTGCCGCCGCCTTCGTAAAACGGCACGCGCAGTTGCAGGCCGATGCTGCTGTCATAGGTTTCGCTGCCGCCGAAGCGGCCGGCGCCGACGTCGCTGTAACCGTAGCTGGCCACCGCGTCCAACGTCGGATAATGGCCGGCGCGCCGCAATTCCACTTCTTCGCGGGCGGCATCGACGGCGAACTGCGCGGCGATGAATTGCAGATTCTGTTTGCCGGCGCTCTCCAGCCAGACATTCATGTCGGCCGGCTCGGGGGTGAGCAATGGAATGGTTTCCCGCAAAGTGGTGAGAACGGCCGGGCTGTAGCCAGTGGTTTCCCGCAATTCTTCCTTGCTGATCGCGAGACGGGTTTCCGCGGCGATTTCCCGCGCCACGGCGAGGTCGTGGGCGGCCTGCGATTCGTGCACGTCGGTGATGGCGATCAGCCCTACGTCAAAACGTTGCTTGGTTTGTTCCAATAAACGCTGGTTGGCGTTTTTTTCGGCGCGGGCGAAATCCAGGTCGTCGGCGGCGGCCAGGACTTTCAAATAGAGGTCGGCGGTGCGCACCACCAGGTTCTGCCACTCGGCGTCGTAATTGGCGAGGGCCTGACCGGTGGCGGCGTCCGCCTGGCGCAGATTCACGAAATAGTCGCGGCGGTAAACCGCTTGATTCAGGCTGAGGTTGTAACGCTTGGTGGTGGAATTAAACGTGCCGGGCTGGAATAAGGGGCTGTCGCTGTTTTCGATTTCCTGCCGTTCCCGCGAAAGATTGGCCGTGGCGGCGAGCTGCGGCAGCAGGCGGGCGCGAGCCTGATTCCCGCCTTCTTTGACGGCTTGATAAGCGGCTTCGGCTTGCCGTAATTGAGGATCGTTCTCCGCCGCCCGTTGGTAAACCTCCAGCAGATTATCGGCCGCGGCGGTGGCGGACAGGACGGCGCTGATCACGCTGGCGAGGAAAACGGCTCGAATCCGGGGCACGGGCGCTTCCTTCGGTTTTGTTGTTTTTAATAAGTCGGCATGGCGGGGTCCACTTCCTCGGCCCAGGCGTCGACGCCGCCGGCGAGGTTGAGGACATTGCTGAATCCGCTCTGAGTCAGATAGGCGGCGACCCGCGCGCTGCGTCCGCCGTGATGGCAGATCACGATGGTCTCCTGCGCCGGATCGAGTTCGGCGCTGGCTTCGGGAATTTGGTTCATCGGGATGTGCCGCGAACCTTCGATGCGGCAAATGGCCCATTCGTGAGGTTCGCGCACGTCGAGCAGCAGGGGTTTCGGATCAGCCGTCTCGAGATAGGCTTTGAGTTCGGTGGGAGTGATTTCTAACATCGCGGTGCTCTAGACCTATCGGATGAGTGTCAGATGGGCCTAGCTTAATAGGTGATTCCTCAGAAGACAAACCGCGGCGGCTGCGGCGCGTTAATCAAGGGCGGCAGTACCGTTTCGAACAAGGTGTGCTGGCTCCAGCTCTCCTCGCCGACCCGGGTGATCAGGTGGGCGGTCATCACCGGGGCATCGCCGGTGACCACGAACAGCCGGCCGCCGATTTTAAGAGCGCGGCGCAGACTGTCGGGCAGCACCGGCAGGGAGCCGGTCACGGCGACGGCATCGTAAGGGCCGCGGATTTCCCAGCCGCGGCTGGCGTCGCCGACCTCCAGTTGGACATTGCCGATGCCGTGGGCCGCCAGCTTGTGGCGGGCCTGCTCCGTGAAGTCGGCATGAATATCCACGCTGTACACCTGTTTGGCGCAGCGGGCGAGCAGGGCGGTGACATAGCCGCTGCCGGTACCGATCTCCAGCCCCGACTCGCCGGGCTGGATATTAAGCGCCTGCAGCATGCGCGCCTCGAGTTTGGGCGCCATCATCATCTCGCCGTGTTGCAGCGGAATGTTGATGTCGGCGTAGGCTAAGCCGGTATAGGCGGCGGGCACGAAGGCCTCGCGCGGCAGGCTGTCGAGCAGCTCCAATATCCGTTGATCCAGCACGTCCCAGGGGCGGATCTGCTGTTCGATCATATTATGGCGGGCTAGCGCGAGGTTCGGTGTCGTCACATGGAGATCCTGATGAATACAAAACCCGTCCAAGGGTAAGCGGTTTGCGGGCGGCAGGCAAGGGCGGGCCGTGGCGGTGCCGTAGTCTCGACCGAGGATAAAAAACGAATAACCGCCAAGGCGCCAAACACGCCAAAAATAAAATCTCTTGTTGATGTTCAAATGCCGGCGGCCGGCGCTGTCGCCTTGCAAATCCGGGGCGCTTGCTATAGCTTGGAGCCTCCCCGGCGGGTGCCATCCCGCCGGCTGGCTAGGGGTGCCTCGCGCAGCGGGGCTGAGAAACACCCTCCGAACCTGATCCGGTTGAGACCGGCGTAGGGAAGCCGCACCACTGCCGCCGACCTGCGCCCATATCTGCCCTTAATTTAAGAACCTTGAGAGGACTGCGATATGAGCGCACGACCCGATTTATTTTTGAGCAATACCGCCGCGGTGGATCAAGCCGCGATCCAGCCGTTTCCCAATTCGCGCAAGATTTACGTGCAAGGCAGCCGCGCCGATCTCCGCGTGCCGATGCGCGAGATCAGCGTGACCGACACCCGCGCCAGTCGAGGCGCCGAGAAAAACGCGCCGGTCACGGTGTACGACACCTCCGGACCTTACACAGACCCGCACGTGAGTATCGATCTGCGCAAAGGCCTCGCCGATGTGCGCGGACGCTGGGTGGAGGAACGCGGCGACACGGAGATTCTGCGCGAACTCACTTCGGAATACGGCCGCCGCCGCGCCGATGACGCCGGCCTCGACGCGCTGCGCTTCGAACATCATCGCCGCCAGCCGCGCCGCGCCAAGTCCGGCATGAACGTCAGTCAAATGCATTACGCCCGGCGGGGCTTGATCACCCCGGAAATGGAATACGTGGCGATCCGCGAAAACATGCGGCTGGATCAGCACCGCGAATTGCTGGCCCAGCAGCACCCCGGCCATTCCTTCGGCGCCAGCTTGCCCAAGGAGATCACGCCGGAATTCGTGCGCAGCGAAGTCGCGCGCGGACGGGCGATCATTCCAGCCAACATCAATCACAGCGAACTGGAGCCGATGATCATCGGCCGCAACTTCCTGGTGAAGATCAACGGCAATCTCGGCAATTCGGCGCTGAGTTCGTCCATCGAAGAAGAAGTGGAGAAGATGACCTGGGGCATCCGCTGGGGCGCCGACACCATCATGGATCTCTCCACCGGCAAGAACATTCACGAGACCCGCGAATGGATCATCCGCAACGCGCCGGTGCCGATCGGCACCGTGCCGATTTATCAGGCCTTGGAGAAAGTCGAGGGCAAGGCCGAGGAACTGACTTGGGAAATTTTTCGCGACACCTTGATCGAACAGGCCGAACAGGGCGTGGACTATTTCACCATCCACGCCGGTGTGCGACTTGCTTATGTGCCGCTCACCGCCAAGCGCCTCACCGGCATCGTCTCGCGCGGCGGCTCGATCATGGCCAAGTGGTGTCTCTCTCATCACAAAGAAAATTTTCTTTACACGCATTTCGAAGATATCTGCGAGATCATGAAGGCCTATGACGTCTCCTTCTCGCTAGGCGACGGCCTGCGGCCCGGCTCGATCTACGACGCCAACGACGCCGCGCAATTCGGCGAGTTGGAAACCCTGGGCGAGCTGACGCAAATCGCATGGAAACATGATGTGCAGACCATGATCGAAGGCCCCGGCCACGTGCCCATGCACATGATCAAGGAGAACATGGATAAGCAGCTCGCGGTGTGCGGCGAGGCGCCGTTTTATACCTTGGGGCCGCTGACCACCGACATCGCCCCCGGTTACGATCACATCACGTCGGGCATCGGCGCGGCGATGATCGGCTGGTTCGGCACCGCCATGCTTTGTTACGTCACGCCCAAGGAGCATCTGGGCCTGCCCAATAAGGATGACGTCAAGGAAGGCATCATCACTTACAAGATCGCCGCCCACGCCGCCGACCTCGCCAAGGGTCATCCCGGCGCGCAGATCCGCGACAATGCCTTGTCGAAAGCGCGGTTCGAATTCCGCTGGGAAGATCAATTCAATCTCGGCCTCGATCCCGATCGCGCCCGCGCCTACCACGACGAAACCCTGCCCAAGGATTCCGCCAAGGTGGCGCATTTCTGCTCGATGTGCGGACCGCATTTCTGTTCCATGAAGATCACTCAGGATGTGCGCGATTACGCGGCCAGCCAAGGCGTGTCCGAGGAGGAAGCCTTGCATAAAGGCATGGAAGACAAGGCGGTGGAATTCGTGCGGGAAGGCGTGGCGCTGTATCACAAAGCCTGAGGGCGATGTGCCGAGCATGGCTATGGCGAGGGGTGTGGAAGCTGCGCTGTTCAGCGGACATTGATTAGCGCAGCCCCAGGCTGTGCCGAGTTGATGTTGCTGAATGCGGCGGCCACGCAAGGAGGGAACGATGTACAAACGCGTTTGCTTGCTGGTGCTGGCCGGCTTGTTCCCCGCCTCGCTGCCGGCCGATTCCTCGTTCAAATGCGGCAATCGCATCGTGTCGCTCGGCGACAGCAAGGCCGAGGTGCTGGTGCGTTGCGGCGGGCCGGATTGGCAGGACGACTGGACCGAACATCTCGTCGAAAGTCTCTCCGCGGCGGCGGAGCGGCGCATCTCCATCGCGCGCGAGGTGTGGTTATATGACCTCGGCCCGACCGCCTTCCAGCGTATTCTGACGTTCGAAAATGGCCGCCTGCAGGACATCGCCGCGGGCGGGCGGGGCATTACGGTGACGGGACGGCCGGGACAAGATTGCGGTTTCGATACTTTGGCCGAGGGGCTGACTCAATACGAAGTGCTGCGCCGTTGCGGCCGGCCTTTTTTTCGCGACTCACGTTACGAAGAAACGCTGCTGGCTCACGATGAAAGCAACCGGCGTTTCATTAATAAACGCGTGGATGAATGGACCTATAATTTGGGACCCAACCAATTCATGCGGATTTTGATTTTTGAAAGCGGCCGGCTGTTGCGGGTGAGTACGGGTAACCGGGGGGAGTGACCGGCCTCGATCCCACACTGGCGTGGCACCCGGCCGGCGCGGGTGCACTGCCCGCTGAGCCCATGCGCGGGCTCGGCGGGAGCGGAGTGTGCGGAAGCTACCCGTTTTTTAGGACTTCTCGTCTTCCTCGTCCCAATCGGGGTCGTCTTCTTCGATGTCGTCGATCGGCAGGCCGTCCAAGGCGTCGTCGTCGGTTTTCTTGGCCTTGGGTTTCGCCGGCGGCGCGGGCTCGGGCACGATCAAGGCTTGGGTCACCCGCGGTGTGAAATTGCGCAGCACCTCGCCGTAAATCTGCTTCAGATCGCCGACCACGCTCGTTTCCTTCTCTTTCAACTCGCGCAGTTTCGGTTCGACGATCTGGCGGTTGTATTCGAGTATTTCCTTCCGCGCGAGGTTGAAGAGATAAAACGTTTCCGGATTGCCCGTATCGAGCTTGCGATCCAGCAGGACCGGGCTGCTCTTGGCGCCCGCTTCAAGATAACCGTACCAGTGTTGCTTATCGTTCATTGTCCTAAGGTGTCTTTTTAGTAAAAGGTTGAGTCATGGTGGTTCCCTTCACGGCCGGCGGTCCAGCGCGCCCGTCCGGTTCGTGCACACTCTACCTCGCCGGTGGAAGGGCCGATCCGCCGCCGGTGTGAGGCGGTCAAAATAATAACGTGATTGTCACGCTTGTATAGCCCCCCCGTGAGATTGATGTCTGGGTCGGTTATCGGATGCGGGTCCGACTCCCTTAGGGTCGTCACGTTATTTCCCTTTCTTCAATTCTTCCGGGGCTTGGTCTTGTGGCCCGCCGCGGAGGATTTCGACTGGCAGACGCGCCGCCGTTCACGGCGGTATCGGAGAGGTTTTGGCTTATCCCGAGTGTTGTTATTCGCCTTGGCGGCCGACATGGCGATGCGCGCGACACGCTTGCGCCGCGACGGCACGCTGGCCGCGGCTATCCGGCCGCGGCTTAAAATCATTCGATGTAACGGTGATATATTTATTAGCTTTTAGCCGGGGTTCGGCCAGCGTTGCCGTGGCTATTCATGCCCGTGTGGCGGCTGCCGATTATTAGGGGGTGGCCGTGCGGGGTGGTAAACCTTCAAAAAGCGGGGTTTTACTTTGCGAGCGGCCAGCCGGGTAGCGAGAGCGTATTCCGGTCATCGCCGTTGCCGGGAGATAGTGAATGCTGAGTCGTGATGTAGTCATGAAAGGAAAATTGTGCCGGAATTAGTAATTAAACGTCACCCGGCGTCTTGTGGTCGTTGTGCGCCCGTCAGGTCGGGCTGCGTTCGCGAGGGGTGGCGATGAATGTAATGATCGCCCAGAAATGGGTGGATACCCATCGCTACACGGCCATGATGTCGCTAGGCGTCGTGCTGTTATTCGCTCTGGGCGACTATGTGTTGCCTTTCAGCCAGGAGGCGCGCCACTGGTGGGCGGATGCCTTCTGGACAGTGGTTTCGCTAATGGCCGCGCTGCGGTGCTTCGCGGTGGCGCGCACCTTGCCGGGCCGCTTGCGCACGGCCTGGTGGATGTTCGGCGCGGGTTGTCTGGCGTGGTTCGGCGGCATGCTGGCCTGGGATTACCATGAGTTGCTGGCGGGTGAATTCACCCCGTTTCCCGCGTTGTCGGACATAGGATTTTTATTGCTCGCGCCGTTCTTCGCCGCGGGACTTTTTTATTATCGCGCCGAAAAACCCAGTGCGCAGTTCACTTTGATGGAGTTCAGCCAGTTCGGTATTTTCATCGCCTGCATCGTCGCCGCGCATGTGGTGATTTTCTACGAACCGATACTCAGCCAGCAGCGCGCCGATCTTTTTGTCATCACCGCCGTCGCCTATCCGGTGTTATACATGGCGTTGCTCTTTTACGCCGTTACCAGTCTGTATTTCTATGCGCATGGCCCGGCGCGGCAGGTGCTGGTGTTGGTCGTCGCGGGTGTCGTCGTGCAGGCGGTCACTCATATCCTCTATGCCTATGCCTTGCTGGGCCATGATTACCAAGCGGGTAATTATCTGGACGTGGCCTGGATCGCGGGTTTCATGTTGACGTATTACGGCGCGGTCAAACAGGCCACTCTTGTTGCCAGTAAGGGGATCATGAGTCAACCGGCTTTCCCCCGCGAATTGCGTTTCGGTCGGCTGATGCCGCCGCTGGCATTGTTGACCACGGTGATGGTGGTCATCGTCTTCCGCGACAATCTGCGGCCCGAGATGATCGATATCCTGATTCCGGTGGTGGTGTGTTTGCTGGTCTGTCTGGCTTTGCGGGAATGGGCAAGCAGCCAGTTGGAAGAAAGTCTCAGCGAAGCGGTGTGGTTTTCCGAGGAGAAGCTGCGACAGACGGCGCTGGTGGCGCCGGTGGGTATATTCCGCACCGACGCCAAGGGCGAATGCGTCTACGCCAACGCGTATTCTTGCGAGATCGTCGGCCTGACCCCGGCGGCCTGCATGGGCCGCGGCTGGATGAATTCATTACATCCCGATGATCGCGAGCGGGTGATCAGCCAATGGTCCGCGGCGGTGGTCGCCGAACGGAATTTCCGCGATGAATACCGGTTGATTCATGCCAGCGGTGAAATAATCTGGGTGTTGGGCGCGGCGGTGCCGGAGCGCGATGGCGCGGGAAAACTCATCGGTTACGTCGGCAGCTTGATGGATATCACCGCGCGGCGGGAAATGGAACTGGCGCTCCGCGAGTCGGAAGAACGTTTTCGCAAAGTGTTCGCCTCCAGCCCGGTGCTGATGAGCATTACCCGCAAGGGCAGTGGTGTGTTCCTCGACGTCAATGCCGCTTTCTTGGAGACCACCGGCTGGCGGCGCGATGAAATTATCGGCCGTACTTCACTGGACATGAAAATATGGATGGCGCCGCAGGACCGTGGTCATATGCTGGCGCGCCTGCAATCGGAAGTTGAACTCAACGGCGCGGACTGGTGTTTGCGGACCAAGACCGGCGAGATCCGCGACGTGCTGGGTTCGATCGAAGTAGTCAGTCTGGGCGGCGAGGATTGCATCGTGGTGGTGGCGCAGGACATCACCGATCGCAAACGCACCGATGCGCAAATGCTCAAACTATCCAGCGCGCTTGAACAAACCGCCGACGCGGTGATGATCACCGACCGCCACGGCGTCATCGAATACGTCAATACCGCCTTCGAGCAGATCACCGGTTATCAAAGCGGCGAAATGCTCGGCAAACAACCCAATCTTCTCAATTCCCGCAAGCAGGGCCAGGAGTTTTACCGCGACATGTGGGCCAATATTCTGGCCGGTAAAATCTACAGCGACGTTTTCATCAACAAAAAGAAAGACGGGGAATTTTATTACGAGGAAAAAACCATCACGCCGCTCAAGGACGAGAAGGGTATCATCAGCCATTTCGTCAGCACCGGCCGCGATATCACCGAACGCATGCGAACCCAGGAACGCCTGCAGTTTCTCGCCCATCACGATGTGCTGACCGAGTTGCCCAATCGCAGTTTGTTTCTCGACCGCCTCAAGCAATCGCTGGCCTACGCCCGCTGGCATGAGCGGCTGGTGGCGGTGTTGTTCCTCGATATCGACCGCTTCAAAAACATCAACGATACCCTCGGCCACGAGGCCGGCGATTGTTTATTGCAGGAATTGGCGGTGCGGCTGGGCGGCTGTTTGCGCGAGCGGGATACCGTGGCGCGTTTCGGCGGCGACGAGTTCGTGATTCTGTTGAATGATGTGGCGGTCGCGTCGGACGTCAATCTGCTCGCGCAAAAAATTCTCGATGTCTTGAAGCCGCCGTTTTCGATCAACGAGACGAGTTTGCACATCACCGCGAGTATCGGGATCAGCCTGTTCCCCGGCGACGGCGAGGATTCGGGCAGTTTGTTGCGCAACGCCGACAATGCCATGTACCGCGCCAAGGAACTGGGTCGCAACAACTACCAATTTTATTCTTCCGAGATGGGCGCCCGCGCCCTGGCGCGGCTGACCTTGGAAAACAGTCTGCGCCGCGCCTTGGAGCGCAACGAATTCGTCCTGCATTATCAGCCGCAGGTCGATGCCCGCAATGGACAGGTGGTGGGCGTCGAGGCGTTGTTGCGCTGGCAACATCCGGAATTCGGTTTGATGCCGCCTGTGGATTTCGTGCCGTTGCTGGAAGAAACCGGTCTTATCGTGCCGGTAGGTCAGTGGGTGTTGCAAACCGCCTGTGAACAATTGGCGCAGTGGCGGCAGCAGGGTTGGCCGAGTCTGCGCATGGCGGTGAACATCTCCAGCCGCCAGTTCGAACACGCCAGTCTGCCGGGCACGGTGGCGGATGCCTTGTCATCCTGCGGACTGGCGGCGGCGGATTTGGAATTGGAAATCACCGAAAGCATTCTGATGCATCAAGGCCCGGCCACCGCGAGCGCCCTCGAAGCGCTGACCGGTTTGGGCGTGCGGATAGGCATGGATGATTTCGGCACCGGCTATTCGTCGCTGGGATACCTGCGCCGTTTTCCGATCGACACGCTGAAGATCGACCGCTCCTTCATCCGCGACATTCCCGGCGATCCGGAGGATGCCGCCATTACTCACGCGATCATCGTGATGGGTCAAAGCTTGAAATTGGAACTGGTCGCCGAGGGCGTGGAAACCGCCGAGCAGCGAGCATTCTTACTCTCCCATCAATGCTATTTGATGCAAGGCTATTTTTTCAGCCAGCCTTTGCCGCCCGAGGGTTTGACCCGTTATCTGGCTTCGGTGCAATGCGGACAAGGAATGGGTATTTGAGTGAATGAAACCGCCAACAATTTAAGTTAAACCGCCGAGACGCCAAGGCCGCCAAGAAAACAGGCATCGACCGAAAGAAAAACCTTGGCGCTCTTGGCGTCATGGCGGCCAATCAGCTTGATCTTTAATTGGCGGCGTGGCGGTTTCAGCGCGCTTTATCGCAAGCCCAGGGGATTAACGGGATCCACTCCGTCCATGAAGGGCAGGCGGCGATCTTGGTTGGTGATTTGATACACCTTGCCTATCCAATTGTTGATCACCGCTTCGGCGGTGTCGTGCCAGGTATTGTCGAGATCGGGCCGGATCCAGATTTCGGGCAGTTCCGGTAACGGCGCATTGATACGCCGCGCGGCGATCACCCGTTCCTTGTGCTCGCCGAGTATCGCCTCGCCGCGCGGAGTGAAATAATTTTCCGGGAAGGGTGGATAATCGCCGCGGGCGCTCTCGGCGTAACGCCCCACCTCGCGTTTATATTCCTTGAGCAGGCTGATGGTGTCGTATTCCGGATGCCCCTGGAAGAACACCAGACGGAACAGGTCCTCGCTCACCGCGAGATGCACGCCGGCTTCTTTACTCTCCACCAGCACCTTGAGGCCCGCCGCCTCGAACTGGGCGCGGCTTACGTCGTTGAAACGCGAATGCGGCACGTCGAAGCGGGTGTTGATGCCTTGCGCCAGCGGATGGTGTAAATCCACCACCCGGTGCGAGAACACCCCCCAGCGTTTGTAGCCGAGGTGGCGGCGTTTCTGGCCGTAGCGGAATTGCATCACCGCGTGGGTGGCGAGGCAGGAACACAAAGTGGAGGTGACGTTGTCGTAGGCCCAGTCGATGACCTCGATCAGCGGTTGCCAGAACGGTTCCAATGCGAGGTCGGGCTGGGTGACGTTGGCGCCGGTGATGATCAGCGCATCCAGGCCGTCGGCTTTGATTTGCTCGAAGCTCTCATAAAAATGTTCGATATGCGCGCGCCCTGCCGCGCCGCGCGGCAGCGCCTTGAGCGTGAAGGGGTGCATGTAGAACTGGGCGATCTGATTGCTCTCGCCCACTAAGCGGAAGAACTGCCGTTCGGTGGCGGCGAGCGCCGCGTCGGGCATCATGTTGAGCAGGCCGATGTGCAGCTCGCGGATGTCCTGTTGCAGGGCCGCGTCGCGGGGCAGCACGGCGCCGCCTTCCTGCTGGATGCGGTCGAAGGCCGGAAGCCGGGAATTGGCGACCAGGGGCATATCAGTGCGCTCGCGGGCTGAAGACCGGAATCAAGATTGCTGCTCCACCGCTTTTTCCACCAGCCGCAAAAAATCGGCCTCGCTGGTGACCTGGGCCAGGTCGGTGGTGGTGATGGTATAACCGTATTGCCCGGCGATGGCTTGGTAGCGCGGGATACGCGAATAAAACAGCCGCGGGAACATCCAGCGCACGAAATCGTCGGGATCGATCATCGCCACGTAAGCCAGATCGCGCTCGCGCATGTAAAGGTCGAGCTGCTCGACGAGAAACGCCTCGCGGTAATAAAGCGGCTTGGGAAATTGCACGGCGCGGCGGATCAATTCCTGTTCATCCTGCTCGGTGGCTTGGATGTAGAGGATTAGGCTGTGGTCGGCGAGTATCCGCAGCACTTCCGGGTCGTCGAGCTCGCAGACGCTGCCGCCGGCGTCGTTGACGAAATGCCGGTAGCCGTAGATTTCCTGCGCCTTCTGAATGAATACCGGCACATCCTTCATTGCCGCCACTTCCGCCTGGCGGTGCAGTTCCTGGCGGCGTTTGAATTCCTGCAAGGGCAGGCCGCCCAGTTCCGGATCGCCCAGTTTGCCGAGGAAACTCGACACCGGGTGGAGATTGTCGACGGTGATGTTGTTGACGATGTAGATCGAATCCGAGCGCAGCAGGTCGCGCAGGAAGGGAATGGCCATGGCCTGCTGCTTGATGTTGTCGAGGATGGGCTCGTCGAGATAACGGGTGCCGATGCGGTAATCACCCGAATAGTGGAACCAGTTGTGGGCGCGCAGCATCACCGACAGGCAGGTCTTGCCCACCCCGGACATGCCGAGCAAGGTGATGCACTTGTGTTCCCAGTTGCGGAATTGGTCGACGCTCAGCTTCACGGTTCTGCTCCAGACGGCGACGTGCCGCGTCGGCTATTGTGTCAGATGGGCGCGTCAATGAAAAATAGGCCGGCATCGGTAAAGGAGCGAGCAGATGATCCACACCACGCTGATTACGCCGGCCATGCTGGCGGCGCATCTCGATCATCCCGGCTGGGTGGTGATCGACTGCCGCTTTTCCCTGGCCGATCCCGCCGCGGGGGAGCGCGCCTATCGGGAGGGGCATATCCCGGGCGCGCGTTACGCCCACCTCGATCGCGACCTCGCCGCGCCGGTCACCCCGGCCAGCGGCCGTCACCCCTTGCCGGCGCCGGAATGGCTGGCGGTCGAACTCGGCGTCTGGGGGGTGGCCGCCGACAGTCAGGTGGTGGCGTATGACGACGCGGGCGGCGCCTTTGCCGCGCGGCTGTGGTGGCTGTTGCGCTGGCTGGGCCACGCGGCGGTCGCCGTGCTCGACGGCGGTCTGTCGCGTTGGCGCCGTGAAGGCCGGTCGGTGAGCGACGCGCTGCCGTCAGTCACGGCGGTGACGTTCACGCCGCGCGCCGCCCTCGGCCAGGCCGTCACCGTCGAGCGGCTGCAACGGGAATTGGCGGCGGGCGAGGGCGTGGTGCTGGACGCCCGCGCGCCGGAGCGTTTTCGCGGCGAGGTCGAGCCCCTCGATCCGGTGGCGGGACATGTGCCCGGCGCGCACAACCGGCCGTTGCAGAATAATCTCGACGGACAGGCGTGTTTTCTTGCCGCCGGCGAACTCCGGCGCCAATTCCATCAACTGCTCGGCGGGACGCGGCCGGAGCAAGTGGTGCATATGTGCGGCTCCGGCGTCACGGCCTGCCACAATTTGCTGGCGATGGAGCACGCCGGTCTGCCCGGTTCGCGGCTGTACGCCGGCTCGTGGAGCGAATGGATACGCGACCCGGCGCGGCCGGTGGCGCGGGGTCGCCGCGATGAGTAGCCGCGGCTATAGTTATTCGTATTCCGAACGGCGCCGGCCGCGACGGCGGGAGGGCAGGCATGCCGATGCGAGATGAACGCAAATTCATTCATGTGGTGGACGGTGAAGACCGGATCATCGCCGTCAACCCGGCGTGGAGTGAATTCGCCGACGAAAACGCCAGCCCGGCCCTGGCGGCCGCGGTGATCGGCCGGCCCTTGTGGGAGCATATTTGCGATTCCGACACGCTCCATTTGTATCAAGTATTACTGGAGCGGGCGCGGAAGGGCACCAGGCCGGCGCGAGTCCCGTTTCGCTGCGATTCACCGGCCCTGCGCCGGTTCATGGTGATGGAATTGGTCCTCCAAGAGGACGGATTAGTACGGTTTACTTCCTGGGTGGATCGCCAGGAAGCGCGTCCTTTTATGGCCTTGCTCGATCCCGCGCAGGCGCGCGACGAGGCCCTGTTGAAGATGTGTGGCTGGTGCAAGAAAATCGAGAGCGCGGACGACGAGTGGTTGGAGGTGGAGACCGCGGTGGCGCGGCTCGGCTTGTTCGATGCGGTGACGGTGCCCCGACTTACCCACACCATGTGTCAGGCTTGCTACGCCCGCTTGTATGAAGACGATGCCGGGGAACCGTCCTGAAACGACAGCGCCGGGCGGGCTGCCCCCGCGGGAATAAATTTTTTATTGATGATTCTGGCATCCGGCCGCACGGCGGGTTACTCTGTTCATGGATCTCGCGGCGGGCGGCGCATCGGTATTGATGCCGGCCTCGACGTTGGATTTAGCCGTTGCTGGATGTCCGCGAACCGGGTTTTACCGGACCTTGCGGCGCCCTCGACCCACCCGGCCCCGTCCGGTCATGAAGTAGGCGAGAACGGCTTCAAAGGAAATTCGCGGCCACACGGTCGGCGCGGTCGCGCTTCGTAAGACTTATCACCCAATCCTTGAAGGAGAAAACCATGAAATTGATGCGGCGTATGGCGCGGAGCGTATGTGGAGTGCTCATTATGAGCGTCATGATGTTGAGCCTGCCGGCGCCAGCCCTGGCCGGTATGGTGGGCACCGGCGAAGTCATCGCGCAACAACAGCAGACCCTGGACCGCGGCCAGTTGCTCGGCGCCCTGGCGCAAGAGGACGTGCGTGCGCAGCTGGTGGCCTTGGGCGTAAATCCCGATCAGGCGGCGGCACGGGTAGCCGCGCTCAGCGACGAGGAGCTGCAAACCCTCGCCGCGCAAATGAACGATATGCCCGCCGGCGGCAGTGTGCTGGGCGTTGCGGTATTTATCTTCCTGGTGTTGCTGGCCACTGATATTCTCGGCTTCACCGACATCTTTCCCTTCGTGAAGAAAACGGTGCATTGATCGCCGCGTATAGCGCCCGGCACTGGCCGGGCGCGCTGCTGCTGGCGCTGTTGTTAACTGCCTGCGCGGCACCGCTGCAATCCACTGCGTGGCGACAGGCTCCGCCCGCGGATTTGCGTCAGCCAGTGGAGCTCAGCGCAGTGCCGTTTTTTCCGCAAACGCCTTTTCAATGCGGCCCGGCCGCTTTGGCCACGCTGCTGGTATGGAGCGGAGTCGAAGTAACACCGGAAGAGATCATTCCTCAAGTTTACCTGCCGGAACGGCAGGGCAGTCTTCAGCTGGAGCTGCTGGCCGCCAGCCGCCGTCACGGCCGCGTGCCGTATGTGTTGGCGCGCGATCTCGACGCGGTATTGCGGGAAGTCGCGGCGGGCCATCCGGTCATCGTCTTGCAGAATCTCGGTCTGAACTGGTATCCCCGCTGGCATTACGCGGTGGTGGTGGGGTTTGACCTGGCGCGTGACGAAGTGGTGTTGCGTTCCGGCGGCGAGGCGCGCCATCGGCTGCCGCTCGCCACCTTCGAGCGCACCTGGCGGCGGGGCGGTGAATGGGCGGCGGTGGTGCTGCCGCCCAGCCGGTTACCGGCCACCGCCGACGAATTGAGCTATGTGCGGGCGGTCAGTGTATTGGAGAAACTGGATGAAGGCCGCACCGCCGGCGCCGCTTATGAGACCGCGACCCGGCGCTGGCCCGCGAGTAGCGCGGCCTGGTTCGGCCTCGGCAACAGCGCCTATGCGCAAGGCCGTTATGCCGAAGCCGCGCAGGCCTATCGGCGCATCTTGGCCATGGAACCCGCCCACGGCCCGGCGCTGAATAATCTGGCGAATACCTTGCTGCAACAAGGCGAACTGGCCGAGGCGGAGCGTTACGCCCTGGCCGCGCTGGCGGCGGATGCCGATCAGGCAGCGTATACCGACACACTGCGCGAGATCAGGATGCGGATGGCGGCACGATAGGCATCGCCCAATTTTTCTGGAATCGTCCGGATGCTGGGTGTGGCAAGGGTTTGCCCTTTTAATCTCTTCGGGTCGAATTCCCCGCCGCGTGCGGCGTAGACTTTGTGGATGAACGAGTACATACCCGAGAGTCGTAGCGTGCGCACAACGCACGCTACTTCTGACGCCGCTCTTCTTAATACCCCGCATACCCCGCGGCAAGTCACGGGGTTCTTTGATTTAAAGGGTTCGCTTTTGACCGAATTTGATGTGCTACTTATAGTCTGTAGCACCATAGTCATCAGTCAGAAACAATGTGTTTTTTAATTTGTTCTGATGATGTCAAGAATCCCTAGCTCTTTACTACGCGCCACCCTTGCTGAGAATGTCCGCGCTTTTCGAAAAAAGCATGGCCTTTCACAAGAAGAGCTGGCCGATCTTTGCGAACTGCACCGCACATACATTGGGTCGGTAGAGCGTGAGGAGCGAAATGTTTCTTTAAGCACTCTCGAAGTCCTTTCTCGGGCTCTCGGAGTCAGCGTCGCGGAACTGCTGACACCAAGAGCGAAACATGGCCCAAAAGACTCCCCTTGATTACAGGAACTTCATTCAGTCATTCGGGAAGACCATCTACGATCCAATTGAAATCGGCGATGCTGATTTGTGGATTCCCACATTACATTTAGAGACGCTGCTTAATGAAGGATTGCGGGGCAAGGTATTGCAGGACGCGCAGAGTAGAGCACTGCCGAACCGGACGCGCTCGAAGCTTGTAAAAATTTACGCTTGTGAAGCCTTGGGTTATCCCGTTCCAAAGTCCTTTAAGAAAACCCAGCCACGGTTTGTTGGGCAGCAGTTCGATACCTACGCCCAAAAGTCAATGAATCTGCAAATCTGGAATGAAGAACTTTCACCAGCCAGACGATATGCGATAATCCAAGTCTCAGAAGATGATGTTGTGCTAAGAGTGAGGGTCGTTAATGGCCAGGAACTGGCGCTGCTCGACACCACAGGCACTATTACCACGAAATATCAGGCCCGGCTCGAAACGCGAGCCGACACGCACGAATTGGTATCAGTCAGAGATACCGACCCGATGCTGCCGCATGTGCGCCCCGAAGTTTTCCTCGAATCATCCGCCAGTCCCATCGATGAACCCGAAAGTGGCGCGTTGCTTCCCATCGGTGAAATCTTTGATCGGTTGTTACCCTTGGTTGGGCAGTCGTTCGCCGATCCGGGCATGGATCAAGAGCGCAACCGGGGCGCAGCACTTCATAGTTTGATTTGCAGATGCCTTGGATACGGCAGCTATGAGGATAAGGGCCAGTTCCCTGACATTCGTCATCAGTTGCTGGAAGTGAAGCTGCAAACGTCCCCGACCATTGATCTTGGGTTGGTGCTGCCAAGCAGTAAAGATCATCTCGATATCCGGCAGCTTGGAAATTACCAGCCGCGCCATTGCGATACCCGTTACGTGATGTTTTACGCAAATACGGACGGTATTACCGTGACCCTGACCCATCTGTTCGTAACTACCGGCGCGGATTTCTTTACTCGCTTTAAGCGCTTCGAGGGCAAGATCGCCAACGGTAAAATTCAGCTTCCGTTACCCCGTAATTTTTTCGCGCAATAAACCGAACACGCGCCATACCATTTCATCAAGCTCCATGGTCAATCCGTCGGCTTCAACCGCTGGCAGCTTGGTGTAAATCTCTTTCGTCAGGGCGATGATGGCCTTGGCCTCTTCCAGCTTCGGGTCTGGTAACGGGAACTGCTCAACATATTGGGTGATAAATCGACGGCGACCGGCATACAACTTGTTATTGAAGCGATGGTCGTAGAAGGCCTCGATAAAAGTTGAGTTGGCTACCGCGAGCGCCAGCCAAAGCAAATCCTGTTCGCCGTCGTTTTCGCATCGCAGCCAATAACACTCGCCGTTGACCACCCCACCGTCCGTATCTATCCAAAAAACCGGTTTATCGGAAATGTCCGGAAACACCAGTTTTGGAGACGACCACGCGGCCGGGTCTTGCGGCACCCAGAGTTCGTACCATCGGCGTCCGGCTTCGATGACATAGGTCCTTGCTTGCAGAATGTCACGGTGTTGTTCGAGGTAGTGTGCCGCTTTGGGATAGAGGCCTAAATCCACTGCGCCTCGACCATTCTCAGTCACTTCGTGCGGATAGAGAATTTCTTTGAGGTGCTCGGTCTTGGCTGGCA
>CAKKSB010000047.1 GCA_919903055.1 Gammaproteobacteria bacterium | reverse complement strand
CTAATTGGCGTCTTTCTTTGCGCCAGTGTGGTGTGTAATTCCAGCATCGTCAATATGAGACAGGGGTCTATAAGAAATTGCTAGTTTTATGCGGCCCAATGAAAAAGTGTCACCACTTCGTTGCGCGGGCCGTTCAAGTATCTTAATACCTCACCCGCTGCGGCGGGATGATGTATCAGTTATCCACCGCCAAAAATCACTCCGCTCAAATCCACCTCGCGGAGGTCGGCCATTTTGATGCCGGCTTCGTCGATGTGCGCGCCGGTGAGGTTGGCGCCGGCGAGTTTGGCGCCCAGCCATTTCGCGCCGCGTAAACGCGCGCCGCTCAAGTCGGCGCCGCTGAAGTTGGCGGCGTTCAAGTCGGCGCGTTCGAGATTGGCGCCTTGCAGATTGGCCAGCCGCGCATCGGCGTCGCGCAGATTGGCGCCGCTGAGGTTGACGCCGCTGAGATCGAGCTCGACCAAATTGGCGTCGAGGAATTCGACGCCGGACAGGTCGGCGCCATGCAGGCTGGTGCCGGCGTAACTCAAGAGCAGGATGAAGCCGCGGCGGTCGTAGATTTCGATCATGATGGCGTTTGATTCAGTGGGGGCGTGTGATGATTCTAGGCGTATTGACCGACGAAGTTGAGTCCTGCCTGGCCACATTTGCGGCCGGCCAGACGGCAGGCGGCTTCCAATGCCTCGGCGAGTGTCAGACGGCGGGCGAGGGCGTCGATAATGCCGGCGTTGAACGTGTCGCCCGCGCCCAGGGTGTCGACGACGCGCGGCGGCGGAAAGGCCGGGCTGTGAATTAACTGGCCGCTGCGGCTGAGCGCCCAGGCGCCGGCTTCGCCCCAGGCCAGGATTAAATCAGCTTGCGGCGCACGCTGGCGCATGTCGTGCAAAAACTGCGCGGGTTCTCCGCCGGCTTGCGCTTGCACGTAGGCGCGGGAGAACAAGAGGAGGGTAGCCAGCGGGAAGAGTTGTTCGATGCCGGGACGCGGTTTTTCGATCTCCGCCGAGCGCGGGGTTTGCGGGCGGGTGATGCGGGCTAGTTCGAGCATGCGGGCGGTGTCGGCGATGTTACGGCCTTCGAAATGCAGCCAATCGAAGCCGGCGAGATCGACGGTTTGAAAATCTTCGTAGCGGTATTCCGGCAAATCGCGGTAGTGCACGATGGTGCGCGAGCCGTTTTGTTGATTGAGCGTGATGTAGGAGGTGGGGACTTTGCCGTGGGCGAGGCGCCGCACCGCGGCGAGGTCGATGCCGAAAGCGTTCAAATCGTCGGTGATGCGGATGGCGTCGGGCTCGTCGGCCAGTACGCCGCCCCAGGCGCAGTCATGGCCGAGCTGGCTGAGCACCACCAGGCTGTTGGTGCAGTTGCCGCCGCGGCACACGCGCTGCGCCAGGGCGCGCACCTCGGCGTCCTCCGGCGGATAGGCGGCGACGCTGTTGATGATGTCGAGGGTGGCGATGCCGACGCCGAGGATGCGGGCCATGGCTCAGTCGGATTTCTTGGGTCTGTCCCGGCGCATGACGGCCAGGGGCATGACCGTGATATTGATGACGTTGAGGATGATCCACACCACGGCCATATAGAAAAAATGGATTTTATTGCCGGTGAAGTGATACATGCCGTAAAACCAGATCACGTTCCAGGTGTGGAAGAAATACAGGATCGCGAGCGGGATGGGGTAGGCGCAGAGTTTGGCGCCGCAGTCGGAGCAGTAGATGTTTTGCCACAGTCCGCTCAAGAATTTCTCTTTTACCGAGATGGTCATCTCATTGCAGCGCGGGCATTGATATGTTGACATGGCGCGGACCGCTCTCCGGGGCAAAGGTGTTAAAGACTATCATGTTTCCAACATGGGGTGACGCGGCTAAACCTGTTAAAATGCGGCCTACTTTAGTCGCGAGATGTAGCAAGTGATGTTCTCCGTGCAACGCTGTTTATGGGTCGTGGCGTTCAGCCTGATGCTGGGGGCCTGCGATAAAAATACCCCTTTGATGGATAAAGTGATAGCCGACGACCGGCCCGCGACGGCCGCGCTGTTGGACGGCGGCGCGGCGGTGGATGAGCGCAACAATTACGGTTGGACCGCCTTGAGTCATGCCGCGCGTCTGGGCCACACTGAGCTGGTGGCGCTGTTGCTGGAGCGCGGCGCGGATGTGAACGCCGAGGACGCCGAAGGCTGGACGCCCTTGATGCGAGCCGCCATGAAGGGTCACGCCGCCACCGTCGAGCTACTGCTCGCGCGCGGCGCTGTGGCCGATCAAGCCGATAAAAACGCCTGGGCCGCCTTGCATTGGGCGACTTCGCGCGGCCACCGCGAAGTGGTGGTGGCGCTGATGAAACACGGTGCGAATATCACGGCCCGCACCAAGGACGGCTGGACGCCGATGATGCTGGCCAGTAAAGAGAACCGGGAAGACATCGCGCAGTTGCTGCATCAGGCCGGCGCCAGAGAATAAGGAGTGGGACATGACGATTAATAAACTGTTATGCGTAGGGGTACTGGCTTTGCTGATGACGGCCTGCGGCGGAGACGATAAAGGCGGTCCGCCGGCGCCGGTCGGCGATCAGGCCACCCTGGAAAAACTGGCTACTAGTTACGAGGCTCTCGTCGAGAAAATTCCGGGTAACCCTTGGATGCTGCCGCCCAAGGAGCGCAAGCGTTTCGTGGAGCAAGTATTTTCCGACAGCGGTTATCACTACGGTACGACTTTGCGCCAACTGGCGCAGGGTGGTTGGCAGCCGCAGGACCAAAGCGCCAAGGATTTGGCCGAGCTGGTGTTGATGCCGACCGCGAATCTCGGTCCCGATCAAACCATCGACGGCGTCTACAGCGAGGAGGAATTGGCGGCGGTCCGCAAACTCCAGGCAATGCTGCGTTAGAGCGTCCGGCCATGCCGCCGCTGGTCTTACAGTATGTTCACCCTTGGAACGTCAGTCCCGCCGAGGCCATCGCCTTGCAGCAGCGCTTGCGCGGCGAGGTGATCGCCCGCGATGAGTTGGGTGAGGTGCGGCGGATAGCCGGGGTGGATGTGGGATTCGAGGAACAGGGACGCATCACCCGCGCCGCGGTGGTGGTGTTGTCTTTTCCCGATTTGACGGTGGAGGAACATGTTCTCGCCCGCTTGCCGACCGAGTTTCCTTACGTGCCGGGCTTATTGTCGTTCCGCGAAGTGCCGGCCGTGCTGGAAGCGCTGGGGCAATTGCCGCGTCTGCCCGATTTGCTGTTGTGCGACGGCCAAGGTATCGCCCATCCCCGCCGTTTGGGCATCGCTTCCCATCTCGGCGTGTTGAGCGGTTTGCCGACCATCGGCGTCGCCAAAAGCCGGCTGGTGGGGATCCATGTCCCATTGGCGGAAGAGAAGGGCGCGGCGGTGGAGTTATATGATCGCGGTGAGCTGGTGGGCAAAGTGCTGCGTACCCGCGACCGGGTGCGTCCGCTGTATGTTTCCCTCGGCCATCGGGTAAGTTTGGAAACGTCGCTGCATTACGTGATGCGCTGTGTGACCCGCTACCGTTTGCCCGAACCCACCCGTCAAGCCGACAAACTGGCGTCGGCGGTGAGCCGGGCCAAAAAACCTCGTGACGTGTAATGCGGCATCGCCGGTGCCGTAGATGTCGCGCGGATCTTGGTGCCTGCTGAGGCGTAAGGTGCACGGATACGGTTCAGCGCGGCGGCCATCGCTTCGCGACGCGCGTGGTAGAGCGCGAACTTCAAGCCGCCGCACCGAGTGGACGATTGTCGTATTGGACAATAAATAGAGTGGTGTTATGAATTATTCACGCGTTCGCCGCTGGCTATGCGGAGGTTTGGTGGGGCTGAGCGCCGTGGCGGCCCAGGCCATGCCCGCTACCGAAGGCATGGTGCGGATACCCGCCGGGCCGTTTCTGATGGGTACTTCGCGCGACGATTCCCGCCAGCAAGTGCAGGAATTCGGCGCGATCAAACCTTGGTACGTCGACGAAAAGCCGCAACGCAAGATTACCCTGCCGGCGTTTTGGATAGATCAATACGAAGTCACCAACGCCGAGTACCGCGAGTTTGTCCGCCAGGCTAATTATTGGGTGCCGCCGTCGTGGCGCGACAATGGTTATTTATTGAATCCGGAGTTGTTGCGGCTGGCCGATTTGCCGACGCTGCGCCGCCTCGCCGACGATACGTTTAAAATCGACGCCAACACCGAACTAATGGACCGCGAGGCCTTATTGCAGACCATCGCGCAGGCGCAAGGCAAATTCGATTCCTTGCCGGTGACCATGGTGGATTGGGGTAACGCCAACGATTATTGCCATTGGCGGGGCAAGCGCCTGCCCGCCGAGGCGGAGTGGGAAAAAGCCGCGCGCGGCGACGACGGCCGCGAGTATCCCTGGGGCAACGAGTGGGACTCGGCGCGCTTGAACGCCAAAGGCGGCGATCGCTGGGACACCGGTACCGCGCCGGTGGGTTCGTATCCCAAGGGCGTTTCACCTTACGGCGTGTTCGATATGGCGGGCAATGTGATGGAATGGGTACAGGACTGGTATGGCCCGTATCCCGGCAATCAATATCAAACGCCCGCCTACGGTAAGAAATATAAAGTGGTGCGCGGCGGCGGCTGGGGCGGGATGGGCCATTACACCCTCGCGCAGTTTTATCGCAGCGCCTACCGCCTGTATATGCAATCGGGGTCGCTGTTCGTCGATGTGGGTTTTCGTTGCGTGAAGAATGACTGACCACGTAATCGGAGGCCGCAAAAATCGGCCGTGAGTTTTTTTATTCAACAAGTCACAGCCGTTTACTCCGGCAGCAACGATTAATACGGACACGTTGTTATGGTCCATACTCATTCTATATTTTGGGTTAAGCCACTCGTCCTGACCCGAATGGCTATTGCCGGCGAACTGGCGAATCATGAGAAATTAATCCGCGGCCGACATAAGCATTATCCGGATGAACCCGACGGGTCGTCGCTTGCGGCCAGCTGAGCAAAGGTGATTTAAAGGCGGGCATTTATGGCCAAGGAATTTTTTTCCGACAAGACCGTGCTGAAAGCGCGCGCCTTGTTTTTGGGTGGACGGCTCGACCTCAAAGGGCTGGAGTCGAACCGCTTGTTGCCGGCCTTGCCTTTACTCATCAATGCGGGCGAACACGGTTGTGCGGTGTTGTTCCGTTACGGCGCGGTGGTGTTGTTCGATCTCACGCCGATGGAGGAGTTGTCTTTTCTCGGCCACCTCCAGCCTTTGTTGCGCGATTCGTTTGAAACGCCCGACACCGAGATGGTCGAATTGGCCGTCGATCCGGCCACCGACGAGCGAGTGGAAAATAACGTGATTTCCATTAAGGATGCCCGTCTGGAACGCTTGCAAGTGGTGGCGGATATTTTGGCCAAATCGGTGGTGTTGGATCACTACGAAAAACGGGTCGCCGGGGTGTTCGACCGGATCGAACCCTTGGCGGAACGCTTGCGGCGCACCGGACGCACCGAATACCGCGACAGCGAATTGTTGCGCCATATCGGCGGCACCTTGCTCATTCAGCACACCACCGTCGGCCGCGTCGAGGTCGACGAAAAACCCGAGACCTTGTGGGAGCGGCCGGACCTGGAAAGATTTTACGTGCGTCTCGAAGATGAGTACGAACTCAAGGAACGCCATCTCGCGCTGGAGCGTAAACTGGAGCTGATTTCGCGCACCGCCGAGACCTTGCTCAATCTGCTGCAACACCGGCGCAGCCTGCGCGTCGAATGGTATATCGTGATCCTGATTCTCTTCGAGATCGTGCTCAATCTCTTCGATAAATTTTTATTCCGCTAAGCCGCCGCCGGATACGCCCGGTTGAATTTGGCGGCCAGAATGAAATCGTTTTCGTGCAAGCCTTTTATCTTGTGCGTGTACAGTATGGCCGTGCAGTAACCCCAGCCGAAACTGATGTCGGGGTGATGTCCTTCGCTTTCCGCGATTTTGCCCAGCGCGTTGACGAAGTTCAGCGCTTCGATGAAATTCTTGAATTGATATGTGCGCTGAATTCGCGTGGCCTCGGCCGTCAAAAGCCAGCCCGGGGTGTCGCGTAATAAAGTCTCCGCTTGAGCGCGGTCGAGTGGTGTGATGCCGCCTTGGCAGGGTGTGCATTTTTTATCCGATAATGACATGAGTATGCTCCGGCATGGATAGGCGGGCTAAGCGTTTTTGCCCGCGGAAATAATCAAGGGAACGAATAACCCGTCGAAGCGAGCACGCTCCCATGCGCTACACTTTAAATGGTAGATGATTCTTCAAGCCATGGCCGCGTTATTTCACTTCACTCCATGCCGCGTCAAAGCTGCGTCGAACAAGGAGCCTTTTATGCCTCAGCCTTATACGCCTCTCGCGCATACCCGTTTATCTCCCCGCGCAACTTACGCCCGGCCCACGCCGCCGTCCAATCGGGTGACCATGGACAGTCCCGCCGTGGAGGTCATGACCGATTTGCAGCGAGTGACCGCGGTTACCGTCACGGCCGGAGCCAGCATCGAGCTGGCTAACCAGCGCATGATCGCCGGCGGCGTGCGGTTGCTGCTGGTGTTGAACGAGGATAAAAATCTTACCGGTTTGGTTACCGCCAGCGACATACTTGGCGAGAAGCCTTTGCAATATCTGCGCAAGCGGGGCGGCACCTTCAGCGATGTGCTGGTGTATGACATCATGATTCCGCAGGATCAGCTCGATGTGCTGCCGTTGTCCGACGTGTTGAATGCGCGGGTCGGTGATATCGTCGCCACCCTCACCCGCTTCGGTCGCCAGCATGCGCTGGTGGTGGAGCAGACCGGCGGCGACGGCATGCAAAAGGTGCGAGGCATTTTTTCCGCGACGCAAATCAGCCGGCAATTGGGTACCGAGGTGATGACCGCTGAAATCGCCACTACCTTCGCCGCTTTGGAAGCCGTGTTGGGATCGTGAGCCGCCGCGCTGCTTTTGGTAGCGGCTGGAACCGATAACAAAACCGCGCTAAAACCGGCGGGGCGACGCCCCGCCGGTCAGTTGAGGGTTAAGCGAAGGAGTGCCGTCGTAAGATGGTGTAGAGCTGATCTTTCAGCAGGGCGCGGCGACGTTTCAATGAACCGAAATAATCGTCGGATACCGGCTGGCTTTGTTGTTCCAAACCGTAAATTTCTTTGTCGGTGTCGTCGTATTCGGCGAGCAGTTGCGTGAATTGCGTGTCGTTATGTTTGAGGCGGGAAATTTCCGCGTTGAATTCGGGAAAGTCCCGTTCGAGATCATGACGGATGCCGTACATTTTTTCCTCCCGTTATTGTTGGGGATAGGGTCCAACGGGATGGCTGTGGTCCGGTGCGGGCATTATTGCCGAGAAGCGCAGCCAAGGACGTTCAGCCTGGCACGGCCGCCACCGCCAAGTCAACCCACGCCGCCGCGGGATTATTCATGTGTTTGTGAAGAATAGTTTTTTACCATCACGATATGTGCTGGGCGAATTCCGGCGCATTTTCGTTTGGAAAAAATCAGGTGGACATTGCTGCGGTGAGATCGCTGCTTCATCGAGGTAGCTTCGGTTCGCAAGAGACTCGCCATAGTGATCTGTAAAGTTGATCTATTAATGGTTGGCTCTTTGCCAAAACGCTTAAGAAACTTGGTTGTTTAACTGTGTCAGCCGCCGCTGACGCCGCCCCGCAAGCGGTACCAGGCCAGCCCCGCAATTTCGTGGAGGGCCAGCCGCGTGGTGTACAGTGCGCGAGCGCTGGACAGCCAGGCCTGCGGTTGTTGCAGATCGATGGTGACAAAGCCGGTGGGAGCCGGGGTGACGATAAGTCCGGCGCGCTCGAAGCTCCACGCCGCGCGTGGCATATGCCACGCGTGAGTCACCAGATAAATATGCCGGATGCCGCGCTCGCGCAATAGCACCGCACTGTTCGTCGCGTTGTCCCAAGTGGTATCGCTGTGTTCTTCCGTCTGCAGCACGGGAGTCTGGAAATCATTGATCGCCGCTTCTTTCAGCAAGATGGCTTCGGCCGGGGTGCGTTGATCAGGTGAACCGCCGCTCATGACCAG
>CAKKSB010000046.1 GCA_919903055.1 Gammaproteobacteria bacterium | reverse complement strand
CTCGGCGAGGAAGTTCTTCAACTCGCTCTGCCGGGTGGGATCGAGCAGCGACAGCAGCCCCTCCTGCTTGTCCGCGAAGAGGATGAACTGATCCGATTGCGGATAGAACGCTGCCGACGCTCGGTACGACACCGGCTCCATCCGCGCCACGGCGATGAGCCTGGGAAAGTCGCCGCGCACAATGTCCAGGGTGTCCGGATCGTGCTTGTGCCACCCGTTCAGGTCTGCCGCGCCGCAACTGGTGCAGACGAAGTGCCAGCCGCCGATGGCCGCTTCGCTGTGCCGCGTTTCGAGGCGAAACTCCTGCTGCGCGCACTGGGGGCAGCGGTCGTACGGCTCCTGAATCCTATTGTTGGTGCTGTCCCAGTTCCAGCGGCCCGGGCGCACTGGCTCCCAGCGCCCCGACCAGTGGACGAAGATTACGTCCAGTTGGCGCCAGTGGCAGTTGCCGGCCGCCTTGGTGCACTTAATGTTGAGCGCGGCCCCTTTGCGCTTGGCGAAGTCGTCCACGCTATCGAAGCCACGATACAGCCCACAATGGTTGCAGACGAAGGTAAGCGGCGCCGGAGCGTAGCCCATATGGTCGGGGCTCACGAAGACGAAATGCGCGGAGTCAATGTTGCGGAGGCCGGCGTAACTCGAATTGACTAGCGACTGCGAGACGCACTGCGCCGGCAGCACCGGCGGCTTGGTGGTGTCATTGCGGCGGCAGTTGATAGCGGTGTCGTACCACGATTTCACAGCGTCCTCGAAGCGCATCACAATCTGGCTCTTGACCGTGGCGGTGATGTTAGCGACGTTGGCACCCGCCTGATAGTCGGGCTGTGCGATGCAAGCACCCAGCCCGCCTTCGAAGGTGAAAAAAGCGCCGGGGGCATACGACCCAGCGAGCTGGCCGCGCGAGCGGCTCATCGTGGGAGCACCGCGCTTATTCTCGGTAGCGTCGTCGAAATGGCTGATGCGGGTGCTGCTCATTCCCGTTCTCCTGCTTCTGCGGTGCCATAACGGATGGTGTCCATGACCGCGATCACATCTTCGGGATCAAGGAATGCCTTTCCCTTGGGATTGGGGTCGCTCGACCCCTTGCGGATGCTGCCACCTTCGTCTACGTCGCGCAGGGACGTCATCGGCCGGCGTAGTACGTTCTGGTCGCGAAAATACTCGAAAAGATTGGTATTCTTGTATGAGCCGACCGCCATATCGTCCAAGAACGAGCGCACCGTGTCGCGCACCATACGCTGATAATGGTCCTTGCCATCGGGCGCGAAGTTCTGGGTGAGCCCGATGGCGAGTTCGATGAAGTCGGTAATCCGGTCCTCGAACGCCTTCTTGTCTTGGCTGTGCAGGTCGAGAATCTGCGATATGTGATCGAGCGGCTTCCACTTTCCCTTCTCCGCGTCCGGCAGCGCCAGGAGGTTGCCGAGCGAAACCGCGCCACAGACGGCGGATTGGAAGAAGCTGGGCAGAACGCGCAGCACCGCTATTTCGGCCCAACGGTCGATGGCGGCCGGCTGCACCATGCGCTCCAAGAAGCGGTGGAAGATGTCGAACACCTCGACAACGTAGCGGTCGCGCCGGCGTTGCGGAGTTGGCATCAGGAGCGAGAAGCCGACGTGGGTGCGGCCGATCCGCGACGACGCCTGAATGTACTCGGCCACGTCCGAAGGGAGCCCAGCGAAGAACATCGAGTTCAACTCCTCGATGTCCACCCCGTGCGAAATAGCCGAGGTTGCGACGATGGAGCGCAACGACTCCGCCAGCGGCGGGAACGGCATCCCATCCTTCGGGCGGTTGCGCGTCAGTTCGACTGTCTTCTCGATCTCGCCCTGATCCACCGACCCGGTGATCAGCTTCGCACGCAGGCTGTCGAACGGCAGTTGCAGTGCAGCGTGGCGCTTGCGCGTCTCCTCGGCCTCGGCCGCTTGAATCTGGTCACCGCCTTTCTTGTTGGTGACATAGGTCAGCGCGACCCGGTGCAGGTCGATAAGCGTGGCGAGGTGAGTGGCGGTGGATACCGCTAGGGCCGCGCGCAGGAATGGCTCGGTCACCCCAGGCGACAGGTGCCGTAACATGAGATTGCGCGCTGCGTCGTGTGCGGCTGCGTCGTCGGACAGGAGTTGCTGCAGAAACCCCGTGATGGTTGCGTGGAAGCTAGCAAGGATACTCACAGCGGTCGCGGTATGCGGTCTACCGTTTGTCATGATGGCACGGTAGTAGCGCCCGGTCTTCGCCTTCAGTTCGATCAGGTCATCCGGCAGTTTCTTCCGCATATCCTCGTCCGGCGGCTGCGGCGCGGCGTAGAACGAGTGGTAGATGTCCGGCCCTGGGTGCGGGAACTGGGTGGCCGGGATGTGGCGCTGGTAGAGGTGTTCAAGCTGGCGCTCGGGGTCCGCCACCGTTGCCGAAGCCGCAATGATCTTGGCGCGGCGGCGATTGCCGTGCGCATCCTCGGCGACAAGGTGCCGCTGCACCTTAGCCAGCTCGGAGAAGATGGCGTCGAGCGCCGACTCGAAGAGGCCGGCGAAGCTCCCCAACGACTCGTCCAGCAAGTGCGCCTCGTCCTGCACGATTAGCGCCGGCGGCGGATCGTGAAAAAGCTTCACTCCGTTCTCATAGGCCGGATACAGGGCTTCGCAGCCATGCGCTGCCGGACCATCAACCATGCTCTTGGCGAGCGGGATTTGCAGGCGACCGGTGCTGGCGTTGCGCCACGGTGCGGCGCCGAACATTCCCAGTACCCGACGAATAGTGCCGGCGCTGTGGCCGATGAGCGCAAGCTTATCAACGGTGCCCAAGATCACCGCCGGGGCCAATTCGTAGATGTCTTCGTCGCAGATGTAGAACGGTAGCGGCGTGCCAGGGCCAGCGCGCTGCGAAAAACACTTTGGGTCGTGACAAATGTGGGCGATGGTCCCACCTTGAAGGTCGCGAAGCCGGCGCAGGCCGGTCTCCCCACCACAGAATGGGCAAGTAGGCAGTTTGCGCCACGCTTTGCGGGCTGCGGCGTAGTGCGGGTCGTCGTCGTTGAGCTTGGTTTCGCTGACAGTGACAGCATCGACGAAGGGAATGTCCTTGACACCCTTCCCCTTGTGGCTGTTGGGCGTACCGCTACCGCCGACCCAGAAACCAATAGCAAAGGGCGTCCCGGAATAGCACTTGGCGACGCGCACGATCTCGGCCTGCGCCAGCAGGCGGGCCATCCGTTGCGCCTGATTGACGGTCAGGAGCCGCAGCGGGTAGCGCACCAGCGCGGTCACGCCGAAGGTCTTGCCGCGCATGCGGTCGAGGAAGAGGGTGAACACCAGTAGGCCGAAGAACGCCTCCGACTTGCCGCCACCGGTGCTGAAGTAGATCAGCGTCACCGCGTCGTCGCGCTTGGGGTCGTAGCGGTGCTGATACTGCGGCATGCGGGTGACCACCGACGGTAGCGTCGCGAGCACAAAGGCCAACTGGAACAGGTGCCACTTGCCCTCGTCCTTACCCGAGAGGCGGTGCATCAGATTGGCCATGGTCTCGTTCATGGCGCGCCACGCCTCGAACGGGATGGCCAGCGGATCGTCCTGCGGGCCGGCTTTCACCCAGTGCTGGCGCGACTCGTCGAGCATCGCGATGCCGGCGGCAATCGAGTCGGCTTCGTGTTCCCACTGCTTCAGGTGGCCGGCGAAGGCGTGCTTTTCGCGGCGTGCGTCGGTGGCGTTGGTGGCGCCGACGGTGGGGTCGATCTTGCCCGGCAACTCTGCGATCCACTGCTTGAAGTGAGTGACGATGGGTGTGAGACCAACCACGTCGGCGGCTGTGGAGAGGTCGCGCATCTTGCGTACCACTCCGGGGTAATCGAGCGGCCTCACGCGCGGCTGCACGTAGCGCGGAGCCCACGTGGCGCAAAGCCGGATGCGACCCTCTTTGGTCAGCGCCTGTGCAACGCCACCGTTGTAGCCGATGGCGGGATAGGACATATAGCGGTTGTAGCGATAAGACGGTTCGACCCGATCCAACCGCAGGCTCCGGTGGAGCGCGAGGGGCAAATCGACCTCCACGGCGACCTGAAACAGCGAGAGTTCGATGCGGTCGCCGCTGCGCTCCAACGGTTTGCTGTGGTTCTCCAGCGCCACGTGCAGGTTCATGCGGGAAGGGTCCGCAAAGTCACGGCTGGGCTCGATGTCCCAGCACGGCTTGATTTCTGGGATGTACGGGGCGTGGTTGCGCGCCCGCATGTCGGTGAGATACTTAGCCCAGTTTTCCCGCTCGGACGCTTTCACCGCTTCGTTCCTGCGGTAGACCCATACGTTACCGCCAGTCAGCGGGTTGGTATCGTCCAGCCACGCCGCGATCTGATTCGCCACGGCGGTCTCCATCACTACATTGTGCGCGACCAGCGCGGCAGCGAGGACCGCCTGATCGGCGTACGGGTCGATGATGAGCGGCGGGAGTTCCAGCAGCAGCCGGTGCCACTTTTGCGGCGGCTCCACCGGTTCGAATAGCACGTCGCAGGCGGCATCGAAGTGAACGGCCGGCGGTGGCATTGCCTCCACGGCGTCGCCCTCGGCAGCAGTGTCGTTGCCCTCCTCGACCATTTCCTGCCCGCCCGCCGGAGCGGCCGGCAGGGTGTCGTTGGCGAGCCAGTCGTGGATCGGGAGTTTCTCCCTCTTGTACAGCGCGAGCAATTCCTCGCGCATGATGTCCTTCCACAGCGGGCACTTCTGCTTCGCCTTGTACTTCGGTTGCAGTTCCGCCCACCGCGCGTCGATTTTGGCGCGGTACTTGTCCTTCAATTCGCGCCGCTTGGTTTCCTCCAACGGCGGCAAACGCAACCGGCAATCGGGACGCCGCAGGTCGGCTTCCGTGGGAAACACACGGACGTAGATGGCGAACTGGGCCCGAACGGTAACGCTGCCGGTGCCGGCGGCGGCAAGCTGCAGGTCGAGGCCGTGGGACGAAATCCAGATCGGGCTGGTCACCTCATCGCCGTCGTCGGTCTCGCGCTGCGGCAGCAGGAAGCCCGAGACGAACAACCGCGAGGGCGCGGCACCATAGACCACCGTGCCGAATTCGCCGGCGCCGGAGACGTTGCCGTAGATGATGTTGCCGACGGCATCGGCAACCGCCTCTTTCAACGACGATGGAATCTTT
>CAKKSB010000045.1 GCA_919903055.1 Gammaproteobacteria bacterium | reverse complement strand
GCCTGGCGTCCGGGGCGAAAGGAATCAAGGTCGCGCGAAGTAAGTGGATACGCACCAGGTCCGGTTGTCTCACGCTTGCTGGACGGACGTGCGTATCGTTTGCCGAAGGCCGCGACTCATCGCTCTCTCGAACTTGCTTGGTATGTTAATTCTAGACCGGCTAATGCGCATTCCTAACTCTTCTCCCGCGCGGAAGAGCAGGGGAACATGCGCTGAAATTTTTTAGTGTCGACCGGGCCGAATTTGGCTTACTCGGTTATGTAAACTTTCGCGAAAGCTCAACGGGCTTTCAAGCCGGTTAATTTCCGCCCAAACTAATCCATCGTCAAAAATACATTTTGAGATGGGTTGTAACTATTACTCATGCGGCGTTTATACCGCACCGCTTGATGGGATAACACCCCTGCGTTTTTCATGTTTCCGATGGTAAGCCGTGGCGGGTCATTTTCGAATAAGAAGCGGGCGCGATCTCTTGTGTTCAAGCCGCGCCGGGACTAGGGTAAGACTTGACGGTTTTGGCGAGCAGTTCCCGATAAATTTGGTCGGGAAAGGAGGTTTCATGACGACACGTAGGGAAGCACAGCGGCACCGGATCAAGGAACTCGCGGAAATCCACCGCCGGCAAGACGCCGCTTTCGCGGAATGGGCGGCGGGCTACGGCGTGATAAATCACACCGACGCCACCCAAGTGCGGGTCTATGACATGGCCGACCTGTTGCAACAGCGCGGTGTGGTGCGGGAAAAAGCCGAGGTTTATCACTGTCTCGCCGCCGCCGACCGCTTGGCCAGCGCCGCGATGTGGCTCACCGTGCATATGACCTATGCCCGCAATGTCTATCTCGACGGCCGCGATCTCGCCGAAGAGGATTTCAAGCCTGAACCCGAAGGGCACACCGGCGGCGCGCTCAATATGGCGCCGGCCTACGCCGGTTATCTCGCCGTCAACACGCTTACCGGAATCACCCGCGCCTGGCTGATGGGGCAAGGCCACTGCGTGGCGGCGATCGACGCCTTGAATTTGCTGGTGGATAACATGAGCGACGTGCATGCCGCGCGTTATGCCTTGAGCGATGAAGGACTCACGCGCTTGGTGCGGGATTTTTATTCTTACGAGGTGCGACCCGACGGCCGTCCCGCGTCGCCCTTGGGCAGTCACGTCAATCCCAATACCGCCGGTGGATTACAAGAGGGCGGTTATCTCGGGTTCACCGAGTTGCAATACGTGCATATGCCGTTGCCCGGCGAACGTCTGGTGGTGTTTCTCAGCGACGGCGCTTTCGAGGAACAGCGCGGCAGCGATTGGGCGCCGCGCTGGTGGCGGGCCGAGGACAGCGGCCTGGTGGCGCCGATCATGATCGCCAACGGCCGGCGCATCGATCAGCGTACCACCATGTCGCAAGAGGGCGGCGTGCATTGGTTCCGCGAACATCTGCGTCTCCACGGTTTCGATCCCATCGACCTCGACGGCCGCGATCCCGCCGCCTTCGCCTGGGGCGTGTTCGAGATGGAAGAACGTTTGCACTCCTTAAGTAATGCGGTGGCGGCGCGTGAAACAGCGTATCCCGTGCCCTTGCCCTACGCCATTGCCGAAGCGCCCAAAGGTTACGGTTTTCCCGGCGCGGGCACCAATCGCGCGCACAATCTGCCGCTGGCCGGCAATCCGGCGCGGGACGCGGCGGCGCGCGGCGAGTTCAACGGCGGCGCGCGCGCCTTGTGGGTGCCGCTGCCGGAGTTGCGGCAAGCAACGCAAACACTGAATCGCCATGACGCGCAGCGCCGCGTCAAAGAGCGCGCTCATCCATTGATCGCACGTTCGTGCGCGGTGCCGTCGTTTCCCGAAGCCGACTGGTACGAGGTGGGTGACAAGATTTCACCCATGGCAGGACTCGACGAGTATTTTTGCCGGCTGTTAAAGGCCAATCCGCAATTGCGGCCACGGGTGGGCAATCCCGACGAGATGCGCAGCAATCGTCTCAACGCCACGCTGGATTATTTAAAGCACCGCGTCACCTCGCCCGAGGCCGGCGGCGCGGAGGCGGTGAACGGCGCGGTGATCACCGCCCTCAATGAAGAAGCGGTGGTGAACGCGGCGCTGGCCAACAAGGGCGGCATCAATCTGGTCGCCTCGTACGAAGCCTTTGCGGTGAAGATGCTCGGCGCGATCCGCCAGGAGTTGATCTTCGCCCGCCATCAGGCCGAGGCCGGCGACGCGCCGTGCTGGTTGGCGTTGCCCGTCGTGCTCACTTCGCATACCTGGGAGAATGGTAAAAACGAGCAATCTCATCAAGACCCCACCTTGAGCGAAGCCCTGCTCGGCGAGATGAACGATGTGTCGCGGGTGGTGTTTCCCGCCGATGGCAACAGCGCCGTCGCCACGCTGCGCGCCTTGTATGCCAGCCGCGGCCAAATCTGGTCGCTGATCGTACCCAAACGCGATTTGCCGGTGTATTGCGATCGCCGGCAAGCGCAGCAAATGGTGAGCGAAGGCGCGTTGACGTTGCGCGACGAAGGCGCCGACGACGGCAAATTGTTATTGATCGCGGTCGGCGCCTATCAATTACAAGAGGCCGTGCGCGCCGCCGACCGTTTGCGCGCGCGCGGCGTGGCGCATCGCGTGGTGTATGTTTACGAACCCGGCCGTTTCCGTATGCCGCGCGACGAGCGCGAGGCCGCGCACGCCGCGCGCGGCGAGTTGCGCGAGCGGCTGTTTCCCGCCAAGGCCAAGGCGCGGGTGATATTGAGCCACACCCGCCCCGAGCCCTTGCTGGGCGCGCTGCGCATGCTCGACAGCGGTCCCGCGACCACCCGCGCGCTGGGTTATATCAATCGCGGCGGCACCCTCGACGTGGGCGGCATGTTGTTCGCCAACCGCTGTACCTGGGCCCATGCGCTTGACGCCGCCGCGTCTTGTTTGAATCGGCCGGTGCAAGAGTGGTTGTCGTCCGAAGAGTTGGCGGCCATCCACGGCGAGGGCGATCCGCGGCTGGTGATGCGCGCGCCGGCGTGAGCGGCATGCTGCGGGTGCTGGCGGTCAATGTCGGTTCCTCTTCGCTCAAGCTCGACGTGCGCGAGCTTGGAGTTGCCGCCGCGCTGATTAAACTGGAAGTACGCGGTATCGGCCGCGCGCGGGGCGTGCTGGTCGAAAATGGCGTCGAGGTGTCGGAACAGGTATTCGCCGATCATGCCGCCGCGTTCACCGCGCTGGCGGCGCGCCTGCCCGAACCGCGACGGCTGGCGCGCATCGGCCACCGCATCGTGCACGGCGGACCGCGCTATCGCGCCACGACCTGGATCACCGCCGCGGTGTTGGATGAACTTGAAGCGCTAGTGCCTTTGAGTCCGCTGCATCTGCCGCCCGCGCTGGCGGTGGTGCGCGCCAGCCGCGCGCGTTTTCCCGAACCGCCGCACGCGGCGGTGTTCGACACCGCCTTTCACTCGACCCTGCCTGCTCGCGCCTACACCTACGCGATACCCGCCGCCTGGCGCGACGCCGGCATACGGCGTTACGGTTTTCACGGCATCGCCTGCGCCGACGTGGTGGCGCAATTGGGTACGGCGTTGCGGCCGCGCGCGGTGCTGCTGCACCTCGGCGCCGGTTGTTCGGCCACCGCGCTGCGCGACGGCGTGAGCATCGACACCACCATGGGCCTCACGCCGCTGGAAGGATTGATGATGGCCAGCCGCAGCGGCGATCTCGATCCGGGCGCGTTGCTGTACGCGCAGCGCGCGCTGGGTTTGTCGGTGGATGAAGTGGAGCGCGCGCTCAATCAAGCCAGCGGCCTGTTGGGCGTCTCGGAATGCTCGGCGAATATGCGCAGCGTATTGCAGCGGCAGGACGATCCGCGCGCGGCGCTGGCCGTGGAATTGTTTTGTTACCGCGCCGCCAAGACGGTGGGCGCGCTGACCGTCGCCTTGGGCGGCCTCGATCAACTCATCTTCAGCGGCGGCATAGGCGAACACGCCGGTGCGATCCGCGCGCGGATCATGGCGCAACTGGCGTTCCTGGGATTGCGTGTGGCCGACCCCGATCAAGGCGGCGATGACGGTGTGATATCCGCGCCGCTCAGCGCGGTGGAAGCGCGCATCGTCCGCGTCGATGAAGGGCGGGCCATCGCCGCGGAAGCGGCGGGGTTGTCTTTGCCGAGTCATTGAGCCGCGTGATGGGTGTCGAGCTCGATATGTCTGTTCGTACCCTTTCCCGCCGGCCATTTACCCTGCGCGGATGAATCAACCAGTGGATTCCTCTTTTCATTTGGCCGACGCAAAACCTTTCAATTGGCCGCGCCATAGTTTACTTGGCCACTATGGCCGACCCGCCTTTCACCCCGTTCGTACTTCCGCGCCTGACCGAGGCGCTGGAAGATACACCGATTGTGCTGATTCACGGCCCGCGTCAATGCGGCAAGACCACGCTTGCCCACGCCGTGGGCGATGCGGCGGGCTCTGGCTCTGCCTACTCAGTTTCGACGACGATGTGGGGCGCGAGCTCATTTAATAAGCGGTATATATCGCAAAGTATTGCGACTAAGTGCCATTGAAATCATTATCTCGCTATTTATTGCGACTTGAAAAAATAAATTATTAAGGTATATATCGTAATAACTGACGATATATGGCAATCTAACCGACATATTCGCAATATATAACGACTATGAAAATCACCGGTCTACTCACAGATGACGCCGTGCTGGCCGAATTGGGCGCACGAATTGCCGGTCGCCGGGTTGAATTGCAGCTGACCCAGGCGGCTGTGGCCGAACAGGCGGGTATCGCCAAGCGCACCCTCGAGCGGATGGAGGCAGGGCAAACGTCACAGTTGGTCACTCTGGTTCGTGTGCTGCGGGTGCTGGACGCCGCATCAGGGCTGGATAGCCTGATTCCGGAGTCCGGGCCCAGGCCGATGGATTTGTTGAAGCGCAAGGGCAAGGTCCGACAACGGGCTTCGGGTCGACGTGCCGCGAAGGCGACCGGCAAACCTTGGCGCTGGGATGAGAAGCCGTGAGCACGCTTGCCAAAGTCAGGCTGTGGGGTAAAACCATCGGCGCTGTCTCACTGCAGGATGGGGAGGACGTCGCCAGCTTTGAATACGATGCGGCATTCGCGCAAAGCGGCATCCAGGTCGCGCCGATTGTGATGCCGCTTTCCCGGCGCGTGTACCGCTTCCCCGAACTTTCTCGCCCGACGTTTCTCGGGCTGCCCGGCCTGCTGGCCGACTCGCTGCCCGACAAATTCGGCAACGCGCTGATTGATGCCTGGTTGGCATCGCAGGGGCGGCAACCGGGTTCCTTCAACTCGGTCGAGCGGCTTTGCTATACCGGTGAACGCGGCATGGGTGCGTTGGAATTCGCCCCCGCCATCGGCCCCAGGGCAGAGCAGGCGACACACATCGAGATCGGCCGGTTGGTTGAGCTTGCCTCGGAGGTATTGACCCACCGGCATAACCTGCAGGCGACGTTTGCGGCTGAAGGCAGAGCAGATGCGCTAAAGGATATTCTGCGGGTGGGCACATCCGCCGGTGGCGCGAGGGCGAAGGCGGTCATCGCATGGAATCCGAAAACCAATGAAGTGCGGTCCGGCCAGGTCAAAGCCGGTGAGGGATTTGAATACTGGCTGCTGAAATTTGACGGCGTCAGCGGCAACAAGGATAAGGAACTGGAAGACCCGAAAGGCTACGGGGTGATCGAGTATGCGTATTACCTGATGGCGC
>CAKKSB010000044.1 GCA_919903055.1 Gammaproteobacteria bacterium | reverse complement strand
TCCGCGAAGGCGGCCGCACCGTCGGCGCCGGCGTCGTTTCTAAAATTGTTGAGTAGCAAGCGGATATGGGTCAAACGGGTGGGTGGATGCCTAGTCGTCGCCCACCCTGTTGTTTAAAGACCAAGAGTATAGGCCAGTAGCTCAATTGGCAGAGCGGCGGTCTCCAAAACCGCAGGTTGGGGGTTCGATTCCCTCCTGGCCTGCCATCTGGCAGCTGAATAGATAGATTTTTAAAGTAGCGAGCATGGTGGATAAACTTAAATGGCTGGTGGCGGCGCTGTTGTTGATCGGCGGCCTCGCCGGTTTTTACTACCTCGCTGATTATGCCCTGTGGATGCGGGTGATCGCGTTGTTGGCGGTGGTCGGCGTGTGTATCGCGATCGTCCTGCAGACCGAGAACGGCGGCCAGCTAATAGGCTTTTTCCGCGAGGCGAGCATAGAGCTTCGCAAAATCGTATGGCCTACGGGCAAGGAAACCACCCAAACCACGGCGGTAGTAATGGCGATGGTGGTGCTGGTTTCGTTGATACTGTGGGGTTTGGATACGTTTTTAGTGTGGTCCGTTAAGCTGTTGACTGGTCAAGGGGGCTAAGGATACATGGCGATGCGCTGGTACGTAGTCCACGTTTATTCCGGGTTTGAAAACCAGGTGGTGCGCTCCATGCGGGAGCGGATCAAGTTGCACAGTATGGAGGAGAAGTTCGGCGAGATACTCGTGCCCACCGAAGAGGTGGTGGAGATGCGCGCCGGACAAAAGCGTAAGAGTGACCGGAAATTTTTCCCCGGCTATGTGCTGGTGCAGATGGAGAT
This sequence comes from Gammaproteobacteria bacterium, assembly GCA_919903055.1. Taxonomy (GTDB): domain Bacteria; phylum Pseudomonadota; class Gammaproteobacteria; order DRLM01; family DRLM01; genus CAKKSB01. The sequence goes on along the minus strand of CAKKSB010000044.1, from coordinate 14,896 downwards.
GGACGACAACACCTGGCATCTCGTCAAAGACGTGCCCAAGGTGATGGGTTTCATCGGCGGCACCAGCAACCGCCCCGCGCCGATCTCCGAGAAAGAAGCGGAGAAGATTCTGCAGCGCGTGCAAGAGGGAGTGGAGAAGCCGAGGCCCAAGGTGTTGTTCGAGCCGGGCGAAGTGGTGCGGGTCACCGAAGGTCCTTTTGCCGATTTTAATGGCGTGGTGGAAGAGGTCAACTACGAAAAGAGTCGCCTGCGGGTGGCGGTGTTGATCTTCGGCCGTTCCACGCCGGTCGAGCTGGAGTTTGGCCAAGTAGAAAAAGGTTAATTAAACAATTTCAGGCGACGGGTTCCGGGCTCACCATGGGTGTGGCTGGAACCTGTCGCTGTTGTCCGGGGAGCCGCGAGGCGCTAGCACCCACTTAGGAGTGAAACATGGCAAAGAAAATCCAGGCATACATCAAACTACAGGTGAAGGCCGGTCAGGCCAACCCCAGTCCGCCGGTCGGTCCGGCCTTGGGTCAGCACGGCGTCAACATCATGGAGTTCTGCAAGCAGTTCAACGCCGCGACCCAGAAGGTCGAGCAGGGCCTGCCCCTGCCGGTGGTGATCACGGTTTATAACGACCGCAGTTTCACGTTCATCACCAAGACCCCGCCCGCGTCCATTCTATTGAAGAAGGCCGCCGGTATCGCCAGTGGCAGCAGCACCCCGCACACCGTCAAGGTGGGCAAGGTGACCCGCGCTCAATTGGAAGAAATCGCCAAGACCAAGATGCCCGACCTCACGGCGGCGGATATGGATGCCGCGGTGCGCACCATTGCCGGTAGCGCCCGCAGCATGGGCTTGACCGTGGAGGGCGTGTGATGGCGAAATTATCTAAACGTATGCAGGCGATCAACGCCAAGGTGCAAGCCGGCAAATTGTACGGTATCGACGACGCGCTCAATCTGATCAAAGAATGCGCGGGCGCCAAGTTCAACGAATCCGTCGACGTGGCGGTGAACCTGGGTATCGATCCCCGTAAATCCGACCAGGTGGTGCGTGGCGCCACCGTGTTGCCCAACGGTACCGGCAAAAGCGTGCGGGTGGCGGTATTCGCCCAGGGCGCCAACGCCGAGGCCGCCAAACAAGCCGGCGCCGACATCGTCGGTTTCGAAGATTTGGCGGAGCAGGTGAAAGCCGGTAATCTCAACTTCGATTTGGTGATCGCCACCCCCGACGCCATGCGTATCGTCGGTCAGCTGGGTCAGATCCTCGGCCCCCGCGGCCTGATGCCCAACCCCAAGGTCGGCACCGTGACGCCCGACGTGGTCGGCGCGGTGAAAAACGCCAAGGCCGGCCAGGTGCGTTTCCGCGCCGACAAGGCGGGCATCATTCACTGTTCGATCGGCAAGGCCAGTTTCGAGGCCGCCGCCTTGCGTGAAAATCTGCAAGCGCTGATGGCGAGTCTGGCCAAGGCCAAGCCCGCCACCGCCAAAGGCGTGTATGTGAGAAAAGTGACCTTGGCGAGCACCATGGGTCCGGGTGTGGCCGTGGATACCGCCACGGTGGTGCAGCAGTAATTCGTTTGATGACGATGGAGGCGCGCCGCGCTTCCATCGGTGATGGCTTTGGGCTGTCGGCTTGGTCCGGCAGCCGTCAAAGACCGCAGGTGTTCGCTTAATGGGTTGTAAAAACAACCGGCCTGCGTAGACGGTCTGGCCCGAGACAGGATTTTCCTGGCAAAGCTAGCCGTAAGGGGGTGTGTTCACAGGGTGGACACGCCCGTGTAAGGCGGAACGGCAGGCGGCCGCAAGGCGCGCGCTGTTCCAATGAAGAGGAGATGGACTCTTGTTAACGAGACAGGAAAAAGAGGCCATCGTCGCCGAGGTCGCCGTTGTGGCCCGCGACGCTCAGTCCGCCATTGCCGCGGAATACCGTGGTTTAAGCGTGGAGAAGATGACCAAATTGCGTGTCGATGCGCGCAAGGCGGGCGTCTATATCCGCGTCGTCAAGAACACCTTGGCGCGGCGAGCGTTGATGGGTACCGGTTACGAGTGCATGGGTGATTCCTTGATAGGGCCGCTGGTATTGGCCTTTTCCAAGGACGAACCCGCCGCCGCCGCGCGGATCATCCGCGATTTCGCCAAAGACAACGACAAGTTGGTGGTGAGAGCAATTGCTCTCAGCGGCAAATTGCTCGCTCCCGGTGATTTGGCGGCGCTCGCGACCATGCCGACCCGTGACGAAGCGATCAGCAAGCTGATGGCCGTGATGAAAGCCCCGGTTGAAAAACTGGCGCGCACCATCAAGGCTCCGGCCGACAAGCTGGTACGCACCATCGCCGCGGTACGCGAACAGAAACAATCGGCGGCTTGATACGGTGGCGGTTACGCCCTCCGTTTGGCCAGGAAAACTGAATAGACTATTTTTTAGGAGTTAAGACCATGGCTGTTGCCAAAGAACAAATTTTGGAAACCATCGCTAATATGACCGTGCTGGAAATCGTCGATTTGATTTCCGCCATGGAAGAGAAATTCGGCGTGTCCGCGGCCACCATGGCCGTAGCGGCCGGTCCGGCGGCGGCCGCCGCGGCCCCCGCTGAAGAGCAGACCGAGTTCAATGTGGTCATGACCAGCTTCGGCGAAAACAAAGTGAACGTGATTAAAGTCATCCGCACGGTCACCGGTTTGGGTCTGAAGGAAGCCAAAGACATGGTGGAAGGCGTGCCTGCCACCGTGAAAGAAGGCATTCCCAAGGCTGATGCCGACGCCATCAAAAAACAATTGGAAGAAGCCGGCGCCAAAGTGGATGTCAAGTAAGCGGCCGTCGTTATCAGGACGGCACTGCTGAACGATATGCCCAACGGCATGAAGGTGTGCGTAGCAGAGTGGGTCGCGGGAAAGAAATTTTTCCGCGGTCAGCCCTGGCGCACACCGGCGATGAAATGGCGCGGGGATCGGCATGGTGCCCCGCGTAGGATGGGCTGGCAGCGTTAAGCTGCCGGCCTTTTCCTGTTCAAGTGATAGACCCGCATTCGCTGCGGGGGCGGTTCGCGCTGACAGAAGACCTGGTGTCCTGAGTGCGAGCCAGGTAACGGTTGCGAGCAATACCGTTTGTTGAACTACTCCTTCGAGGAAGATTAATGGCCTACTCCTTCACTGAGAAAAAGTCTATCCGTAAGGATTTTGGCAAACTCCCGATCGTTCTGGAAGTGCCTTATCTGCTGGCGATCCAAGTGGATTCCTACAAGCAGTTCCTGCAAGTGGACAGGACTCTTGAACAGCGGCTCGACCAAGGTCTGCATGCCGCGTTTAAGACGGTTTTTCCCATCACGAGTTATTCCGGCTCGGCGGTGTTGGAGTATGTGAGCTACCGGCTGGGCACGCCCACCTTCGACGTGCGCGAGTGTCAGCAGCGGGGCATGACCTACGCCGCGCCGCTGCGCGTCAAAGTGCGCCTGGTCATTTATGACAAAGAGGCCCCGGCCGGCACGGTGAAGGACATCAAGGAGCAGGAAGTCTACATGGGCGAAATGCCGCTCATGACCGACAACGGCACCTTTGTCATCAACGGCACCGAGCGGGTGGTGGTGTCGCAGTTGCATCGTTCGCCCGGCGTGTTCTTCGAACACGACAAGGGCAAGACTCATTCGTCCGGCAAGCTGCTGTTTTCGGCGCGGGTGATTCCTTATCGCGGCTCCTGGCTGGATTTCGAATTCGATCCGAACGACCTGGTGTTCGTGCGCATCGACCGTCGCCGCAAACTGCCGGCGACCATGCTGCTGCGCGCCTTGGGTTTCAGCACCGAAGAGATGCTGGCGCTGTTCTTCGAGACCAACACCTTCACCTTCGACAAAGATGAAGTGAAGCTGGACTTGATCGCCGAGCGTCTGCGCGGTGAAACCGCGGCCTTCGACATCAAGCTCAAGGGCAAGGTGATCGTCGAGGCCGGCCGCCGCATCATGGCGCGCCATATTAAGGAAATCGAGAAGACCGCGGTTAAAACCCTAGTGGTGCCGCAGGACTACCTGTTCGGCAAGACTCTCGCCCACAACGTGGTCGACGTCAACACCGGTGAAGTGATTGCCAACGCCAACGACGAGATAAATGCCGCTTTGCTGGAAAAGATCATCGACAGCGGGGTGACCAAGATCGAGACTTTATTCACCAACGACCTCGATCGCGGCCCTTACATTTCGCAAACCTTGCGCGCCGATTCGACCCGCACCGAGCTGGAAGCGCTGGTGGAAATCTACCGCATGATGCGTCCCGGCGAGCCGCCCACCAAGGAAGCGGCGCAGGCCCTGTTTCAAAATTTGTTCTTCAGCGCCGACCGCTACGATTTGTCGGCGGTGGGCCGCATGAAATTCAACCGCCGGGTCGGCCGTCAGGAAGTGACCGGTTCGGGCGTGTTGACCAAGGACGACATCACCGACGTGCTGCGCACGCTCATCGCGATTCGCGATGGCAACGGCACGATCGACGACATCGACCATTTGGGTAACCGCCGTGTCCGCAGCGTGGGCGAAATGGTGGAAAACCAATTCCGCATCGGCTTGGTGCGGGTCGAGCGCGCCGTCAAAGAACGTCTGAGCCTGGCGGAAACCGAAGGCTTGATGCCGCACGAATTGATCAACGCCAAACCGGTGTCGGCCGCGATCAAGGAATTCTTCGGTTCCTCGCAGCTCTCGCAGTTCATGGACCAAAACAATCCGCTGTCGGAAGTGACCCACAAGCGCCGCGTTTCGGCTTTGGGGCCGGGTGGTTTGACCCGCGAACGCGCCGGTTTCGAAGTGCGCGACGTGCATCCCACCCATTACGGCCGGGTCTGCCCGATCGAAACGCCGGAAGGCCCGAACATCGGTCTGATCAATTCGCTGGCCACTTATGCGCGCACCAATCCTTACGGCTTTTTGGAAACGCCGTATCGCAAAGTCGCCGACGGCAAGGTGACCGACCAGATCGAATATCTGTCGGCCATCGAAGAAGGCCAATACATCATCGCGCAGGCCAACGCCACGGTGGACGCCAAAGGCAATTTGACCGACGAGCTGGTGTCCTGCCGGCATATGAACGAGTTCAATATGATCACTCCGGACCGGGTGAACTACATCGACGTATCGCCCCGCCAAATTGTCTCGATAGCGGCCTCGTTGATTCCGTTTCTGGAGCACGACGACGCCAACCGCGCTTTGATGGGTTCCAACATGCAACGTCAGGCGGTGCCGACGTTGCGCGCGGAAAAACCGCTGGTGGGCACCGGCATCGAGCGCGTGGTAGCGCAGGATTCCGGCGTCACCGTCAACGCCCGCCGCGGCGGAGTGGTGGATTCGGTGGATGCCAGCCGCATCGTGGTGCGGGTCAATGATGAAGAGACTCTGGCCGGCGAAGCGGGCGTGGACATTTACAATCTCATCAAATACACCCGTTCCAATCAGAACACCTGTATCAACCAGCGGCCGCTGGTGAAGACCGGTGACGTGATTTCCCGCGACGACGTGTTGGCCGACGGCCCCTCCACGGATTTGGGCGAGTTGGCCTTAGGACAGAACATGCTGGTGGCCTTCATGCCGTGGAACGGCTACAACTTCGAAGACTCGATCCTGATCTCCGAACGCGTGGTGCAGGAAGACCGTTTCACCAGCATTCACATCGAAGAGCTGACCTGCGTGGCGCGCGACACCAAACTGGGGCCCGAGGAAATCACCGCGGACATCCCGAACGTCGGTGAAGCCGCGCTCAATAAGCTCGACGAATCCGGCATCGTTTACATCGGCGCCGAAGTGGGGCCGGGCGATATTCTGGTAGGCAAGGTCACGCCCAAGGGCGAAACCCAGCTTACCCCGGAAGAGAAATTGCTGCGGGCGATCTTTGGTGAAAAAGCGTCCGACGTGAAGGACACCTCGATGCGGGTGCCTTCCGGCATGAACGGCACGGTGATCGACGTGCAGGTCTTTACCCGTGAAGGCGTCGAGAAGGACAAGCGTTCCAGAGACATCGAAAAAGCTGAACTCGAACGTTTCAAAAAAGATTTATACGACCAGTTCCGCATTTTCGAAGAAGATATTTATAACCGTGTCGAAAAACTGTTGCTGAAGCAGACTGCCTCCGGTGGGCCGAAGAAGCTCAAGGCCGGCGGCGTGATCGCCAAGGATTATCTCGACGACGTGCCGCGCGAGAAGTGGTTCGAAATCCGTCCGCAGGACGAAGACGCCGACAAGCAGCTCGAGGCCTTGGCCGACCAGCTCAAGGAACGCCGCAAGGAATTCGATCAGCGCTTCGACGAAAAGAAAGCCAAGATCACCGCCGGTGACGATCTCGCCCCCGGCGTGTTGAAAATGGTCAAGGTCTACCTGGCGGTGAAGCGCCGCATCCAGCCCGGCGACAAGATGGCGGGCCGCCATGGTAACAAGGGCGTGATCTCGATGATCGTGCCGGCGGAAGACATGCCGTACAGCGCCGACGGCCGGCCGGTCGACGTGGTGTTGAATCCGCTCGGCGTGCCGTCGCGTATGAACATCGGTCAGATCCTCGAGGCCCATCTGGGCTGGGCGGCCAAAGGCGTCGGCCAGAAGATCGGCGAGATGCTCGACGCTCACGTCAAGATGCAGGAGCTGCGCAAATTCCTCGATCAGGTCTACAACACCAGCGGTAAGCAGGAGGACCTCGACAGTTTGAGCGACGCGGAAGTCATCGAATTGTCCGGCAACCTGCGCCGCGGCGTGCCGATGGCCACCCCGGTGTTCGACGGCGCCTCGGAGAAGGAGATCAAAGGTATGTTGGCTTTGGCGGGCTTGCCGCTGTCCGGGCAGACCACGTTGTACGACGGCCGTACCGGCGACGCCTTCGAACGGCCGGTCACCGTGGGCTATATGTACATGCTCAAGCTCAATCACTTGGTCGATGACAAGATGCACGCGCGTTCCACCGGTCCGTACAGCCTGGTGACCCAGCAGCCCTTGGGCGGCAAGGCCCAGTTCGGCGGCCAGCGCTTCGGTGAAATGGAAGTGTGGGCGCTCGAGGCTTACGGCGCCGCGTACACCTTGCAGGAGATGTTGACGGTGAAATCCGACGACGTCACCGGCCGCACCAAGATGTACAAGAACATCGTGGACGGCGACCACCGCATGGAGGCCGGCATGCCCGAGTCCTTCAACGTGCTGGTCAAGGAAATCCGGGCGCTGGGCATCGACATCGAGCTTGAGCAGGATTGATAGGGTAAAAATGTAGGGTGGGTTAGGCGCGCGGTTTGCGCCGTAATCCACCGAATGGAAGGTGAGGCGGCGCTGAGTCGCCGCACCCGCCATCGACCCGAAACTCGTAACTCGAACCATTTCGAGCAGGAGATGCGATGAAAGATTTATTGAGTATTTTGAAGCAACAGGGCCAGGTCGAAGAATTCGATGCGATCCGCATCGGCTTGGCCTCGCCCAACAAGATCCGTTCCTGGTCCTTCGGCGAAGTGAAAAAGCCGGAGACTATCAATTACCGCACCTTCAAGCCCGAGCGCGACGGCCTGTTCTGCGCCAAGATCTTCGGGCCGGTAAAAGACTATGAATGTCTGTGTGGCAAATACAAGCGCCTCAAGCACCGCGGCGTGATCTGCGAAAAATGCGGCGTGGAAGTGACCTTGGCCAAGGTGCGCCGCGAGCGCATGGGCCACATTGAACTGGCGAGCCCGGTCGCGCACATCTGGTTCTTGAAGTCGCTGCCGTCGCGCATGGGCCTGCTGCTCGACATGACGCTGCGCGACATCGAGCGCGTGCTCTATTTCGAATCCTTCGTGGTCATCGATCCGGGCATGACCCAGCTCGAGCGCAACCAGATGCTCACCGACGAGCAATATCTTGACGCGATTGAAGAGTACGGCGACGAGTTCGACGCGCGGATGGGCGCCGAGGCGGTCTACGAACTGCTGTCGCGCATCGAGCTGGAAAAAGAAGTGGTCAGGCTGCGCGAGGAGATCGTCACTTCCGGTTCCGAAACCCGCATCAAAAAGCTCACCAAGCGTCTTAAATTAATGGAAGCCTTCATCGACTCGGGCAATAACCCGCAGTGGATGGTGATGACCGTGCTGCCGGTGCTGCCGCCGGAATTGCGTCCGCTGGTGCCGCTCGACGGCGGCCGCTTCGCGACCTCCGATTTGAATGATCTCTATCGCCGCGTCATCAACCGCAACAACCGCCTCAAGCGTTTGCTCGATTTGAACGCGCCCGACATCATCGTCCGCAACGAGAAGCGCATGCTGCAGGAAGCGGTCGATGCGTTGCTCGACAACGGCCGCCGCGGCAAGGCCATCACCGGCACCAACCGCCGCCCGTTGAAATCTTTGGCCGATATGATCAAGGGCAAGCAGGGCCGCTTCCGTCAGAACCTGCTCGGCAAGCGCGTCGATTACTCCGGCCGTTCGGTGATCGTGGTCGGTCCGACTTTGCGCCTGCATCAGTGCGGCTTGCCGAAATTAATGGCGCTCGAGCTGTTCAAGCCTTTCATTTTCTCCAAGCTGCAACACCGCGGCCTCGCCACCACCATCAAGGCGGCGAAGAAGCTGGTCGAGCGCCAGGGTCCCGAGGTGTGGGATATTTTGGAAGAAGTGATCCGCGAACATCCGGTGCTGCTCAATCGCGCGCCGACCTTGCACCGTCTCGGCATCCAGGCCTTCGAGCCGGTGCTGATCGAGGGTAAAGCGATCCAGCTGCATCCGCTGGTGTGTACCGCCTACAACGCCGACTTCGACGGTGACCAAATGGCTGTCCACGTGCCATTGTCACTGGAAGCGCAGATCGAAGCGCGCGCCTTGATGATGTCGACCAACAATGTGTTGTCACCCGCCAACGGCGAACCGATCATCGTACCGACCCAGGACGTGGTGCTGGGTCTGTATTACATGACCCGCGAGCGGATCGGCGCCAAGGGCACCGGCGCCTTGATGGCCGACGTCAACGAAGTGCATCGCGCCTATCAAAGCGGTGCGGTGGACTTGCACGCCCGCATCACGGCCCGCGTCGTGGAGTACCAAGGTGAAGGCAAGGAAAAAGAACGCGTCCTGCGCACGGTGTCCACCACCGTGGGCCGCGCGCTGTTGTCCGAACTGCTGCCCGAAGGCTTGTCCTTCGATTTGATCAATCAGGATTTGACCAAGAAGGCCATCTCCCGTCTGGTGAACATCTGCTATCGCAAGGCCGGCTTGAAGGCCAGCGTGGTGTTCGCCGACCGTTTGATGTACACCGGCTTCTATTACGCCACCCGTGCCGGCGTGTCGGTGGGTGTCGACGACATGGTGGTGCCGGCCCGCAAGCGCGGCATTATCAGCGCCGCCGAAAATGAAGTGAAGGAAATCGAAAACCAGTACGTCTCCGGTTTGGTCACCAACGGCGAACGCTACAACAAGGTGGTGGACATCTGGTCCCACGCCAACGACCAAGTGGCCAAGGCCATGATGGACGAACTGGGCTCCGACCTGGTGAAGGACGCCAACGGCAAAGAGGTCAAGCAGGCCTCCTTCAACTCTATTTATATGATGGCCGACTCCGGCGCCCGCGGCAGCGCGGCGCAGATCCGTCAGCTGGCCGGCATGCGCGGCCTGATGGCCAAGCCCGACGGCTCGATCATCGAGACGCCGATCACCGCCAACTTCCGCGAAGGCCTGGACGTATTGCAGTACTTCATCTCGACCCACGGCGCGCGTAAAGGTCTGGCCGATACCGCGCTCAAGACCGCCAACTCCGGTTACCTGACCCGCCGTTTGGTGGACGTGGCGCAGGATTTGGTGGTCACCGAGGTCGATTGCGGCACCACCAACGGCGTGTTGAAAACCCCGCTCATCGAAGGCGGCGACGTGGTCGAACCCTTGCGCGAGCGGGTGTTGGGTCGCGTGGTGGCCGAAGACGTGCTGGCGCCCGGCAGCGGCGAGATCGCCGTACCGGCGGGCACTTTGCTCGACGAGGCCTGGGTGGATCAGCTGGAAGCCATGAGTATCGATCACGTGATGGTGCGTTCGCCCATCAACTGCGAAACCCGCTACGGGGTGTGCGCGACCTGCTACGGCCGTGACCTGGCCCGCGGCCATCGCGTCAACATCGGCGAGGCCATCGGCGTGATCGCCGCCCAGTCCATCGGCGAACCGGGCACTCAGCTCACCATGCGGACCTTCCACATCGGCGGCGCGGCCTCACGTTCCGCCGCGGTGAACGCGGTGCAGGTCAAGTCGAAGGGCCGTATCCGTCTGCACAACATGAAGATCGTCAAACACGCCAGTGGCAACAACGTGGTGGTGTCGCGCTCCGGTGAATTGACGGTGCTCGACGACGCCGGCCTTGAGCGCGAACGTTACAAAGTGCCTTACGGCGCGGTGCTCAGCGTCGACGACGGCGACGGCGTCGAGCCGGGCCAAGTGGTGGCCAACTGGGATCCGCATACCCATCCGGTCATCACCGAGGTGGCGGGCCGGGTGCGCTTCAGCGATTTCGTCGAAGGCGTCACCGTGGTGCGCAACACCGACGACGTGACCGGTTTGTCGAGCTGGGTGATCACCGATCCCAAGGTCCGCGCCGGTGTGGCCAAGGACCAGCGGCCGATGGTCAAGCTGGTGGACGACAAGGGCAAGGATCTGTGTATCGCCGGTACCGAGATTCCCGCGGCTTATTACCTGCCGCCGGGCGCCATCGTCAATCTGGAAGACGGTTCCAATGTGGGGGTGGGCGACGTCGTGGCCCGTATTCCACAGGAAACCTCGAAGACCCGCGACATCACCGGCGGTTTGCCGCGGGTGGCGGATTTGTTCGAGGCTCGCAAGCCCAAAGACCCCTTCGTGCTGGCGGAATTGACCGGCACCGTGAGTTTCGGCAAGGAAACCAAGGGCAAGCAGCGGGTGATCATCACCGCCAACGACGGTACCCAGCACGAAGAGCTGATTCCGAAATGGCGTAACGTCACGGTGTTCGAAGGCGAACACGTGGAGCGGGGCGAGGTCATTGTCGACGGCGCGCCCAATCCTCACGACATTTTGCGGCTGCTGGGTATCGAGCCCTTGGCCAATTACATCGTCAATGAGGTGCAGGACGTCTACCGTCTGCAAGGCGTGAAGATCAACGACAAGCACATCGAAGTGATCGTCCGCCAGATGCTGCGCAAAGTGGAAGTGGCCGACACCGGCGACACCCGTCTGCTCAAGGGCGAGCAGGTGGATAAAGCCCGTCTGCTGGACGAAAACGAACGGGCGCAAGCGGATGATAAACTTGTCGCTACTCAAACCCCGTTGCTGCTGGGTATCACCAAGGCATCCTTGGCCACCGAATCTTTCATTTCGGCGGCGTCGTTCCAGGAAACTACCCGGGTGCTCACCGAGGCGGCGGTCAGCGGCAAGATCGACGATCTCCGCGGTTTGAAGGAGAACGTCATCGTCGGCCGCTTGATCCCGGCCGGTACCGGTCTCGCTTATCACACCGAGCGGCGGCGCCAGCGCCAACAGGCAAAGGACGAGGCGGGCATGGAGCCCAGAAAGACCACCAAGGAAGACATCGAGCGGGCGCTCACCAAGGCCCTCACCGCCTCGGAATAATGAAAAGCAATTCCACGCCCCAATAGGGATCGCGAACCTCGCGGTCCCTATTGACAGCGTGGGGTGGCGGCCCTAAAATGCCGCTTCTTTCGTGGGGCGACATACGTTTGCCGTCTGTCACCTAACTAAAATCATACAAATATAAGCGTTCTGCCGAGAAGTGGGTGCCACTGCCGTGGGACAGTGGACGCTGAAGGTGGACGTTTATGTTTTTTGGGCTGGAGTCGAGCAATTCATGGCAACGATGAATCAATTGGTGCGCAAGCCACGAGCGCGCAAGCAGGAAAAAAGTAAAGTGCCGGCCTTGGCTAACTGCCCGCAAAAGCGCGGCGTGTGTACCCGGGTCTATACCACGACTCCGAAAAAGCCCAACTCGGCGTTGCGTAAAGTCGCCCGCGTGCGTTTGACCAACGGCATGGAAGTATCCACCTACATCGGTGGCGAAGGACACAATCTTCAGGAGCACTCCGTGGTATTAATCCGCGGTGGGCGTGTCAAGGATTTGCCCGGTGTGCGTTATCACACCGTGCGCGGCAGCTTGGACACCGCCGGTGTCGCGAAGCGCCGTCAGGGGCGGTCCAAATACGGCGCGAAACGGCCTAAGGCCTAATTTAGAGAGCGGTGAAAGTTTATGTCACGTAGAAGAGAAGCGACTAAACGTGCGGTGTTGCCGGATCCCAAGTTCGGTAGCGAATTTTTGGCCCGCTTCGTCAATTCATTGATGCAAAGCGGCAAAAAGTCCGTGGCCGAGCGCATTGTGTACGGTGCGCTGGATCGCGTGACCGAGAAAACCAAAGGTGATCCACTGGCGGTTTTGAATCAGGCTTTCGACAACGTCAAGCCCGCCGTCGAAGTGAAATCACGCCGGGTCGGCGGCGCCACCTACCAGGTTCCCGTCGAAGTGCGTTCCGATCGCCAGTCCGCCTTGGCGATGCGTTGGATTATCGACGCCGCCCGCGCCCGCGGTGAAAAGTCCATGGGTTTGAGATTGGCCGGTGAGATTCTCGATGCCGCCGAAAAGCGTGGCAGCGCAGTGAAAAAGCGTGAAGATACCCATCGCATGGCGGAAGCCAACAAAGCGTTTTCGCATTACCGCTGGTAAGCGGTTTGCGCCTGTATACAAGCTGATCGTAAGTTAAGGATTAAGTCGTGGCACGCACTACCCCCATCGAGCGTTATCGGAACATCGGCATCATGGCTCACATCGATGCCGGTAAGACGACGACGACTGAGCGCGTCCTGTTCTACACCGGTGTCTCGCACAAGATCGGTGAGGTGCACGACGGCGCCGCCATCATGGACTGGATGGAGCAGGAGCAGGAGCGTGGCATCACTATCACCTCCGCGGCCACTACTTGTTACTGGTTCGGGATGGAAAAGCAATTCCCCCAGCACCGCATCAATATCATCGACACCCCCGGCCACGTCGACTTCACCATTGAAGTTGAGCGTTCCTTGCGCGTGCTCGACGCCGCCTGTGCGGTTTTTTGCGCGGTGGGCGGTGTGCAACCGCAGTCCGAGACCGTCTGGCGCCAGGCCAACAAATATAAAGTGCCGCGTCTCGCCTTCGTCAACAAGATGGACCGGGTCGGTGCCAATTTTGGTCGTATCGTTGACCAGATCAAGAAGCGCCTCGGCGGTAATCCGGTGCCCATTCAGTGGCCGATCGGCTCCGAAGAAAATTTCAAAGGCGTGGTCGATTTGATCAAGATGAAAGCCATCTACTGGAATGAAGAAAACCAGGGCATGACTTTCGAGGAAAAAGAAATTCCCGCCGAGCTGCGCGCCGAGTGTGAAGAGTGGCGTGAAAAGATGGTGGAAGCCGCCGCCGAAGCGTCGGAAGATTTCATGGAAAAATACCTGGAAGGCCAGGCGTTGACCGATGCGGAAATCAAGCAGGGCTTGCGTGCCCGCACCATTGCCAATGAAATCGTGCCCATGTTGTGCGGTTCCGCCTTCAAGAATAAAGGCGTGCAGGCCATGTTGGACGCGGTGGTCGAATACATGCCGTCGCCGGCGGATGTGCCCGCCATCAATGGGATGCTGGACGACGCTAACCACTCTCCCGCCGAGCGTCATTCTTCCGATAGCGAACCGTTTTCCGCGCTGGCGTTCAAAATCGCCACCGATCCGTTCGTCGGTACGCTGACGTTCTTCCGCGTCTATTCCGGCGTGTTGAATTCCGGCGACACGGTCTACAACCCGATGAAGAGCCGCAAGGAACGTATTGGCCGTATCGTGCAGATGCACGCCAATAGCCGTGAAGAAATCAAGGAAGTGCGCGCCGGCGACATCGCGGCGGCGGTCGGTCTGAAAGACGTCACCACCGGCGACACTTTGTGCGATCTCAACGACGTGATCATCCTGGAGCGCATGGTGTTCCCCGAGCCGGTGATTTCGGTGGCGGTGGAGCCCAAGACCAAGCCCGACCAGGAGAAGATGGGTATCGCGCTGGGCCGTCTCGCTCAGGAAGATCCTTCGTTCCGTGTGCATACCGACGAAGAAACCGGCCAGACCATCATCTCCGGCATGGGCGAGCTGCATCTGGAAATCATCGTCGACCGCATGAAGCGCGAATTCAAGGTGGAGGCCAATGTCGGCAAGCCGCGCGTCGCCTATCGCGAGACCATCCGCAAGTCGGTCGAGCAGGAAGGCAAGTTCGTGCGCCAATCCGGCGGCCGCGGCCAGTACGGCCATGTCTGGCTCAAACTCGAGCCGCAAGAAGCCGGCAAAGGTTATGAATTCGTCAACGGCATCGTCGGCGGCGTGGTCCCGCGCGAATACATTCCCGCGGTGGACAAGGGCATTCAAGAACAGATGAAGAACGGTGTGATCGCCGGCTATCCGGTGGTCGACGTCAAGGTCACCATCTTCGACGGTTCGTACCATGATGTGGACTCCAACGAAATGGCGTTCAAGATCGCCGGCTGGATGGGCTTCAAGGAAGGCGCCCGCAAAGCCGGCGCGGTCTTGCTCGAACCCATCATGAAGGTCGAAGTGGTCACCCCGGAAGATTACATGGGCGACGTGATCGGCGACCTCAACCGCCGTCGCGGCATGGTATTGGGTATGGACGATTCGGTGTCCGGCAAGATTGTGCACGCCGACGTCCCGCTCGCGGAGATGTTCGGTTATTCCACTTCCTTGCGTTCGGCGACTCAGGGCCGCGCCACCTACGCCATGGAGTTCACCCGCTACAGCGAAGTCCCGGCCAATATCGCCGACGCCATCATCAAAGAAGCGTCAGCTTAAAATCGGTTATTGAATCAGTTATTGCGAGCAGATCGAGAGAGGTAGCTACCGTGTCCAAGGGAAAATTTGAGCGAAAGAAGCCGCACGTCAACGTTGGGACGATCGG
>CAKKSB010000043.1 GCA_919903055.1 Gammaproteobacteria bacterium | reverse complement strand
CGCCCGTGCCGGTCACCCCGCCCGGATTCGCGGTGGCGGTGTAGCCGGTAATCGACGCGCCGCCGTTCGATGCGGGTGCTGAAAAACTGATGGAGGCTTGAGTGTCGCCAGCGGTGGCGGTGCCGATCGTCGGCGCGCCGGGCGCGACGGCATTGACGCTGAACGACCGGCTCACCGTCGAGGCGGCCAGATAAGTGCTGTTGCCGGCCTGGTCGGCGTTGATGGTGCAGGTGCCCGCCGTGACAAAGGTGAGCGCACCGCCGGAGGTGATCGTACAGACACCCGTGGTGCTCGACGTGAAGCTCACCGTCAGCCCCGAGGTCGCGGTGGCGGACAGCGTCGGCGTCGTGCCGAAGTTCTGTGCGCCGGGATTGTTGAAGGTGATGGTCTGCGGACACTTGCTGGTGGTGAAGCTGGCGTCGCTGCCGTTGGTGGTGCCGGCGCTGTTCACGCCTTTGACGCGGAAGTGATAGGTGGTGTTGCAGCTCAACCCGGTGATTGCCACCGAGGTTGCCGTGTTCCCCGCCCCCGCGCTCACCGTACCGCCGGTGGTGGCGGCTACGTTGGTGCCATAACCCGTCGTCAAGCCGTAATCGTACGTCACCGTGGTGCTGGCGCCGTTGCCGTTGACCGTGCCGTTCAGCGTGGCGCCGGTGGCGCTGATGCTGGAGGCGGCGCCGGTGGTGGCGATGGGGGCGGAGGCGGGCGACGTGATATTGACCAAGACGATATTGTCGAAACCGATTGCGAAAAAGGTCGGGCTGGCCGTCACCGTAAACGAGGTGATGCCCTGCATCTTCGCGGCGTTCGCATCACCCGCGACGTTGAAGGTGGCGGAGCCGCCGGCGCTTAAAAAATAGCTTGCCGTGCCCTTGCTCGATGTCAGGGTGATTGTTTCTGAAATCGCGAAAAATTCAGTGAATGCGATGGAGGTCAGATCGAATTGCTTCCCGCTGACCAGCGAGAAGGTAACGGATGTCTCGCCATTGTAATTGGCGGATGAAAAGAGCGAGTCGCTGCCCGCATACGGCGTCGAGCCGCTGATTACAGTCCCCCCCATGTTGTCGTTTACCGAGACGGCTCTTAATGTTTCACCGGCGGCCGTGTTGACTTGAGTGACCGTCTGGCTCCCCAAGCCGGTAAACCCGGTGATGGTGCCGGTGCCGGGTTCATAGTCCCAGGTCACGGCGGAAGCGGAGGTCGCTCCCAGGCAGAGCAGAACGGACAAGAGGAGTGCGCTGGATCGGCGCGATTCAGCCAGCCAGGTTCCGAGCAGCGTCGCCATCGTCCGAATCTTCATATCCATTGATTACATCTCCGAATTACTAAACCGAACCGGCTAATCCCGTCTGGCGATACCGCGTCCATCCATCAAGCGATACCCGGTTCAACATCGGTACATTCAGCCAAATCCATATACCCATGACACCACCGCCCCTGTTGCGGGGCGGTGGTGTGACGAGATCAAGGACGGCTCGGATAAATACCGTTCGTGCAAATGATGAAGTTCAAGGTCAGCGAAGGTTGCAGGGTGCTGACCGAGACGGGGACTTGCACCGTAATGGGAAGCGGCTGCCCATTGCCGGTGTTTGCGTTGGTGACCGTGCCACCGCCCGCCGGCACCGAGACGGAGAACGGCTTCAACGTGGCGTTGGCGTTGCCTGAGCTGTAAATCTTTACGCCGTTCGTCCCTATCACGGGTTTGCCAAGCACCATGTTGTCGGCCGGGACATTGTCGGTGCCTTGGGTGTTATCCACGGGTATGGCGATATTCACGCTCGCGCCGCCGCCGGAGGGATTGAACGTCGCGGCATGGGTATGCGCGGGAAGATTGTTAACGCCGATGACGGCCGCACCGCCGCCGACCGCGTTCACCGAGGCCGTCGCCGCCCCCTGCTTGCCGCCGATCTGGTTCATATACTGCGAACCCATCGGCACCATATTGCGCAGGTCGGGCAATGCGAAGGTGGAACCCGCGCTGCCGCCATAGGTATTCCCGATGAGCGAGTAGAGTGCCTGATTTTGATTGACGGGAATGACCGTGCCATCGCACAGCGCCCAACCCTCCGGCACCCAGGACACCGGCCACAAAATGATCTGACCAAGAATCGGATCCATGATATTTCCCCTTTTAAAATTCCAAAGGTTCCGTTGCGGAGTGACAGCGCAGTCATTAGCAGAATCCCATCACACCCAAGAAGTGGAGCCTCCGGTTGGCTACGAACTTACGAATCAGAGTGAGAAGTCATCTTTGCGCTGCATTAATAATTTATGATTTGGTTATGCGGCGCCCTTGGACTAACGACAATTTTGAAAATAACTTTAGAGAAGGCGGCCCCGATTTTTTTTGGCATAACAATCATCAATTTTGTCGATAGATTTTCTGCTCGCGTGCAAATATCCCGTCGTTCGGACGAAGGCCAGAATGGAGAGAAACTGACGGTTATGGTGAGTCTGCAAGGCTTGCATATTGGGTGTTGAAAACGGCGATGCCGCGATGGTTCCCTCACCGGTAGCGAACTGCAACACGCGGCTTTTCCAAACGTTCCGCGCGAACACCGCGAGACCGAGGGAGGCCGACGGCAAACAAGGGGCGGCATGTGTGGCTGGACCAGTCTGACGGGCGAAAAAATGTTTCCTCGTCATGAAGATATGCCGCATAATCGCGAGCAGGTAAAAATGTCGTATAAATTCGGGCGGCGTACCGGCCATGGGGATGGCCGTTCTACATTCCGCCGGTAAAGTCCGCCAGTCCGAGAAGCGCTGCGACATCGAAACAGGGCGCGTCCGCCGCCGGTGCGGGGCGGGAAGCGCGTGACGTCGGCGGCGGTGCGTAACGAACCGCGCGTTAGCCGCGCTCCAAAATTTCAATCCGGAACCCGATATTCGAAACAGCATGTCTCACGCAACGCTTTACATCATTTCCGCGCCGTCCGGGGCGGGCAAAACCAGCCTGGTGCGCACCCTGCTGGCGCGCCTGCCGACCATGGCCCTGTCGGTGTCGCACACCACCCGCGCCATGCGGCCGGGGGAACGCGACGGCGTGGATTATCATTTCGTCACGGTGGCGGACTTCAAGGCCATGGTCGCCGCCGGCGCCTTTCTCGAACATGCCCAGGTCTTCGATAACTTTTATGGCACGTCCAAAGCCGGTATCCAGGTCCAGCTCGCCGAGGGCCGCGACGTGCTGCTGGAGATCGATTGGCAGGGCGCACGCCAGGTGCGGGCCGCCTTTCCGGGCGCGGTGGGTATCTTCATCCTGCCACCCTCCCGCCAGGCGCTGGAGCAACGGTTGCGCGACCGCGGCCAGGACGGCGAGGAGGTGATCGCCCGCCGCATGCGCGACGCGGTGGCCGAGATGTCGCACTATAATGAATACGATTACCTGGTCATCAACGATGATTTCGTACGGGCGGAAGGTGACATGGAAGCCATCGTCCGCGCGCACCATCTGCGGCGCGAGCCCCAGGCTCAGCGTTATCAGGAAATTCTGGCAGCCTTGTTGAAGGCCTGACCGGCCCGCCATTCCCAATGGCGCGGCAGACGGGGTATACTCACCGGTCACTGTTATTGCTTCACGCTCAAGGGGAAATTCATGGCGCGAGTCACTGTAGAAGATTGTTTGGACAACGTCGACAACCGTTTTCAACTGGTGTTGATCGCCACCCGGCGCGCGCGTCAGCTGGCCAACGGCACGGTACAGCCCGGCCTGCCCTGGGAAAACGACAAGCCCACCGTAATGGCCTTGCGTGAAATCGCCGAGGGTCTGGTGGATGTGTCGATCCTCGATCAGGTGCCCGCCGATGAATTCGTCCACTCCGCCGAAATGACCGAAGCCCAGCGCGCCGAACTGGAGGCCGAGGTGGGTGAAAAGGCCGCCGTGCAAGTAGCGCCCGGCCGCGAGGACGCGGGTGAGGAGTGATACTCCTCCCTTTGCCCGGCAGCCTTGAATAATCCAGCGCCCAGTCACACTCTCGCCGATACCTCACAAGATTCCACCCGCGCGGTGATCGGCGATCTCTGCACGCTGCTCGCTTCCTATCTTGAACCCTCGCAGGTGGAGGGCGTGCGCCGCGCTTGCGATTTCGCCGCCGCCGCCCACGCCGGCCAGCAGCGCGCCTCCGGTGAACCCTATGTGCAACACCCCATCGCGGTGGCGCGCATCCTCGCCGAGATGCGCATGGATCACGAGAGCATCATGGCGGCCATTCTCCATGACGTGATCGAAGACACCCCCACCGCCAAGGAGCACATCGCCACCCAGTTCGGCGCCGAGGTCGCGGAGCTGGTGGACGGGGTGAGCAAGCTCACCCAGATCCGCTTCAGCAGCAAGGCCGAGGCCCAGGCCGAAAACTTCCGCAAGATGATGCTGGCCATGGTGCGCGACATCCGGGTGATCCTGGTCAAGCTCGCCGACCGGGTTCACAACATGCGCACGGTGTCGGCCCTGCCGCCGGCCAAGCGCCGCCGCATCGCCCGCGAGACCCTGGAAATCTACGTGCCCATCGCCAACCGGCTGGGCATGAACGCCATCCGTTTGGAATTGGAAGACCTCGGCTTCGCCGGGCTTTATCCCCATCGCCACCGTGTGCTGGCCGAGGCGGTAAAGAAGGCGCGCGGCAACCGCAAGGAAATCGTCGCCAAGATTCAAGGCATGATGGAGCAGCGCCTCAGCGAAGAGGGGCCGCCGGCCCGGGTGGTGGGCCGCGAGAAACACATCTACAGCATCTATCGCAAAATGCGGCAAAAGGCCTTGCCGTTCTCCGAGGTGTTCGACGTCTATGCCTTCCGCATCGTCGTCGATAAAGTCGATACCTGTTACCGGGTGTTGGGCGCGGTGCACAATCTCTACAAACCGGTGCCCGGTAAGTTCAAGGACTACATCGCTATCCCCAAGGCCAACGGTTACCAATCCCTGCACACCGTGTTGTTCGGGCCTTACGGCGTGCCCATCGAGGTGCAGATCCGCACCGAGGAAATGGACACCGTGGCCGAGGCCGGCATCGCCGCTCACTGGCTTTATAAAACCGGCGACGGCAGCGGCGTCAGCGCCCAGGTGCGGGCGCGGGAATGGTTGCGCGGTCTGCTCGAGATGCAAAAAAACGCCGGCAATTCCCTGGAGTTTTTGGAAAACGTCAAGATCGACCTTTTCCCCGACGAGGTCTACGTGTTCACACCCAAGGGCGAGATCATGAAGCTGCCGCGCGGCGCCACCGCGGTGGACTTCGCCTACAACGTCCACACCGACGTGGGCAACACTTGTGTCGCCGCCAAAATCGACCGCCGTTTGGCCCCATTACGCAGCCAGCTCGGCAACGGCCAGACCGTGGAGATCATCACCGCGCCCGGCGCGCGCCCCAATCCGGCCTGGCTCAACTTCGTGGTCAGCGGCAAGGCGCGGGCGAATATCCGCCACTATTTGAAGAACCTCAAACGGGAAGAGGCCATCCAATTGGGCCGCCGTTTGCTCGACCGCTCCCTGGCCGCCAGTTCGCTGAGTTTCGAACAACTTGCGCCGGAACGTTTGGCCGCCACCATCAAGGAACTCAAGTTCATCAGCGCCGATGATTTGCTGGAAAGCATCGGTCTCGGCAACCGGGTCGCGGCCTTGGTGGCGCGCCATTTGGTAGCCGACTTGGAAACGCTGCCCTCCGATTCCAAATCCGGTGTGTTCAAGAAGGCCATCACCCGCTATGTGCCGGCCTGGCTGCGCGGCGGCGGCGAGCGCGACGCGCCGCGGCCTTTGGCCATCAAAGGCACCGAGGGCATGGTGGTGGCTTACGCCAAATGTTGCCGGCCCATTCCCGGCGATCCCATCGTCGGTTTCGTCACCGCCGGCCGCGGCATCGTCATTCATACCGCCAGTTGCAAGAACCTCACGGAATTCCGCAACCGGCCCGAAAAATGGATCGACGTGGCCTGGGAGTCGGAAGTGCAGGGTGATTTCCCGGTGGAAATCCGTCTCGAAGTGGCCAATCAGCGCGGTGCGCTGGCCACGGTGGCCGCCGGCATTGCCGAGATGGAGGCGAACATCGACAATGTCAGCATGGAAGAACGGGACGGCCGCTACACCGCGTTGACCATGCTGGTGGAAGTGCACGACCGCGGCCACTTGGCGCGGGTGATTCGTCGGGTCCGTTCCATCGACATCGTGGCGCGCATCACAAGAACGAAAGGCTAAAGCAACATGACTCGCGACATCATCAATACCAATCGGGCGCCGGCGGCGATCGGTACTTATTCGCAGGCGGTGCGGATCGGCGGCACCGTGTACCTTTCCGGCCAAATTCCGCTGGTACCGGCCACCATGCAGCTACACGACGGCGATATGCGCGCGCAAATCGCCCAAGTCTTCGATAACTTGCAAGCAGTGGCCGAGGCGGCGGGCGGTACTCTGGCCGACGTGGTCAAACTCAACATCTTTCTCACCGATCTCGCCCACTTCCCGCTGGTCAACGAAGTGATGGCCGCTTATTTCCGCGAGCCTTATCCGGCCCGCGCCGCGATCGGCGTGGCGGCGCTGCCCAAGGGGGCGGCGGTGGAGGCGGACGGGGTGATGGTATTGGCGGACTGAGGCAGGGCAACGCCCTCGCGCCGACCGCCATTCATCTCCCGCCATGGCGATCTCGACTTCCACCATTCAGCATGCGGCTATGACTCAAACGGCGGAATTGATCGGGCCGGTCACCCAGCTTAAAGGCGTGGGCCCGCGGCTGGCGGCGCGCCTCGAACGGTTGGGCATCCGCGTTGCGCAAGATGTTTTGTTTCATTTACCCGCTCGTTATCAGGATCGCACCCGGCTGGTGCCCATCGGTGCCTTGAGCGTCGGCGACCAGGCGGTGATCGAAGGTGAAGTGCAGCTCACCGAATTACGTTACGGCAAACGGCCCACTTTATTGTCCCGCGTCAGTGACGGCACCGGCAGTATTACCCTGCGCTTTTTCCATTTCAACGCCAAGCAGCGCGACGCCTTGCAGCGTGGCGTGCGGCTGCGCTGTTACGGCGAAGTGCGCAGCGGCGCCGTCACTTTGGAAATGGTTCATCCCGAATACCGCCCGGTGTCGGCGGACGCGATGAATGGCGACGAGATCGAAGAAACTCTCACGCCGATTTATCCGACCACCGAAGGATTGCATCAACTCACGTTGCGCAATCTCACCGGCCAGACGCTGGCGCGCTTGAACGACGGCGCCGGCGTCGAAGATTGGTTGCCCGCGGAACTGTTGGCGACGCTGCGGCTGCCCGACCTTGCGGCGGCCTTGCGCTACGTACACCGGCCACCGGTGGATGCGCCGGTCGATGAATTGCTCGCGGGACGTCATCCTACCCAGCAGCGTTTGGCATTCGAAGAGCTGCTCGCTCATCATTTGAGTCTGCGTCAATTGCGGGCGCGGGTGGAGCGGCATCGCGCGCCGGTGTTGCGCGGGCCGGGCGAATTATTCGCAGACTTGCAACAAAGTTTGCCGTTTCGGCTCACCGGCGCGCAGCAACGGGTGATCGGCGAAATCGCCGCGGACTTGCAACGCGCCCATCCCATGCAGCGGCTAGTGCAAGGCGATGTCGGTTCCGGCAAAACCTTGGTCGCGGCGGCGGCGGTGCTTGCCGCGGTCGAGGCCGGTTATCAGGCGGCGGTGATGGCGCCGACTGAATTGCTCGCCGAACAGCACTGGCGCAACTTCGGCGCGTGGCTGGCGCCGCTGGGGGTGCGCATCGACAGCCTCGCCGGTAAGCTCAAAGCGTCGGCGCGCACGGCGGCGATCGCGCGGCTCGCGAGCGGCGAGACGCAGGTAGCAGTCGGCACTCATGCGTTGTTTCAAGATGAAGTGAATTTCAAAAAACTCGGGCTGGTGGTGATCGACGAGCAGCACCGCTTCGGCGTGCATCAGCGCCTCGCCTTATGGGAAAAGGGTAATGACAGCGGCCGTTATCCGCACCAACTCATCATGACCGCGACCCCTATTCCGCGCACCTTGGCGATGACCGCTTATGCCGATCTCGATGTGTCGGTGATCGACGAACTGCCGCCCGGCCGCCAGCCGGTGGAAACAGTGGTGGTGCCCGGCAGCCGTCGCGATGAAGTGGTGCAGCGGGTAAAGCTTGCCTGCCGCGACGGCCGTCAAGCCTATTGGGTATGCACGCTCATTGAAGAATCCGAAGTGCTGCAATGCCAGGCGGCGGAAGACACCGTGGTGATATTGGCGGAGGCACTGCCCGATTTGCGGGTGGCTCTGGTACACGGCCGCATGAAAGGCACGGAGAAAGAGGCGGTGATGATGGCCTTCAAGGCTGGTGATATCGATCTGCTGGTCGCAACCACGGTGATCGAAGTCGGTGTCGACGTGCCCAACGCCAGCTTGATGGTGATCGAAAATGCCGAACGTCTCGGCCTCGCGCAATTGCATCAATTACGCGGCCGGGTCGGCCGCGGCAATCAGAAAAGCGCCTGCGTGCTGATGTACCAGCCGCCGCTGTCGCGGCAGGGCCGCGCCCGTCTCGCCACCTTGCGCGAGACCAACGACGGCTTCGAGATCGCCCGCCGTGATTTGGAAATTCGCGGCCCCGGCGAAGTGCTGGGCACGCGCCAGAGCGGCTTGCTGCAACTCAAGATCGCCGATGTGCTGCGTGATCAGGCATTGATTCCGAAAGTCGACGCGGCGGCGCAGCGTTTATTGCGCGACTATCCCAGCCATGTGGCGCCGCTGATCCGCCGCTGGCTGGGCGAGGCGGTGCAGTTTGGTGATGTATGAAATGACATTAGCGCCCGACGTTGAATGCACCGATTTTCAGCGCCGACAAAACGATTAGAACGGTATCTGTAGTGATTTTCAGCCCTTTATTGTGACGGGGTGAGGCGACCGCGTAGAATTGCCGATTCGTCTTTCCGGGTAATACTCATTGATGATTTACGGAAGCACCCAGCGCCATGCGCCACGCTGGCGGCCGGCGCGCCATTATCTGCGCAGCGCCGTGTCGGCCGAGTTGTGGGACTGGCTGTTGGATACCGGCTCGCTCACTCATCGCCTGCGGCGGCGTTGCGGCGGCGCTTTTCGAGTAGCGGTGCGCCGCCAGTTTTGGGGGCGGCCCACTGCCGATGAGCGACGGATGCTGGGCATGGCGGCGGCGGAACGGAGCTTAATTCGCGAGGTGCATTTATTGTGCGGCGATACGCCGTTGGTGTTCGCCCGCACGGTGATACCGGTGAGCAGTTTGCGTGGGCGCCAGCGGCGTTTGACCCGACTCGGCAGCCGGCCGCTGGGTGCCGCGCTGTTCGCCGACCGCAGTCTGCGGCGCGGCGTGGTGGACGTGGTGTGTTTGCAGCGAGGCGAGCCCTTGTTTACCCGCGCCATGGCGGACGTAGCGGCGAAGAACGCTACGATCTGGGGTCGGCGTTCAGTGTTTCATTTGCAGGAGCGGCCTTTGCTGGTAAGCGAAATCTTTTTGCCGGCGCTGTTGCAGGGGCGGACGCAGCGCGTATCGCCGACATCGCCGCGCGGTGTGGCTTTGGAAAGGTGATGGTGATGGAGCGGCTCCGCCAATACGCTTTATTGATGAGGCTCGACCGGCCCATCGGTATTTTATTGCTGCTGTGGCCGACCTTGTGGGCGCTGTGGATCGCCGGCGCCGGCCATCCCGATCCGCTGGTGGTGACGGTCTTCGTGTTAGGCGTGGTGCTGATGCGTTCCGCCGGCTGTGTGATCAACGATTACGCCGACCGCCATGTCGATCCCCACGTGGCGCGTACCAAGGGGCGGCCGATCGCGGCGGGCAAGGTGGCGCCGCGCGAGGCCTTGTGGCTGTTCGCCGCCTTGTGTCTGACGGCCTTCGCTCTGGTGCTGCTGATGAATCCGCTCACCATCCTGATGTCCTTGGGCGGCGTGGTGCTGGCGGCGGTGTATCCCTTCATGAAGCGCTATACCCATCTGCCGCAAGTGGTGCTGGGCATGGCCTTCGGCTGGGCGGTGCCGATGGCCTTCGCCGCCCAGACCGGCGCGGTGCCGCCGCTGGCCTGGCTGCTGTTCGTCGCCACCATCTTGTGGGCGACGGCGTATGACACCATGTATGCCATGGTGGACCGCAACGATGATCTGCGGATCGGCGTCAAATCCACCGCGATTCTATTCGGCGAGGCCGACCGGCTGTTGATCGCCTTATTGCAGGCCATGGTGTTGTTGAGCTTGGCCTTGGTGGGAAAACAAGCCGGCCTGGGCGATATCTATTATCTGAGCTTGGCACCCGCGGCGGGCTTGGTGGCTTATCAGTTGTATTTGATCCGCCGCCGCGACGGCGCCGGTTGTTTCAAGGCCTTTTTGAACAACAACTGGTTCGGCGCGGTGGTGTTCGCGGGAATTGCGCTCGACTATTATGCCGCGGGCTAGCCCGCGGTTGGCAGCGGGCGCGGCCCGTGGGAAGATGGGCGCCCGGCCGAGACGGCGGCGCACGACGGGATGAACGCTATGCAGACCGAAATTTTCGCGGTGAAAAACGTCAAGTGCGGCGGTTGCGCCAGTACCATACAACAGGGCTTGGCCGGACTGCCCGGCGTGAATGAAATAGACGTGAAGGCGCCCGGCGGACCGGTCACGGTGCACGGCGAGGGTTTGGAGCGCGCGGCGCTGGCGAGAAAACTGGCGGAACTCGGTTACCCCGAGGCCGTATAAAAATTTAGGATGACGATGACCGTGACGAATAAATCCGCGCCGGCCCAGCCGGCCGATCAGCGCTTCCGGACCTTGGGGCTGGCGGTGTTGGAGATCGAAGCCAGAGCGGTGGCCGCCCTCGCCGAGCGGGTGGACGAACACTTCGAGCGCGCTTGCGAACTGATGCTGGC
>CAKKSB010000042.1 GCA_919903055.1 Gammaproteobacteria bacterium | reverse complement strand
AATGAGCGTGAGCAGCAGCTTGCGGTCCATCATGTCGAAGCCTTCGCGATCGACGTCCAGCATGTTCAAGGCCAGGTCCGCCACACCACCGCTGATGCGGCCGTCGGCCTTGACCTCGGCGTAGTCGCGCACCCGCCGCAGCAGGCGGTTGGCGATGCGCGGCGTACCGCGCGAGCGGCGGGCGATTTGAGTCGCGCCGTCACGGTCAAGCTCCAGACCCAAAATCGCCGCGGAGCGCTGAACGATGGAAATCAAATCATCGGTACTGTAAAACTCCAGGCGCTGGACGATGCCGAAGCGGTCGCGCAAGGGCGAGGTCAACAGGCCGGCGCGGGTGGTCGCGCCCACCAGGGTGAAGGGCGGCAGGTCGAGTTTGATCGAACGCGCGGCGGGGCCCTCGCCGATCATGATGTCGAGCTGGTAATCCTCCATGGCCGGATACAACACTTCTTCCACCACCGGGCTCAAACGATGTATTTCATCGACGAACAACACGTCGCGCGGTTCGAGATTGGTGAGCAGCGCGGCGAGATCGCCGGCCCGTTCCAGCACCGGGCCGGAAGTATGGCGCAGATTCACGCCGAGCTCGTTGGCGATGATGTGGGCGAGCGTGGTTTTGCCGAGACCGGGCGGCCCGAAGATGAGGGTATGATCCAGCGCCTCGCCGCGTTTGCGGGCGGCGTGGATGAAGATCTCCATCTGCTCGCGCACCGCCGGCTGGCCGACGTAATCGGCCAGGGCCTTGGGACGGATGGCGCGGTCGATGACTTCGTCTTCGGCACCCGCGGCGGCGGAAGTGAGGCGGTCGCTGTGGATCATCGGTTTATACGCCGGACTGGAACGCGCGCATCGTCGGCGCGGGCAATATTTACGATCATTAAATATTTCACGTTGCCGCTCCTTTGCCGTTCACGCAATATCGCGCAAATTCCGCGCCTCACTTGCCCAGGCCCTGCAAGGCGCGGCGGATGATTTCCTCGCACTCCAAACCTTCGGTATCGATGCGCAACACCATGCGGCTGGCGTCGGGCGGTTTGTAGCCCAGCACCATCAAGGCGCTGATGGCGTCGTTCACCGCGGTGGATGCCGGCGGCGCGGCGCCCGCCACCGTCTCGGCCTTGATCAGCGACAGGCTTTCCGCCTTGGCCTTGAGCCGATCGCGCATCTCCATCACCAGACGCTCGGCGGTTTTCTTGCCGACGCCGGGCAAGCGGGTGAGGCGGGCCACGTCGTTGTCGCGCACGCAGCGCACGAAATCATCCACCGCGATGCAGGATAAAATCGCCGCCGCCAGCTTGGCGCCCACGCCGTTGACCTTGATTAAATCGCGAAACAACGCGCGGTCGCTCTCAGTGGCGAAGCCGTAGAGGATGTGGGCGTCTTCGCGGACGATGAGGTGAGTGTGTAGCACCGCCTCGTCGCCCAGCGCCGGCAATTTGAAATACGTGGTGAGCGGCACCTCGACTTCATAACCCACCCCTTGCACGTCGATCAGCACATGAGGGGCCTGCTTCTCCAGCAGTTTGCCGCGCAGCCGGCCGATCATCGCCAGCGTCCCGCGCGCATGCCGCGCGTCGCGACGGGCAGCGCCGCCAGGGTTTGG
The DNA here is from genome assembly GCA_919903055.1 of Gammaproteobacteria bacterium. Lineage (GTDB taxonomy): Bacteria > Pseudomonadota > Gammaproteobacteria > DRLM01 > DRLM01 > CAKKSB01. The sequence continues at coordinate 5,297 of CAKKSB010000042.1, read as the reverse complement.
CGGGTGTGACTGTGACAGAGAGCGCAGGCCAGCGCGTCGGCGGCGTCGGCCTGCGGGGTGTTTGAAAGTTGCAGCAGCGTCGTCACCATGTGTTGTACCTGTTCCTTGCTCGCCCCGCCGCGGCCCACCAGCGCCTGCTTGATTTGAGTGGCGGAATATTCCGCCACCGGCCGCTCGCGATTCATCACCGCGCACAACGCCGCGCCGCGGGCCTGGCCCAGTTTGAGGGCGGAATCCACATTGCGCTGCACGAAGACTTTTTCGATCGCCACCTCGTCGGGCCGGTATTCCGCGACGATGCGTCCCAAGCCTTCAAAAATGATCCGCAATCGCTCGGGGAATTCTTCATCCTCCATGCGCACGCAGCCGCTGGCGAGGTACACCGCCTGGCGGCCGCGCAGCTCGATGAGGCCGTAACCCGTGATGCGCGAACCCGGATCGATGCCGAGGATGCGGGTCATCGCCCGATTACCGAAATTGACTGGTCATGTGCCGAGTTAAAAGGTAACAAGCTTTCCATCATCTGCCCTCTCGACTCGGACATTACAATTGATCCAATACCTCTTCGGAAATATCCGCATTGGAATAGACGTTCTGCACGTCGTCCAGGTCTTCCAGCATCTCCACCATTTTTACCATCTTCGCTGCGTCCTCGGCGCCGAGTTCGACGCTGACCGCGGCGCGCATGGTGATCTCGGCGGATTCCGGTATCAGTCCCGCCGCCAGCAGCGCGGTTTTGACAGCCTCGAAACGTTCCGGCGCGGCCAACACCTCCACCGAACCGTCCTCATTGTTCACGATGTCGTCGGCGCCCGCTTCCAGCGCGACGTTCATGATGCGGTCTTCATCGCTACCGGCCGCGTAACTGAATACGCCGGCTTTAGTGAATAAATATCCCACCGAGCCGTCGGTGCCGAGATTGCCGCCACATTTATTGAAAGCATGGCGCACGTCGGCAACGGTGCGGTGGCGGTTGTCGGTCATGCAGTCCACCATCACCGCCACGCCGCCCGGGGCGTAGCCCTCGTAACGCACTTCTTCATAATTCTGCCCGTCCATCTCGCCGGCGCCGCGCTTGATGGCGCGCTCGACGGTGTCGCGGGTCATGTTGCCGGTGAGGGCTTTGTCGATGGCGGTGCGCAGGCGGGGATTGGACGCCGCGTCCGCGCCGCCCATGCGGGTCGCGACGGTGATCTCACGAATTAATTTGGTGAACAGCTTGCCGCGCTTGGCGTCCTGCACGCCCTTGCGGTGCTGGATATTGGCCCATTTACTATGCCCTGCCATGCCTGCCTCAAAAAATCATGGGGATTGGAAAATTGGGCTAGTGTAGCAGTTCGCCGGAGCCAGGGGCACGGCGGCGCGCAGGTTGGCTGGCACCGCCGAACCGTCATCATCGGCAGCTTGGGGAGCAACGGATGCCGTGGCAGGATCAACCGGCGGGTACCGCGCTCCGAGACAGCGGCTCCGGCCGCCGCGCCGAGAGTAAAATATTGCGCGGCGTCACCTGGCGCGGGCAAAAAGTGCCGACGTCCACCGCGTAACCCCGCGCAACGAGATAGTCCGCCATATCCAGCACCAGCCACACTTCCAAGGAGCGACGGAAGGCGTGACGCGCCAGCGACAGCCGCCGGGTTTCGCGTTGACGCCGCCAGCCGTGTCCTTCGTAAGCGTCCCACGCCACCGCGGCCGGCACCGCCACGCCTTCGCGCGCCGCCAAGCGGCGGCAGAATTCCACGAAGTCCAGCGCCAGCCAATTTTTATCGATGGGATTGATGGACAGATATTCATCATGGCCGGTAACTTTGCGCCGCAGCAGATCGAAACCCAATTTCCAGGCCATTTCCCGGTCGCGCAGCGCCACGACCCGCGGCTGCGAGGTGACGGTTTCGGTGACGGCAAGGCGCAAATCGTCCCGCGTCAGCATGAGCCGCGCGGTTGGTGACAACGGCTGATAGACGGCAGCGGCGCCCACGGCGTAACAACAGGGCGCGACATCGAGCGCGGCGACACCCGCCGTCACCGCGTCGCGCAGCAACTGGCGATGCAACTCACCGCAGGCATGCAGCGCGACCACATGATGGCCGCCGATCAACTCCATGGCGGCGGGCGACATCACATCGACGACCTGGAAGTCTTGCGTCACGCGCGCGCGTCGTGCCAATACGACACCTTCCTCACATAGACGCGGATCGCGCTCCACGGTCAACACCGGCGCGGCACCTTGCGCGGCGAGCAAGCGGCCGAGATGACCCTTGCCGCCGCACCACTCCAGCAACGGCCCGCGCACTGGCCCCAAGGCGCGGGCGAAAGCGGTGATCTGCGTCCACTTGCGGCCGGGAATGGCCCACACCATTTGCGGGCCGATGCCGGCGAGCGCCGCCGCCGTGCGGTCGGGAAACCGGTTCAATTCCGCTAAACCCGCCGCGCTCGGCACATGGGCGGCGATCATCTCGAGCAAGGCAGTATTGTCATCCTCCAAAGCGAGAAGCGCGGCCTCGGACAAACCCAGCAACGTATCGGTCAATGCGGGTAAGCGCCCGCACCACGGCGGCCGCGCGGTTTTATAAGGTTGCGGACGCCACAACCAGGCCAGTTCGTCGAGCAGGGTGTCAAGGCGCGCATGGCGATCGCTGAGCGGAAGATCGGGATAGTGCATATCAGCCGTCACTTTTATATTGCCTCTTCGGCCGCCATGCGGACACGCTCATCCTCATCTCAAGCGGACGCGGGCCAGAAGACTCTCGACTGTCCGGGAAAATGATCGCTATTATAAGCGAGCGGGACGGTGTGCCGCCGCGCAATTGCAGTAGAATGGAATCAGCCGACCCCGGCTCTGAGAGGAGACTGACGACGATGAGCGATCAACCGGAGTACAACAAAGTCCGCACCTCGGCTCTCGGGGCCGAACTTCACGAGGACGAGGCCAAAGTGCTGGCGGAAACCATGGGCGTGCGCCATCTGCGCGACGGCGAACTGCTCACCGCCGAAGGCGGCGCGGCGCAAACCCTGTTCGTGCTCGCCGAGGGCAAGCTCAGCGTGCTCAGCAATATCGACGGCGTCGATCAACCGGTCTACACCATGACCGAGGGCGAATGCGCCGGCACCCGCGCCTTCGTCGATCGCGCGCCGCGCAAAGCCACCCTGCGCGCCCTGGGTCCCGCCACGGTGTTCACTCTGGAACCGGACGCCTTCGAATCGTTATTGGAAAAACATCCGCGCATCGTCTACAAAGTCATGCGCGCCTTGTTCCGCATCACCCACAGCAACTTGATGCGCATGAATCAGGAAACCCAGCAACTCAGCAATTACATCAACAAGACCCACGGCCGTTATTAAGCGCGCGGCGTCGCTCAGCGGCCGCGCGCCGTCCGGGCTCAGCCCGGCGGCGGCACGATCGCCAGTTCATAGGCATGGTCGCGGTTGATCAAGCCGCTATGGCGGAACACCCGCAACAGGTTTTCATAATCGCCGCGCGGGATGGCCGGCTCGGCGTTCCAACAACCCAGCCGCTGATAGGCGTTGATGGTCTCCATCAACACATGGCGGTGGATGGTGGTGAAAAATCCCGCGTCGTGCAGACGCGCCGCGATCTCTTCCGCCGGCGCGGCGATCACATAACCCAGCGACTTGCGATAAGCGCGCATGAAGGCGCGCGCCAGGTCCGACGCCAGCCATGCGCGTGACGCGCACAAACTGCTGAAGGCCACCGGTCCCACCAGATCGCTCACGACCGCGACCACGAAAGCGCTGCCCTCGTGCTCCAATTGCTGCGGCAAGGGGCCTTGCAGATGGACGTAATCCGCCGCGCCGGCGCGAAAGGCCCGCTCCATCGCCTCCACATCGCCGGCGTCGATCATTTCCAAGGCCGCGTAATCCACGCCGGCGCGGTGCAGGGCATACTTGAACATCGCGAGCGGTTGAAAAAAATGATCGGCCAGCACCCGCTGGCCGGCAAGTTTGTCCCAAGTGAAGTGCGGATCCGGTTTTCGCGCCGCCAGAAAAAAACCGTCGCGGCCATTGATCTGCGCGAAGTGCACGACGTCCGGCGTCTCACCGCGCTCCAGCGCCGCGAACGAAGTCGCCACCGCCGATTGCGCGACGTGACAGTCCCCGGCGCGGAGGGCGTCTATCACACCGCGCTCGGGCGTGGCGACGGAATAACGCGGCTCGAGCCCCTCGTCGCGCAAATAGCCGCCCGCGATAGTCATTAAATAAGGGCTGTAAAACGCCGAATGGCGCAGGGCCATGAGATTGATTTGGGTCATGCTGTTACTCCGTTGGCAAAATCATGTGCATCAGAGCGAAAATATCGGCGTGTGATAAAAAAGCCGACTAACCAATCATAGAAGACGCCGCGAACTGCGCTCAAACGGCCAACATCGCGGAGATAGCGACGTCCCCCCACTAACGATTACGCATATGGTCCGCGGTATTGCTCAATGACTGCAATAATTGTTGACGCAGCATGGGATCGATATCGAGTTCCGCCAGCGCCTGCCGCATGCACGTCATCCAGGCGTCGCGCTCCGCCGGGCCGATGGGGAACGGCAGATGCCGCGCCCGCAAGCGCGGGTGACCGTACTCTTCAATGTACAAAGACGGGCCGCCCAGCCAACCGGAGAGAAACTTGAATAATTTATCGCGCGAACCCGCCATGTCCGCTGGATGGAGCTCGCGTATCTTTCGCGCCTCCGGCAACGTCTCCATCAAATCATAAAAGCGGTCCACCAAACGGCGCACCGCCTGCTCACCGCCCAGCCGGGTGTAATGCGATAAATCCGGATTCACTCACTACTCCCGTTCAGCCCGCTCATCGAATCCCCGCATGACTGGCCGTGCATCACTCGCCTTCACCCGCGACGCGGCCCCGCAACACTTTCACTTTGCCGCGCAGTCCCTTTTCATCCAAACGCCGTTGCCGCGCCCCCTTGCCGGGTGCGGTCGCGACGCGTTTCTTGTTCACCACCGCGACGCTTCGAAGCAATTCCTGCAAACGGCTCAAGGCCTCGTCGCGGTTTTTTTCCTGGCTGCGATATTGCTGCGCCTTGATGATGATCACTCCGTCCTTGCTGATGCGTTTATCGCTGAGCTTGAACAGACGCTGCTTGTAAAAATCCGGCAAGGACGAAGCGGCGATATCGAAACGCAAATGAATGGCGGTCGAGACTTTGTTGACGTTCTGCCCGCCCGCACCCTGCGACCGCATCGCATGGATATCGATTTCAGAGTCTGGAATGATGACGTGTGATGAAATGTGCAGCATGGAGGTTACTTAAGAATCTGACCCCTTGATC
>CAKKSB010000041.1 GCA_919903055.1 Gammaproteobacteria bacterium | reverse complement strand
GAAAAGGTGATCATCGATTATCAACGGGAACATGACGTCGCCGTCGATAAAATCGCCGCGGCCCTGGCCTTCCTCGTGCAAAAAGAACGGCCGCTGTTGCCTGTCGCGGAAAAAATCGCACCGCCGCCCGCGCGCGCCGAACGCGAGGACCGTGAGGACCGCGCGCCCCGCCCGGAAAAACCGCGCGGCCGCGGCGACGAGCCCCGGCGCAATCATAGCGCGGAACGGTCGGTGGAAGCGGGCATGGTGCGTTACCGCATGGAAGTCGGCCGCGAACACGGCGTGCAGCCGAAAAACATCGTCGGCGCCATCGCCAACGAAGCCGGCATGGACAGCCAGAACATCGGCCACATCAAACTCTATGACGACTACAGCACCGTCGATCTTCCCGAAGGCATGCCCAAGGACATCTTCAAACACCTGACCAAGGTCTGGGTGTGCGGCCATCAGCTGCGCTTGAGCGTGCTCGGCGGCAATGACGGTCAAACCGTATACCAGCCTGGTCCATCATCCGCGCCGCGCCATGACAAACCCAAACACGGCGGAGGCAAACCACATCCCAAGAAATCGGCCAAGCCCAAACCGAAGCGCAAGAGCAGCGAACCAGACCGCACGTAGCGGTTTGTCGGTTTCCTTAACCCAAAACCACCATGGCCCTCAAAGCAACCATCTTCCGCGCCGAGCTGCAAGTCTCCGACCTGGATCGCCACTACTATCAGACCCACAGTCTGACCTTGGCGCGCCATCCTTCGGAAACCGACGAGCGGCTGATGCTGCGCGTGCTGGCCTTCGCCCGCCATGCCCATCCCGATCTCGCTTTCACTAAAGGTCTCAGCAGCCAGGACGAACCGGATCTTTGGCGAAAGGACATGACCGGTGCCATCGACAATTGGATAGAACTGGGACAGCCGGACGAGAAACGCATCCGCAAAGCCTGCGGCCGCGCCAGCCAAGTGTACGTTTACAGTTACGGCGGCCACGCCGCCGAATTGTGGTGGGAGAAAAACCGGCCGCAATTGGACCGTTTCAAAAATCTGACCGTGATCAACCTACCGCGCGCCACCAGCGCGTCCCTGGAAAAGCTCGCGCAACGGAATATGCGGCTCAACTGCACCGTGCAAGACAAGCAACTCTGGCTGGCCGACGAGAACCACAGCGTCGACGTGGAGATGACGGTCTGGCAGCAAGCTTGAGCACCGTGCCCGGCTGAACCCCGCCGGCTCATGACGGCAGAAGTAGCGGCGCCTCCGCGTACGGGGCGCACTACGATTTACGTCGCCGTGTATAACAACTCAATCGCGCTTATTTGGGCCGGGCCGGCGCGGCGGCGCAGGCGCGGACACGGTTGCCGCGCAGAGTGTATTTGATTTGCATGGTTTCATCGCCGCCGACTTTGCTCACCAGCATATCCATCGCGCCGCTGAAGGTCTCGCCGGCGTAAGTCACTTTGCCGGCACCCGTCATGGTGGCCTGGTCGTCGCCGCATTCGATACGCCAGCTCACGTCGTTCCCCGTCACGGCGCGGTCTTTTATCTGACAGCGCATATTCGATTGGGCGTTGGGTATGGGATCGTCACGCGTCAGACAGCGGCTGGATTTGATGGCCGGGATAGGAAAGTTGCCGCCTTTCATCTGCACTTGCACGATGGTCTCCCAATGGCCTTCCACCATATTGAGTTCCGCCGCGGCCGGCAGCGGCGCGACTATCAGCAGCAGCATGCCCAGCCAGCCCATATCCCATGACTTCATCGTCTCACCTCATCGCCGCCTTCGAATAGGCCGGGCAGTTTATCACAGCGCCAGCCGCCGGACGCCGCTGTCGATCCGCCCATCCTCATGCAGATGCAACCAGCGGTAACCGGGCGGACGGCTGTCGGCCGCGCAGTGCGCGGCGCCGGGCAAAAATTGCACGCAGGTGGACGGCGTGCCGAACAGCCGCGCTCCCCGCCACTCGGTCTCGTATTCCTGGTGGGCATGGCCCCATATCACGCCGCGCACCTGGGGGTGTTCCGCCACCAGTTCCAGCAGTTCCGCGCCGTTTTGCAAAGCAATAGCGTCCAGCCATGGGCTGCCGATCGCCACCGGTGGATGATGCAGACATAACAACGCGAAATGGCCGGGCCGGCGGCGCAGACTCTCGCGTACCCGGGTCAATTCCCGCGCGGTCAAATAACCCGCCACTTGACCGGGCTGCGCGGTGTTGAGAAACAGTAATAACCAGCGGCCCGCCACCCATTCGTCCGCGTACCGGGCCGCGCTCCCGCGCAAGACTGCGCGCATCAGCGCCGGGTCGTCGTGATTGCCCGGCAGGCAATACACCGGCGCGTTCAACGCGGCGAGCGTGCCGGCCAATAGCCGATAACCCGCGGCGGATTCATCGTGCACCAAGTCGCCGGTGGCGATCACCGCGGCGGGCCGCGGGCAATCTTGACGCGCCGCCGCGACCACCCGCCGCAGCGACGCCAACACCTCGACGCCCATCAAGGTCGCGGCCGGATCGGCGCTGAGGTGGGTGTCGGTCAATTGCAAAACATGCAGGGGCGGATTGAGCATGAAGCGGATCATCCGGTCGAGAAAGGCGAGCGCTGATTGTAAGCCAAAAAAAATTTCCGCGCCGGGACGACCTTAGGTGACAGCGGCAAAATAGCCGTCTATTCCCAATATGGATTTTGAGTGGAGTTAGGTAAAAGTGGGATCTTGGACGACAGAGGGCGGTTCCATCGACATGAGTTGTTCGAAACACACTTCCACGAAAAATTCGCCCGCTTCGGTGGTGAATGGCACGATCACTTTAGGACCATGAAATTTGTGCATGATCTTATGATCTTTGCCTTCGATAATCGCGGGAATGGCGAGATCGAAATCGTAGCCTTGATCGGAGAGGATACGCTTCGCGCCGCCGGTGACCATATTAGTGATCTCGCCCACCAGATCGGTGACCGTGGCATCGATCGCCTTACTCTCTTCGCCCAACATCCGTTTACTGATGTGCAGAATCATCACTTCGGAAAAGGTGATCGCCAAGGATCCTTTGGCCAACGCGCTGGTCATGCCGATCACGCCGGTCACATCGCCGCGCGCCACATCGTCATTCTTTAACATGGGCCGGCCGGGCGTGGCCTCGAGCTGCGCCATGGTACTCAATACATTCAATATCGATTCGAGGAAGGGATTGATAAACGCGACGTTCATTGTCTTGCGGTCTCGCTCGGCGATTTATCCGCCCTCATCCTTATCGGCCCGCCCGGTAAAATCCTAAACTTTCGACTAGCTGACCACTACAGCCGGCTGATTGAAATAAATCCCAGCCGCTGCAAAGCCGCCTGCCCGCGGTGCAACATGTTCTGCGAGGAATGTGCTTCGCCCGCACAGGCGGCCAAACAAATGCGGCTTTTTTGTCGCGTGGATTAAAAAATCATAAGCGGACCACCAAGGGATCTCTCGACCCGTCAATCATCAGCGTCACTCGCTCGCCTGGTCGGAATGGCCTAACGATTTTTCCGGTGCCACCCGGTCGCGTACCCGTTGTTTAAGTTCCTTCATCTCGGGAAATCGTCCCTCGACACGCCGCGACCACAGCGTCTCACCCTCCACCCGCACGTCGAAAATGCCGCCGGTGCCCGGCACCAAGGCCACTTCGCGCAGCTCCTCGCCGAAAGTCAGCAATAGTTCCTGCGCCACCCACGCCGCCCGCAGCAACCAGCGGCATTGCGTGCAAAATTCAATTTCAATTCGCGCTTTTTTTTCCATCCATCACTCCCGCACCGCGGACATCCCCTCAGAACCTGTTCATGATCTCAAGCATGGGAAGAGCGAAGCGAAGGGTTCCCAGCACAAGGCGACATCGACCGAAAAGCACGGCATACACAAAGTATATGAGCATTTTGAGGACGATTTTAACGCCGCGATGCGTCCTTCAGCGAGATCATGATCAGGTTCTCAGCGCTGCTTCACCGCCACCTCGTCGCGCAGATACACCGGCGCCGCCAATTCCGCGCTCACCGCTTCGCCGCGGCGGTAGGCGGCCGCGGCCAGCACCGCGACATCGCACGCCCGCGGATAACGCGCCGCGTCGATGGTCGCGAGTCGCCCCGACAACCGCGTCCGCAAACTATCGCCGTAGATTCCCCAGGCCGAGCCGACGCCATGCCAATCGCCGCCTTCAGGTAAACTTACTTCGCCCGGCGGGACCACCCGCTCTTCGCCACGCAATATCATCAGGCCGGTGGCGTCCGCTTCGTACTTTCCCCAGTACACTTCACCGATACGCGCATCGATGGCCGCCAATACCCGCGCCGCGCCGCGCTCGCGATACAAGCCTTGCGCCAACGCCGCCAGCGACGACACCGCCACCACCGGCAAATCGACGCCGAAGGCGATGCCCTGCGCCACGCCCGCGGCGATGCGCAGGCCGGTAAACGCGCCGGGCCCGCGGCCGAAGGCCACCGCATCCAATACGCCCGGTGAGAGATCGGCTTCACGCAGTAGCTCATCCACCATCGGCAAAATCAAACGCGCGTGTTCGCGCGGCGCCAGCGCGTAACGTTCACTGAGCGCGCCGTCGAGATACAGCGCGGCGGAACAGGCCTCGCTGGCGGTTTCGATGGCCAGCAATTTCATTCGATATTCTCCGCGCGGCGTGGATCGCCGGCCGAACTCATCACACCTACACCGGCGAAAAAATCTTGTACATCGGCGAGTAGCCGCGTGCGGCGCATGGCGGGCAGGCTGTCGAGAAACACCTTGCCGTAGGACTTCGACAACAGACGCGGATCGCACAACATCAACACGCCGCGATCATCCACGTCGCGGATCAAGCGGCCCACGCCTTGTTTCAAGGTGATCACCGCCTGCGGCAATTGCGCGTCGCGAAACGGCTCGCCGCCGCGGCGGCGCAAGGCGTCCAGCCGCGCCTGCAAGACCGGGTCACCCGGCGAAGCGAAGGGCAGCTTGTCGATGATCACCACCGACAAGGCCTCGCCGCGCACGTCCACTCCTTCCCAAAAACTGCTGGTGCCCAATAACACCGCGTTGCCCAGTTCGCGAAAACGGTGCAGTAAATCCCGGCGCGGCGCCGTACCCTGCACCAGCAGCGGATACGGCAATACGTCGCGCAAACGCTGCGCCGCTTCTTGCAGCGCGCGATGACTGGTGAATAACAAAAACGCCCGTCCGCCGCTCGCCCGCAATATCGGCAACGCCGCCTCGATCACCGCCGCGGTGTACTCGGGCGCGGCGGGCAGCGGCATGCGCGGCGGCAGATAGAGCAAGGCGTTGCGCTGATAATCGAATGGGCTGTCCCAGCGCGCGGTAAGTGCTTCGTTCAAACCGAGGTGTGCGCAAAAATGGCTGAAATCGTCACCCACCGCCAAGGTCGCCGAGGTGAATATCCAGGCGGCCTTGAAACGACTCATCTGATTTTGAAAAGTCCCGCCCACTTCGAACGGCGTGAGGTGCAGGGAAAAACTGCGGGTGTAGGTCTCGAACCATTGCACGTGATCGGTTTGTTCCGCACCGTTGAAAACGGCGAGACGCTCGGCCATGGCGACGCTGCGCTGCCAACATTGATTGAGTCCCGCGCCGCGCACCGCGGCCTCGCGCAATAAATCTTGCAGACGGGCCAGCGCCGTTTCAACCGCCGCCAAGGCCTTGGTCACCGCCGCCTGCGCCGCCGCCTCTTGCCAGGCCGCGCGGCGGCTGGTGGGACCCAACGCGATGCGGGTGTCGGCGACGGCGTGATCCAACACGTCAGCGGCGCGTAATAAATTCGGCATGTCGCCGGCCTCGCGCGCGTGTTCGGTGACGACGTCGCGGCTCAACTCGGAGAGTTGCCGGCTGCTGACGGTGGTGCCGAAAAATTGCAGCGCCACCTCCGGCAATTGATGGGCCTCGTCGATGATGAAGGCGGCGGCGCCCGGTAAGAGTTCACCGAAGCCTTCTTCCTTGAGCGCCATGTCGGCCAGCAGCAGATGATGATTGACCACCACCAAATCGGCCTCCTGCGCGGCGCGGCGGGCTTTGAGCACAAAACATTCGGAAAAGCGCCGACACTCCTGGCCGAGGCAATTATCGGCGGTGGAAGTGACCCACGGCCAGATCACCGCGTCTTCGGCGATGTCGTCCACTTCGGCGATGTCGCCGCGGCGGGTGCGGCCCGCCCAGCGGTTGACCTTGGTCAGGTCCGCCACGTCGGCGCGGGTCGGCAAACGGCCGTCGCTCACCGCGATATCGAGACGATGGAGACAAAGGTAATTGGCGCGGCCCTTGAGCAGCGCCGCATTCACCGGCAGCTTGAGCGCGTCGCGCAGCACCGGCAGGTCGCGATGGAACAATTGATCCTGGAGATGTTTGGTGCCGGTGGAAACGATGACCTTGTTGTTGAACAACAGCGCCGGTACCAGATAAGCGAAGGTCTTGCCGGTGCCGGTGCCGGCCTCGGTCACCAGCACCTCGGCGCGCGCCAGCGCGGCGGCCACCGCTTCCGCCATGGCCTGCTGCTGCGCGCGCGGCGCGAAGCCGGGCAGATGGCGGGCGAGCGGGCCGTCGGCGCCAAGTATGTCAACGCAACTGATCATGGATTACCCGGGCGAGCGATGGAGACACTCGGTGCTCAAACAATAGATGAGCGATAGTATACGTGGCTGGCAACAATAATTTCATCACAGGCCCACGCTAAGCACTTAAGCCGTCACGGCATGCCTATGACGAGGGAAACAAGCTTGACCAACATGATCACTAAATGGAGCGATTGGAAGCCAAGAAGTTTGAGGATTAATGTGAATTCTGACGCTGGCGCTTACCCTGCCACCACAGAGAAAGTGGGTCCGCTTCGTCAGCTCAACAGAACACTTATGTCCATTCATGAAGAGGCAATTAAGGTTTCAGCCTGGCTTCGCGTTGGAAACACGGGCGCGAAAATACGCTGGTCTGGACATAAATTTTTCATGAGATTTTTCGTGCTGACGGGAACGATGGCCTGAAAAAAAGAGCTGGGTTAAAACAGATCGCCGCATTCAGCGCCGCGCCTGATTGTCCCACACCTCGTCGTCCTCGGCGCCGTTTTCCCGGGTCCACACCAGCCGCGCGATGGCTTTGAAACGCGCCACCGATACGGCGCCGCGCTTGCTGCGGTTGCCGCTGGTCTTGTCCACCGCGTCCAGCACGTCCTCGCGTTCGCCTTCATAAATTTCATAAGGCTCGTAACTTTCATCCATGAGCACCAGCAGCACGCTGTCCCATTGCTGCTCGGTCTTGAGCTGGCCGATCCGCTGGCCGCTCTTGCCTTCATCGAAAATCGCGCGGCCTTTGATCTGCATGCGTTTGCCCTCGCGGCGGCCGCGGCCGACCGCGTCATAACCGCCGACGCCCGCCGGCGCCCCTTCGAGTTCGAGTAAGCGACAGGCGTCGTGCACCGCCAGTTCCGCGCTGATGCCGGGCAGGGGCTTACCCATGGCGAGACGGTATTCCCGCGCCAGCCGGCGCGCCTCGCTCATCAATTTGTCGACTTGATAAAGCCCCACCGCCGTCCCCCGCCTGTCGCAACGCTGATTCTGATTCATTATGCCCGCAAACAGCGGGCGAGTGCCGGCCTTACTGCTGCTCCGCCGCCTGGGCACGGGCGGCCCGCGCGCCCGCCTTGTCGCCCAGTCGTTCGCGGGCCTTGGCGATCAAGGTCCAATTCAACTTGCGCAGCCCGGCGTCGGCCCCGGCCAGGCTGTTGGATTTGGCCGCCAAGTTGGCCGCCGCCTGCCATTGCCCCTGCGCCAGACGTACTCGCGCCAAACGATACCACACCGTGCCGTTGCGGGGGGCCACGCGCAAGGCCCGTTCCAGGGTGGCGGCGGCGCTCTCCAACTGGCCGCCCTGTTCCTGGCGCCCGGCGCTGTCGAGCAGCGCGACCACCGCCGGGGCGGGCGGCGCGGGCATCGGCTGCACGGTGATCTCCGCCGGGGGCGGTAACGGCTCAGTGGTGGCGGGCGGTGTTTCCGGCAGGGGTTGCGTCACGGCCGGTTGGGACGGCGCCGTCCCGACCGGCGGCGGGGCGGGTTTGGACTTGGCCACCGGCGCGGGCGGCGCAACCGGTTCATGTACCACGGACGGCAGCGTGCCGCAGCCCGCGAGCAACAGCGCCGTCATGCCATAGGCCGCGAAGCGGATTTTCAGTCTGCTTATCACGTTCATTCAAAAAAACCTTTTAACCAATCCACCGAGCGCTGGAGCGTACCTTCCACGCCTTGTGCGCAAGGCGCCAGTTCCGTCGGCGCCGAGCCGGCGCTGAACGGCCATTGGCGGGCCCCCTCGCACCCGGCCTGGCCGAGCAGGCCGGTGGCGGGATCGATCCATACCCATTCCACGCCGGCCGGGGTTTCCAGCGCCAAGGGACTGGTTTCCAACGCGGCGAATAAATCGCCCCATACCTGCATGGCGCCGCTCGCGCCGGTGAAACCGGCCGGGGCATTGTCGTCGCGGCCCACCCAGGCCACCGCCACCCGGTCGCCGCTGAAGCCGGCGAACCAGCTGTCGCGCAGGTCGTCGGTGGTGCCGGTTTTACCCGCGACGGTCAGCCCGGCGGGCAAGCGGGACAACAAGCCCTGCGCCGTCCCTTCGGTCACCACCTCCTGCATGGCGGTGGTAAGCAGATAAATGCTCGCGGCGTCCACCGCCTGATCGAGTTGCAGGGAATACCGCTGCAGCGGCGTACCTTGCACGCTCACCACCTCGCGGATCGCCCGCAGCGGCGTATGGAAACCGCCGTTGGCGATGGTCTGATACATCTGGGTGACCTCGAAGGGCGTGAGACTCATGGCACCCAGCAGCATGGCTGGATAAGGGTCGATCTTCCGCTCGATGCCGAGCTGGCGCAAGGTTTCCAAGACCCGCACGATACCGACGTCGATACCCAGCTTCACCGTCGGCACATTGTAGGATTGGGCCAGAGCCATGTGCAGCGGCACCGTGCCGTGAAATTGCTTGTCGTAGTTCTGCGGCCGCCACAGCTTGCCGCCCGGCACTTTCATTTCCAGCGGCGTATCGTCCAAGGGCGTGATCAAGGTGTATTTGGCCGGTTGCTCGAGCGCGGTCAGATACACCGCCGGCTTTATCAGCGAGCCGACTTGCCGCTCGGCGTCCAGCACCCGGTTGAAGCCGGCGAAACGCGGGTCGCGTCCGCCCACCGCCGCCAGCACCTCGCCGCCGCTGGCATTGGTGACCAGCACCGCTCCTTCGAGGGTGCCGGGTTTGAAACGCCGCTGCTTTTCCAGAGCCGCCACCCGTCTACTCACCGCCTGCTCGGCGGCGATCTGCACCAAGGGATCGAAGGTGGTGAAGATACGCAAGCCTTCCGAACGCAAATCTTCCTCGCGGTAATCGCTGCCCAATTGGCGGCGCACCAGATCGACGAAGGCGGGATAGTTCGATACCCCCGCCGGACGCACCGCCACGTCCAAAGGCTGTTTGCGGGCGCGCGCCGCTTGCTCGGCGGGCAACAGCCCGGCTTCTTCCATCACCGTCAACACCACGTTGCGCCGCGCCAAGGCCCGTTGCGGATGCCGGCGTGGATCGTAATACGACGGTCCTTTCACCAGGCCGATCAACAGGGCGATCTGATGAGGCTGTAAATCCACCAGCGGCTGGCCGAAATAAAACTCGCTGGCCAGCCCGAAGCCGTGGATGGCGCGCTGATTGTCCTGGCCCAGATAAATCTCGTTGCAATAAGCCTCGAGAATTTCATTCTTACTGTAATCGGCGTCGAGCAACACCGCCATCAAGGCTTCGTTGAGTTTACGCACCAAAGTGCGTTCATTGGTGAGGAAAATATTCTTGACCAATTGCTGAGT
>CAKKSB010000040.1 GCA_919903055.1 Gammaproteobacteria bacterium | reverse complement strand
GGTCGTTCCACCCTCTCCCCAACCCCTTTCCCGCACGGGGAGAGGGGCTAGTGCCGGGCGATACACAAAACAGTGTGCCGCCAAGTAACTCAGACTTTGCCGCCGATGAATCAAAATACGCGCCGACCTCTTCATTCCCCTCTCCCCTCGCGGGAGAGGGGCCAGGGGAGAGGGAGTTCACCGCGCCGCCGCTTTTGGTGCCGACTCATAAAATAGAATCCCGTGAAACGTCCGCGCGCTCCGCGTTCGCCGCCGACATGGCGGATCGGCAAGACGCGGCCGCGCCGACGATACACATCAGCATCGGCCGCGTCGAGGTGCGGGCGAATATAACCGCGCAGCCCCAAACACCGAGGCCACACGGGGAATCCAGACCGACGCAATCGCTCGCCGACTATCTCAAACGCGGCGGAAGACAACCATGAACGGCGAGCCGATCATCATTGCCGTCGCAGCGTATCGAGAGCGAGCCGTCCGCGACACAAGCTATGGAAATCCGCCATTGATGGCGTGGCGCGCGAAATTCGCCCCGCCGCGATCGACATCGGATGGTGCGCGGCCATGAGCAGTCCGCTCGCCCTCGCCGCCGTCACCGCCGTGTTGCGCGATCTGCTCAACAACGGTCTCATCGATCACAACATCACCGGCGCGCTCGGCAATAACGTCACGGTCACCGCCGTGCCGCCGGACACCATCGCCATCGACGGCACCAACGCCCGCACCCAGCTCAATCTGTTTCTGTATCAAGTCACACCCAACGCCGGCTGGCGCAACGCCGGCCTGCCATCGCGCGACGAGCGCGGCACACGCCTCACCAATCCGCCGCTGGCGCTGGACCTGCATTATCTACTCACCGCTTACGGCGCGGCGGAGCTGCACAGCGAAATTCTTTTGGGCTACGCCATGCATTTACTGCACGAAACCCCAGTACTCGATCGGCAGGCGATTCGCACCGCCCTCGGCGGCGGCACCGTGGATAATTCCATTTTACCGCCCGCCTTTCAGGCCTTGAGCGCCGCCGATCTCGCCGATCAGGTCGAACAAATCAAAATTACGCCGGAGACCTTGAGCACCGAGGAGATGTCGAAACTGTGGTCGGCGATCCAAGGCCATTACCGTCCGACCGCCGCTTACCACCTCTCGGTGGTGCTGATCGAATCGCGCCGCGCGACACGCAACGCTTTGCCGGTGTTGACGCGCGGCGAACGCGACCTCGCGACCGGCCGCGAGCGCGGCGTGGTGGCGGTGGGAGGTTTGATTCCGCCCTATCCCATGCTCACCGCCATCGCTCTGCCTCATAAACAAATCGCCGCGCGGCAGGGCGACGTCGTCACCCTGCAAGGCCACAACCTCGAGGGCGGCAATGTGCGCGTGCGTTTCGAACACCCGCGCCTCGTCAACCCCATCGAGATGAATCTTGGCCTCAACGCCAACGGCGAGAACATCGCCGTGACCCTGCCCAATGACGCCGCCGCTCAGCTCTCCTGGCCGCCCGGCGTTTGGAACGTCACGGTGATACTGCAACGCCCCGGCGAGACCTTCGACCGCAGCAGCAACAGCCTGCCGCTGCTGCTGGCGCCGCGCCTCGATATTCCCGGTTCGAACGCCGTGCGCGACGCCGGCAGCGGTGCGGTGACGATCTCCTTAGCCTTTACTCCGCAGGTGCGGCCGGGACAGACCGTGAGTCTCAACGCCGGCGGCAACGAAGCGCCGGGTGACATCACCGTACAAACCGGCACCCTTGATTTTATCTTCCCCGCGCTCGGCGCCGGTCAGCAATGGCTGCGGCTGCGCATCGACGGCGCGGACAGCGTGTTGGTGAACCGCGAACTCGCGCCGCCGCAATTCGATATCACGCAAAGGATGAATATTCCCGCATGAACGCGCCCAACAACAACGAGTGGATCGAGGTCAACCGCCATGCCTTGAGCGCCGAACTTGCCTGGCTGCGGCAGCTATTGGAAAACGCCGCACATGGCGACCGGCAATCCGCCCCCGCGCCCGCCGCCACCGCCACCCTCAATTTCCTGGGTGAACAATTGACGCTCTCCCACTTCGAACGCAGCCTGGTCCTGCTCTGCGCCGGCGTGGAACTGGAACCGGAACTGGCCCACCTCTGCGCATCGGCGCAAGGCGATACCCGTTATGAATACCCGTGCTTCGGGCTGGCACTGGCGGTCTTGCCCGACGCGCATTGGAGCGCGCTGTCGCCGCAGGCGCCGCTGCGCCACTGGCATATCCTGCAACTCGCCGATTCTAATCGTTTCACCACGGCACGCCTCGCCCTCGACGAACGTATCCTGCATTTTCTGTTGGGGGTCGGCGCGCTGGACAGGCGGCTGGCCGGGCTGGTGCGTCCACTCGATGCGACACCGCCGCTGCCGGCGTCGCAACAATTACAGGCGGAACGTCTCGCTCAGCGCTGGACCGCCGCCGGAACCGCGCTGCCGCTGATAAACCTGCGCGGAACCGATCATGCCGGCGCGCGGGCCGTGGCCGCGCAGGCCTGCGCCGCACTGGCGCTGCGCCCGCTGGTCTTGCGCGCGGAAGACCTGCCGACCGCGCCGGAGGAACGCGCCGTGATCGCGCGGCTATTGACGCGCGAATGTCTGCTGGCGCGCGCCGCGCCTATCATCGAGATTACGGAAAATCCGCCGCCTTTTCTCGGCGCCTTTCTCGATCAATTGGCCGGACCGGTCATGGTCCTCGGCGCCGCGCCGGCGGGCTTGCAGCGTTCTTACGTCAATCTGGAAATCAACAAACCGCTGGCAGATGAACAACGCGGCCTGTGGCGGAACGCGTTGGAAGAGGTCGCAATCGACGACGCCGAGCTGGCGCGGCTCGCCGCCCATTTCGATTTTTCCGCCGCCCATAACACCCCCGCCGCGGCCGAGGTACGGCTAGCCGATCCCGCCGCCGGCGAAGCCGATCAACGCGTGTGGCGGGCCTGCCGCCGCCGCACCCGCAGCCCGCTCGACGGTCTCGCGCAACGCATCGCGCCGCGGGCCGGTTGGGACGATCTGGTCTTGCCGGGCGGACAACTCGCGGTTCTGCATGACATCGCCCGCCAGGTGCGCCACCGCGCCACGGTCTACGAACAATGGGGCTTCGCCGCCAAGGGCGCGCGCGGCCTCGGCATCAGCGCGCTGTTCGCCGGCGAGAGCGGCACCGGCAAGACCCTCGCCGCCGAGGTCGTCGCCGCCGAGCTCGGTCTCGATCTCTATCGCATCGACCTCGCCGCGGTGGTGAACAAATACATCGGCGAGACCGAAAAAAATCTGGAACGGCTGTTCAGCGCCGCCGAGGCGAGCGGCGCGGTGCTGCTGTTCGACGAGGCCGACGCCCTGTTCGGCAAACGCAGCGACGTCAAGGACAGTCACGACCGCTACGCCAACATCGAACTCGCCTATCTGCTGCAACGCATGGAGACCTACCGCGGCCTCTCCATCCTCACCACCAATCTGAAATCGCTGCTCGACACCGCCTTTCTGCGCCGCATCCGTTTCGTGGTGCAGTTTCCGTTTCCCGATGTCGCGCAGCGCGCCGAGATCTGGCGGCGGATCTTTCCCGAGCCGTTGCCGCGCGACACGCTCAAAGTCGACCAGCTCGCGCGCCTGCACATGGCCGGCGGCAATATCCGCAACATCGCCATGAACGCCGCCTTCCTCGCCGCCGACGACGGCGGGCGACTCGGTATGCCGCATCTCGCCCGCGCCGCGCGCATGGAATACGCCAAGCTGGAAAAGCCGCTGAGCGAAACGGAGATCGGGGGTTGGAAGTGAAACGAGTATCCATTGTCCAGGTAAAACTCTTACCGCACTTCTTTATCACACGGAAATGAACTGCGGCAGAAAAAGATAAAAATTCATAAGCAAAAGGAGGTCACGATGAAAACGATACATGGTTTAGGTTTGGGCTGGCAGCACGATCTGCCGGATGTGCGCGATTACACGCCCGAGTCGGCGGAGGTCCATAAAGTATTGAGCCAATCCGCGCCGCTTAAAAAAGCCCGCAAGGCCGCGCCGACCGCCGTCGATCTCCGCCCCTGGTGTTCGCCGATCGAAGATCAGGGCAGTCTCGGCTCCTGCACCGCCCACGCGGCGGTGGGTATGATGGAATATTACGAGCGGCGCGCCTTCGGCAAACACATGGATGCCTCGCGCCTGTTTCTCTACAAGGTCACGCGCAATCTGATGGGCGTCAAGGGCGACGACGGCGCCTATCTGCGCGACACCATGAAGGCCATGGTGTTGTTCGGCGTGCCGCCGGAAAAATATTGGCCCTACTACACCACCAAGTTCAACGACGAACCCACCGCCTTCTGCTATTCCTTCGCCCAGAGTTATCTGGCGGTGCAGTATTACCGTCTCGATCCGCCGGGCACCGCGCCGGGCAAGGTGCTGGGCGAGATCAAACGTTATCTCGCCGCCGAACTGCCGGCCATGTTCGGCTTCTCGGTCTACAGCTCCATCCCGCCGCTGGGCGACGGCAAGGGCGAGATTCCATTCCCCGCCAAAGGCGACACCCTCGAAGGCGGCCACGCCGTGCTCGCGGTGGGTTACGACGACAAGAAAAAGATCGGTCACGACAAAGGCGCCCTGCTGATCCGCAATTCCTGGAGCAAGGGCTGGGGCGACCAAGGTTACGGCTGGCTGCCCTACAGCTATGTCGAGGCGGGCTTGGCCGACGACTTCTGGTCGATGGTCAAGCAAAAATACGTGGACACGGACTTGTTCAAATGAACGGGAAAATATCGGCGCCGGCCATCCATCTGAACATCGAGCACCTGGTGCTGCACGGCATGGCGCACATCGATCCGGCCACCTTAGCCCTCGCCTTGCAAGAGGCGCTCGGCCGGGAAGTGAATCCGGCGCAGACACTGTACGCCGCCGACCTGCCTCTGGCACGCGCCACGGTCACGCTGCCGGCCCAGTGCGGCACGCAACAATTGGCGGGCGCGATCGCGCAGGCCATCGCCGGCATCGTCGCCGCCGGGGATACGGCGGCGGTTGGATACGCGGGTGCGCAAAGGGATCACCATGGCTAAACACGCCGTTACCGCCAAGACCGAGAGCCACCGCAGCTGGTTGCAGCGCAAGGCGCCGCTGCGCATCGGCGCGCCGGGCGATCGTTATGAGCGCGAGGCCGATCGTGCCGCGGCGGCGGTGACGGGCGGTTACCGGCTAGCGGGCAGCGGCTTGTCGCTATCGCGCATCCCCGTCCATCAAGTGCAGCGCGACGGCGATGAAAAACCCAAGACCGAAGAAGAAAAATATAAAGACGCCGCAAAAAAAGTCGGCGAGGCCTTCCTCGAAACCGAGGTGGGAAAAACACTCAAAGAGAATGTCGAGAACGACCCACTGGTGAAAGGCGTCAAGGAAGCCGGCGGAAGTTTCATCGGCACCCTGCCCGGCAAGGTCATCACCGGCGCCGCCGCCGTGGGCGCGGTGGCGACCCTGGCAGCGACCCATAAGGAATTGCCGGCGCAGATTCCCGAAATTCCACTGGATAGAATCACGCCCGGTCTCAAGGTGCAGATCACCTATGAAGGTCCGGTGGACAAACCCACCAAGGCGATGATCACCTTCAGTTACACCGAACAAATCAGCGGCGGTAAAAAACCCGCGAAAACCAAGACCGAAATCCAGCGCGAGGAAAACGCGCGCATGGCGGCGGACATGGCCAAGTTCCGCGCCGGGCTGCGCTACGCGCCGGGCACGCCCGAAGCCAAACAACAAGCGGAGGAAGACGCGGCTTTGAAACACGCGGCCTTCGCCGGCGTCGGCAAGTTGCCGGAGTACGGCAAGACCGGCGCATTTCCCGGTTTGGGAACCGCCTCGCCGGGTTTTCAATTGCAAGTGCCCTCGGCCGGTTTCAAACCCAAACCGTTTTCCCTGCTGGATGAATCGCTGAAACTCAAACCGATTGCCGAGGTCGCGCCCGACGCCGATCAGGAAAAGAAGAAAGAAGAACCCGCGGTACAACGCAAGGCCGCGGGAAAAGGCGATGCGTACAGCGCGCCGGATAGCGTCCATGGCGCCCTCGGCAATGCGGGCGAACCGCTCGACACCGCCACCCGCACCGCCATGGAGACGCGGTTCGGCGCGGATTTCGGCGGCGTGCGCATTCATACCGATGCGCCTTCCGCTCAGGCGATGGATGCCCTGGCCTACACCGTCGGCAACGACGTGGTGTTCGCCCCCGGCCGTTATTCACCCAAGACCGCGATGGGCCGTCAATTGCTCGCCCATGAATTGGCGCATGTGGTACAGCAAGGCGGCGCGCCGGCGGCGTCCGCGCCCATCGTGCAACGCGCCACGGCATTGGAAAGCGTCGGCCGTTTCTTCCGCGACATATTGTTTTTCATCCCCAGCCTGTTCGGCGCCAAGCTGAGTTACAGCGATGACGAATTACTGGAATATCTCGCCGACATCACCAAGGACAACAAGATTAAGGGCGGTTATTACAGCGACGACAAGGCGCGCCAGGTCGTGCAAAAATGGAAGGCGGGCAATCCAAAATTCAAATTGCAAACGCCGCAGATGCGTCTGCTGGTGCTGGAAATGCAGGACGGCATCGTCACCAACGGCGACCGCCAGGGCATCGTCGATCTGCTCGAAGACTGCGCGGCGAAGAACGTGCCGCTCGATCAGCTGTTTCAGGCGGGCGGCATCAAATTCAATGAACTCTACAACGACCTCAAGAAAGCGCCCTATCACGGCAAGTTCACCACCCTGTTCACGCCCTGGTTTTTAACCCAGCAATTTCCCGCCAGTGATCGCACGCTCGCCGACCGGATCTTGCGCGACATCTTCGCCGTCGCCGCGGACAAACTCGACTTCGCCGATCTCGGCGAACTGCGCACCGAGGTGTTCAAGCGCCTGCGCATGAGCCAGCTCATGCGTGAGTCGCAGAATGGCGAGTCCTTCGACTATCCGGAGAACATGCGGGCCGGCGATTGCCCGGATTTCGACGCCACCAATCAGATGAATAACGCGCGGGTCAATCTCGCCGCGCGCAGTTATTGGAGCAATGTGATCCTCGACAGCGAACTTATTTACTACTTCAAACTCACGCCCCACGGCAAAGAGCATGGCTACGACGCCTTGACCAAACTATTCACGCCGCAAGGACCGGGACGGCAGAACCCCACCGATCCCGATCCCGACATCTGCAAGAAGACGCTCATCCACTGCGACTACCTGGTGAACGTCATCCACTATCGGACTTACGCCGAAACCATCGGCACGGCGAAGTTCGACCGTTTGGTGAAAGACGGTGCCCTCGATTTGTGGCTGACCTACACCGGCTTTCCCAATCCCAAGGTGGAAGACTGGCGCAAGTCGCCCAAGGCGCTGTCGGTGCAAGAGATGCGGCCGGCGTCGGAGAAAGACCTGGTGATCGGCGATCACGTGATCTTCTGGAATCACCTCGGCTACGACGGCCTCAATGAAAAATCCCAAATGCCGTGGCGCTTGGAGAACGCGGTATTGGTCGATCAGGATAGCGCCGGCCGCGACCTCTTCGAAGGTCATGGCACGCCGGAGCGCACTCATGACGAGATGCGCAAGGAATTGGCGGAAGCCTATAACCCGCTCGCCAGGCAAGCACTGAGTATCGCCGCGGACGTGGATTCCGAGGTGAGGCCGATGTCCGATCTCCAAGGACAATTCCCCCATGTGGAACGCAAAAGTATCGGCAACTGGATGGTCGTCGATCCCGGCATCTATGGCGATACCGCGCGCAAAGGCCAGCGCTACAAGCTGCGCACCGTCACCGACTGGGTCAACGATCCGGACATGCCGGGCCTGCGCGATCCCCACGACCGGGGCAAGATGTATCCGGTCAAGCGTCCCTTGGAATCGGCGGATAAACCGCCGCCGAAATTGTGACGAAGCTGATGAAAACACGAGTATGGGTGATTAATGAACGACGGTATGGGCCTCGGCGCTCGACCTTTCCTCATTCCTTCCCCCTCAGGGGAAGGACTAGGGTGGGGGCGAATACTGCACGTGACGCTTGGCTTTTCAGAACCTCGAAGCAATAGGTAAGACGACATGGCATTCACCGGCTCACCCCGATTATTGAAAGGCGGCATCGTGCTGATGGATCCGAGCAGCGGTCAGGTGCTGCGCGTGATCTCGTTGCAATACAACCCGGACAGTCTCACCCGTTCGCTACAGATACAGGCCATCGCCGGCGAAGGCGCCGACCGTTCCGAGGCCCTGCGCATGAAGGGTCCGCCGGTGGAGACGCTGCGGCTGGAGGCGGAGATCGATGCCACCGATCAATTGGAATTTCCCGAACAACACCGCAACACCGTGCAGAACGGCATCCACCCGCAACTCGCGGCGCTGGAGACGTTGATCTATCCGAGCAGTGCCTCCTTGCAGGCGAACAATACGCTCGCCGGCGGCGGCGCGCTCGAGATCGTGCCGATGGAGGCGGCGCTCACGATCTTCGTCTGGAGCAAACAGCGCGCGGTGCCGGTGCGTATCACGGAGTTTTCCGTCACCGAAGAGGCCTTCGACCCGCTGCTCAATCCCATCCGCGCCAAAGTCAGCCTCGGCATGCGGGTGTTGTCGGTGGACGATCTCGGCTTCAGCCACAAGGGCGGCAGCCTGTTCATGAGTTATCTCAAAAACAAAGAGGCGCTGGCGGGCAAGGCGCCCGGCGCGAGCTTGGCGACTTTGGGTTTGGAGGCATTGTCATGAGCGATCCCTTACAGGCCTTATTGCAAGCGGGGGTGCTGAACACCTCGTCCTTCCCCTCCAATAGCCGGTATCACGGCATTGCGGTGACGACCCTCGAACAAACCAATCAGGAACCCGTCGCCTATCTCAAACGCCGCTTCGTGCCGCCGCCGGAAAATTTCGCGGTGGTGCAACTCCACACGGTAACCCAGGGCGACCACCTCGATAATTTGGCCGCGCGTTATCTCGGCGACGCGGAACTCTATTGGCGGTTGTGCGATGCCAACGGCGTGCTGCGACCCGCGGAACTCACCGAGGCACCGGGCACACGCATCGCCATCACGCTGCCGGAAGGCGTGCCGGGGGCGAGCGATGCTTAAGGGGATCAACCTGCAACTCTACATCGGCCCCGCCGTGCCCATCCCGGCGCCGCGCGAGGTGATCGAGGCGCTGGAACAGGTGCAGGTGCAGGTGAGCGGCGGCGATACCCAAAGCGGTTTCGAACTCACCTTCACGCTCTCCAAACGTTCGCCGCTGCACACGCTGTTTCTACTCACCGGCGGTGGCGGTATTCCCATCGTGCGCGGCGTGATCGTGGCGATGATGGGCGCCAGCGCCGAGGTGCTGATGGACGGTGTGATGACCCATCACGAGGTGCGGCCCGGCGCCGGCGGCGGCAAGTCCACGCTGGTGGTGAAGGGCAAGGATCTCAGCGCGCTGATGGACTACATCGAACTCGACGGCATCCCCTTCCCCGCCATGCCGCCGGCGCTGCGCGTGCTGATCACCCTCGCCAAATACGCCGCCTTCGGTGTGATACCGCTGGTGATCCCGAGCGTGGTGGAAGATATCCCCATCCCCATCGAGCGCATCCCGCGCCAGCAAGGCACGGACTACGGCTACGTAAAGCGGCTCGCGCTCGAAGCGGGCTATGTGTTTTATATCGACCCCGGCCCGCTGCCCGGCACCAGCCGCGCCTATTGGGGACCGGAGATCAAAGTGGGCGCGCCGCAACCGGCGCTCAACACCGACATGGACGTGCATACCAATGTGGAGTCGCTGTCGTTTACTTTCGATAAAGAAACAAAGGAACTGCCGGTGGTGTTCATTCAGAATCAGGCCACCAAGATCCCCATCCCGATTCCGATCCCCGACATCACGCCGCTCAATCCGCCGCTCGGTCTGGTACCGCCGCTGCCGCCCAAAATCAAATTTCTCAACGACACCGCCAAGCAGTCGCCGTTGAGCGCGGTGATGGCCGGACTCGCCTACGCCTCGCAACACGCCGATGCGGTGACCGGCACCGGTACGCTCAACGTGGTGCGCTACGGCCGCATATTGAAGGCGCGGCAACTGGTAGGTGTGCGCGGCGTCGGCGCGGCCTATGACGGACTCTATTACGTCAAAAGCGTCACTCACAACATTAAACACGGCGAATACAAACAGGGTTTCACGCTGGTGCGCAATGGTTTGTTATCGACCGTGCCGAGGGTGCCGGCATGAACCCGCGTTTTAATTATCTCACCCTCTCCCCAACCGGCTTCGCCCCCCTCGCTGCGCTCTCCCCATCAAGGGAGAGGGGCTTTGAGACAGTACATCCCATGGCTTTCAGAACATCGGGCTTCCCCCCTCTCCCCTTGCGGGAGAGGGGCCGGGGGAGAGGGGGAGAGGGGATAAATAAAAATGACATCGTCTAAAACCCAATTCGCCAAATCACTGCGAAAGAACATGACCGACGCAGAACGCCGTTTATGGAAACACCTGCGCGCCCATCGCCTCGGCAGCGCCAAATTTAAACGACAGCAGCCCATCGGACCTTATATCGTCGATTTCGTGTGCTTCGACGCGCGGCTGGTTATCGAGATCGACGGCGGACAACACTTGAACAATGACGCCGACCGCGTGCGAGATGCGTGGTTGAATAAACATGGTTTTCGCGTGCTGCGTTTTTGGAACAACCAAATATTGAATGAAACGATGACGGTGTTGGAAAGGATTGCGGAGTATTTTTCCGCTTCCCCTCTCCCCCTCCCCTCTCCCTCAAGGGGAGAGGGGCCAGATTGCAGAGATCGCGCAGGGCGTTGTTCTCTCACCCTCTCCTCTCCCTCAAGGGGAGAGGGGCTTAAAGAAGACGAGAGTCAGAGGCCGCGATGAGTGAGAACAAACGCTACTACGGAAAATACCGCGGCACGGTGGTCAACAACATCGACCCCATGCAGATCGGCCGCATTCAGGTGATGGTGCCCGACGTGTCGAACCTGATGCTGTCGAGCTGGGCCATGCCCTGCATGCCGGTCACCGGCATCAATATGGGTATGTTCACCCTGCCGCTGATCGGCGCCGGCGTGTGGGTGGAATTCGAACAGGGCGATCCCGACTATCCGATCTGGGTCGGCGGCTTCTGGGGCACGGCGGCCGAGGTGCCGGTGCTGTCGCGCATGGTGCCGCCGGTGATACCGGGCATCACCCTGCAAACCCCGCTCAAGAACGGCATCGTCATCAGCGACGTGCCCGGCCCCACCGGCGGCATCCAGATCCAGACCGCGACCGGCGCCATGATCTCGGTGACCGACATCGGCATCCTGATCTCCAACGGCAAGGGCGCGGTGATCAATCTCACCGGGCCGACGGTGGACATCAATCTCGGCGCACTCACGGTGGTATAGGGAAAGGAGATAAGCATCATGACGAACAGCGCCGGTGCGGTGAATTTATTACCCCCTCCCCGACTCCTCTCGCTTGAAGTGAGAAGGGTTTTAAAGCAGCTCATTCATAAATACATAGAACAGCGTCGAACCGCCACCCTCTCCCCCGGCCCCTCTCCCCGACCTTTCTCGCTTGAAGGGAGAGGGGTTTTAAAACAGCTCATTCAGAAAGGCATAGAACAGCGTCGAACCGCGACCTACTCTTTCCTCCCCTCTCCCCTAGTGGGAGAGGGGTCGGGGGAGAGGGGGAGAACGATCGGGAGCAAACGCTAATGCCCGCTCCCATCCTCCATCTCGGCGCCACTCTCACCTGCATGCACGCGGGGCCGGCGACACCGCTCACGCCATTTCCGCGCGTGCTGGTGAGCGGCCAGCCGGTGACCACGCTGACCACGCCGTACGCCGTCACCGGCTGCGCCCTCACCGGCACACCCAATCCGCCCTGCGTCACCGCGCAATGGGTGGTAGGCGCGGTGCGGGTGCTGGCGGGCGGCACGCCGGTGTTGTTGCAAACCGGCACGGCGGTGTGTGTGCCGACGGGCACCGGCTTATTGCCTTTGGTCGTGCAACCCCGGGTGCTGGCGACATGAGCAACATCGACTACCCCTTCCACTTCGACGGCCGCGGCCGCACGGCGGAGACCGACGACTCCGGCCATATCCGCGATCTCATCGAACAGGTCTTGCTCACCGCGCCGGGCGAACGGGTGATGCGGCCCGGCTTCGGCAGCGGCGTGATGCAACTGGTGTTCGCCGCCGCGAGTCCGGAAGTCGCGGCGACCACGCAATTTCTGGTGCAAGGCGCCTTGCAGCAGTGGCTGAGCAATCTCATCACCGTCGAGACGGTGGACGTGGAGGCGCGGGACGGCGCCCTGCTCATCACCGTGCAATACATCGAAAACCGCAGCCGGCAGCGCGGTACGGCGCGGATCAACGCACCGGGAGGCGCGATATGACGGCGGCGCGAGGCGCATTATTATGAAGTATCACTGCTGCGACCAACGCCGCCTCGATGTCGTCAAGCTCAACGGCACGCTCAACGGCCTCGACTATCTCGAGGTGCGCGACAGCGGCTTCCCCGGCGATGCCACCCGCCAGCTCACGCTGTTCGTGAAATTTCTGCGGCCGGTGCCCGCGCTCGGTAAAGAGAATATCCGCATCGACGGCGGCGAGCGCATCAAGACGGTGGACATCGACTGGATCGCGGCCGCCGACGCCCTGCCTGCCGGCGAACCGGCGAGCCTGGTCGACGGTCTTGCGCCGCTCAACGAATTCCTGGTGATACGCACTAAGTTTTACGGCGATTTTTCGATTTACAGCTTGCGGCTGGTGGGCGGTGCCGGCAGCGATACACCGCCCGCGGGCTTCGATCCGCGTTTGAGCGAGATTCAATTTTCTTTCAAAGTGCAATGCGAGTCCGACTTCGACTGCGCGAGCGCCACACCCTGTCCCACCCCGCCCGCGATCAATCCGCGCCTCGACTATCTTGCGAAGGATTACGCGAGCTTCCGCCGTCTGATGCTCGACCGCATCAACGTGCTGATGCCCGAATGGCGAAGTCGCAATCCCGCCGATGCCGGGGTCACCTTGGTAGAGCTGCTGGCCTACGTCGGCGATCAACTCTCGTATCAGCAGGACGCCGTCGCCACCGAGGCCTATCTCGGCACCGCGCGCCGCCGCATTTCGCTGCGCCGCCACGCGCGCCTGGTGGATTATCAAGTGCACGAGGGCTGCAACGCGCGCGTCTGGGTGCGGGTGTTCGTCAACGACGACGGCGTGCTGTTGCCGCGCACCACGCCGCTGCTGAGCCGCGTCGCCGATCTGCCGGAACGCATCGCGCCCGCCGCCGATCAACTGCGCGATGCCCTGGCGCACGGCCCGGTAGTGTTCGAGACGGTGGAAGACACCCTGCTCTATCAGGCGCACGAGCGCATCACGTTCTACAGTTGGGGCGAACGCGAATGCTGCCTGCCCAAGGGCGCGACGCGCGCCACGCTCGCGGGCCGTTATCCCAATCTCAAGGCCGGCGACGTGCTGGTGTTCGCCGAAGAATTCGGGCCGCGCACCGGCCGCGCCGAAGACGCCGACCGCACGCACCGCTGCGCCGTGCGCCTCACCGACGTGCGCCTCGCGCAAGACCCGTCGGGCGGCTTGTTCCTGCCGGTGCCCACCAACAATCCGCTGGACGTAACGGAGATACAGTGGGCGGAACACGACGCGCTGCCCTTTCCCTTGTGCCTCTCCACGATTACCGACCAGGATCACGGCGCGGTCTATCTCGACGAAGTCAGCGTCGCTTACGGCAATATCGTGCTCGCCGATCACGGCCGCACGCTCGCCGGCGAAGACCTCGGTGAGGTGTCCGCCTCGCGACTCACGTTGTCGACGGTGAACGCGACGCTGGATTGCGAACGGCCACCGTTGCAAAGCGTGCCGCCGCGTTTTCGGCCGCGGCTCGCGGAACGGCCGCTGACCCGCGCCCTGCCGCTCATAGCCGCGCCATTATTCACCTTCGCCGCGACGGCGGCCGTCATCGCCGCCTTGCAGACGCGTGCGTTCACGCCGGCGCTGCGCGCAGCCTTGCAGGCGCAGGGCGTGGTATTGGACGCGGGCCCGGTGGTCGTACAAGGTGACGATGGCTTGTGGTCGGTGGCCGACGGCGTCGATGCCTATCGCCTGCGGCTCGATGGCGGGTTAGTGCTGGCGTACCCGCTGGATGCCGCCGTCGCGCTGATCACCGCCGCCGAGCCGCGGCGCGCGCGGCCGGCCATCACGCTCGACAGCCTCTATCAGGGCACGCCCGATACGTGGCGGCCGCGCCTCGACCTGCTCGCGAGCGACGCGGCCGCCAGCGAATTCGTGGTGGAGAGCGAACACGACGGTGGCGCCATGCTGCGTTTCGGCGACGACGTCCACGGCAAGCGCCCGGATATCGGCACGCATTTCACCGCGACTTACCGCATCGGCAACGGGGCGGCTGGCAATATCGGCCTGGACTCGCTGGCGCACATCGTCAGCAACGACGCGCGCCTGTTGCGCATCG
This sequence comes from Gammaproteobacteria bacterium, assembly GCA_919903055.1. Lineage (GTDB taxonomy): Bacteria > Pseudomonadota > Gammaproteobacteria > DRLM01 > DRLM01 > CAKKSB01. The sequence goes on along the minus strand of CAKKSB010000040.1, from coordinate 8,765 downwards.
CCAATCCGCTGCCGGCGCAGGGCGGCAGCGAGCCGGAGAGCGCCGAGGACATCCGCCGCGACGCGCCCGAGGCCTTTCGTGTGCAGGAGCGCGCCGTCACTCCGGCCGATTACGCTGAAGTCACCGAACGTCACAGCAGCGTGCAGCGCGCCGCCGCGAGTTTCCGTTGGACCGGCAGCTGGCACACGGTGTTTCTCACCGTCGACCGCAAGGGCGGCGGCGAGGTGGACGCGCAATATGAACAACGGATGCGCGAGCACGTCGAGCGCTACCGCATGGCGGGCTACGATCTAGAAGTCGACGGTCCGCGCTACGTGCCGTTGCAGGTGGCGATGACGGTGTGCGTCAAACCCGATTATTTCCGCGCCGACGTGCGCACCGCGCTGATGCGGGTATTCAGCCGCGGCTGGCTGGCCGACGGCTCACGCTCGCTGTTCCATCCGGACAACTTCACCTTCGGTCAACCCGTGTATCTCAGCACGCTGTACCAAGCGGCGCAGGCGGTGCAAGGCGTGGCCTCGCTGGTGATCGACAGCTTTCAGCGCCTGCGTTTTCCGGACCCGAAACCCTTGGACGACGGCGTGCTGAACCTGGAACGCCTGGAGATCGCACGACTCGACAACGATCCCAATTTTCCGGAACGCGGTGTGTTGAAACTGTCGGTGGGGGGTGGGAAATGAGCAGGCCGCGTCATGTCTCATGTCCATCGACGATGGACGCGGCGAGGGATAAAGCTGGAGTATCCGAGTTGTATCCACTCCCCCTCTCCCCAACCCCTCTCCCGCGAGGGGAGAGGGGCTTTAAGTGTAGGCCTTGGAGACACGTTCCCTCACGAGGGCGCGCTCATCATCGGCGGCGGCAAGCTCAGGGTTTTAAGCAAAACCCTTGCATGTACGTCCCCTCTCCCCTTGCGGGAGAGGGACAGGGAGAGGGGAAGAATATATGACCATTAGCGCGACATCCTCGCCCCAAGACGCCTGCGGCTGCTGCGACGGCGTGAGCGTGCGGGCGCCGTCCGTACTCTACAATCGGCCCGGGCTCGCCGCCATCGCCTATCGCATCGGCACCCATGCCGAGGTCTACGCGAGCTTGCGGGCACGGCTGTCGTCGCAGGATCATCCCGCGCTCGCCAAGCTGCGCACCCGCGACGGCGATGATTTCTCTATCGCCCTGCTCGATGCCTACGCCTGCATGGCCGATGTGTTGAGCTTCTATCAGGAGCGTCTCGCCAACGAGGCTTATTTGCGCACCGCCACCGAACGCCTGTCGTTGAGCGAACTGGCGCGGCTGATCGGCTATCGCCTCAAGCCCGGTGTCGCCACCGAGACCTATCTCGCCTTCACCTTGCAAGAGCCGCCGCCGCAGCCCGCGGGCGATGAACCCAAACAGGCCTCGGGCGTGCCCGCCAAGATCACGCTGGACATGGGCATCAAGGTGCAGAGCATGCCCGGTCCCGATGAAAAGCCGCAAACATTCGAGACCGTCGAGAGCATCGAGGCGCGGCCGGCGTGGAATGTCCTGAAGCCGCAGACCCGTAAATTGATATTGCCGGTGTTCGGCACCAAAACACTTTATCTGCGAGGCACGGCGACGCGGCTCAAACCCGGCGATGCCCTGCTGTTGGTCGGCAGTGAACGCGAAAACGACTCAGGCAACGAGAACTGGGATTTTCGCCGTGTCACTGCGGTAGCGATCAATGCCGACGCCGATCATACCGTCGTGACCTTGGAGCGCGGCCTGGGCACGGCCTCGCCATTCGTTACTCCGGCGGCGAATCCCAAGGTCTACGCGCTGCGCCAGCGTGCCTCGCTGTTCGGCCACAACGCGCCCGACTGGCGGGTGATATCCGACGCGATCAAACGTGGCTATCTGAGCCTGGGTCCCAGCGATCCCGTTACCGCCACCGAATGGCCCGGTTTCACCATCGCCGACATCTCCGATCCGCCCACCGGCGCCGCCACCGGCAGCGGCCTCTGCGGCGACTATTTCGACAACAAGAATTTATCGGCCCGCAAACTCACGCGTCACGACGCCGCGGTGAACTTCGACTGGGGCGACGGCTCGCCCGCCCCGCAAATCGGCGGCGATACTTTCTCGGTGCGCTGGAGCGGTTGGGTGCAGGCCCCCGTCTCCGGCAGCTACGGCTTTCACACCGTGTCCGACGACGGCGTGCGCCTGTGGGTCGACGATCAACTGATCATCAACAACTGGACCGATCACGGCGCGACGGAGAACAGCGGCGTCATCGCGCTGGTCGCCGGCAAGAAATACGACATCCGGCTCGAGTACTACGAGAACGGCGGCGCGGCGCTGATTAAATTATTCTGGACACCGCCGGGACTGGCCAAGGAGATCATCCCGCAAAACCGGCTTTATCCGCGCAATGTCCACACCGTTCATCTCGACGCGCTTTATGCGCAGATCGTCGCCGGCGGCTGGCTGGTGCTGTCGATACCCGAATATCAGGAGCTGTATCGCGTCGACAGCGCGGGCGAAGACGCGCGCGCGAGCTTCACCCTCACCGGCAAGACTACACGAGTGGTGCTGAAGGGCGAGAACCTGCGCGAGCTGTTCAACGAGAAATTGCGCGAAGCCGCGGTATTCGCGCAGAGCGAACGGCTCGATCTCGCCGAGACGCCTATCACCGACGTGGTGACCGGCGATAGCCTTACGTTGCAAACGGAGGTCACGGACCTTGCCGCGGGACGCAAGCTCATCTTGAGCGGCGAGACCGTCGCTGGCGCGGCGATGAGCGAAGTGTTGACCCTACTCAAGATCGAAGCGGCGGGCGATACCACCAAGCTCTACTTCACCACCTCGCTGCAAGGGCAATACAAGCGCGACACCGTCACACTCTACGCCAATGTCGCGCTCGCCACCCACGGCGAGACCGTGCATCAAATCCTCGGCGGCGGCGCGGCCCGGCAAAGCCATCAGCGTTTCAAACTCAAACATGCGCCGCTCACTTACGTCGGCGCGGAAAACGAGAGCGGCGCCGAGGCGGCGCTGGAGGTGCGGGTCAACGACCTGCTCTGGCATGAGGCGCCGACGCTTTATCAAACCGACAGCAATGACCGCGCTTATGCGCTACGCGTCGATGAAGACGGCGCGGGCGTGATTCAATTCGGCGACGGTCGCCGCGGCGCGCGCCTGCCGACCGGTCAGGACAATGTGCGCGCCGTCTATCGCAAGGGTTTGGGCGCGGCAGGCAATGTGCAGGCCGGTCAACTCTCGCAACTGCTCACCCGGCCGCTGGGCCTGAAGGCGGTGAGCAACCCGCTGCCCGCGGCGGGCGGCGTCGATGCCGACAACGCAGCCCATGCGCGCCGCAATATGCCGCTCGGCGTGCGCACCCTCGGCCGCGTGGTGTCGGTGCAGGACTATGCGGACTACGCGCGCGCCTACACCGGCATCGCCAAGGCCGAGGTGCGCGTGCTCAACACCCGCGCCGGCCACACGGTATTCGTGACTGTCGCCGGCGACGACGGTGTATTACCGCCGGATACCACACTGAACAAGCTGCTCGCCGCCCTCAAGCAGAACGGCGACCCGCTGGTGCACTGCGAGCTGGCGGTCTACCGCGAGGCGAGGTTTCGCCTCGCGCTGCGCATCAAACGCGACTTGGACTTCGAGAGCAAGCAGGTTCTGGCGGATGTCGCGGCCGCGCTGCGCGACGCCTTCTCGTTCGACGCGCGCGATTTCGGCCAGGGCGTGGCGCGCTCGGAAGTCATCGCCGCGGCGCAAGAGGTCGAGGGCGTAGTGGGCGTGGACCTCGACCGTTTTTATCGCGGCGCCACGATCGGCCTGGAACAGCGTCTGAGCCCGGACGGCGCGACGGTGGATGCGCAAGGCAAGGCCGTCGCCGCCGAGTTGCTGCTGCTCGACAGCGGGCCGTTCGATTATCTGGAGGAGTTGGCGTGATCCGCGTTGCAACCGTACCCCGTTGCGGTAAATCGCCCCTCTCCCCTTGCGGGAGAGGGCCAGGGAGAGGGGTAGATATCCAATGACCGACACCGCCGACCGCCTCTACCAATTACTCCCCGCCGTCCACCGCATCCGCGATGCCGAACAGGGTTATCCGTTGCGCGAGCTGCTGAGCGTCATCGCCGAACAAGTCGCGGCCATGGAGGAAAATCTCGAACAGCTCTACGACGATCAGTTCATCGAGACCTGCGCCGCGTGGGCCGCGCCCTACATCGGCGATCTCATCGGCTATCGCAGCCTGCACGGCGTCGCGCCCCACGTAGCCTCGCCGCGCGCCGACGTGGCGAACACCATCCGCTACCGCCGCCGCAAAGGTACGGCGTCGATGCTCGAACAACTCGCGCGCGACGTCACCGGCTGGCCGGCGCGGGCGGTGGAGTTCTTTCAGTTGCTGGGCTGGACGCAATACATGAATCACCTGCGCGCCACGGCGCATTACGCACCCGATCTGCGCGACTGGGAAAAGCTCCAGTGGCGCGACACCGCCTTCGACACGCTCGCGCATACCATCGACGTGCGGCGGATAAGCAGCGGCGGCGCGCGCCATAACATACATAACATCGGACTCTATCTCTGGCGCGTGCGCGCCTTTCCCCTCACCCGCTCGCCCGCGGTCATCGATCCGGCCATCGGCGGCGGCCTGCGTTTCCGCTTCAATCCGCTCGGCACCGACATGGCGCTCTACAACACGCCGGAGACCGAGGAAGAGATCACTCACCTCGCCGAGCCGCGCAATATCCCGCTGCCGCTCACGCGCCGCCGACTCAAGGCGCATCTCGACGATGATTACGGCATCGACAAGAGTCTGTGCCTGGAATTGGCGGGCAATCCGCCGCAGCTCATACCGCGCGGCGCCATTCATATCTGCGATTTGAGCGACATCAAGGACGGCGGCGGCAATGTGATCGCCTGGGCCCATCAGCCTGCCGCCGGTTCCGGCCTGGTATCGATCGATCCGGAACTCGGCCGCATCGCCTTCGCCGACGCGCCGGGCGCAACCGTGCTCGCGAGTTTTCATTATGGATTCACCATCGCCATCGGCGGCGGCGAATATGAGCGCGGCGCCCCCGCCGTGCCGGTCACGCCGGTGCAGACCGTGCAAGGCGGCGCGGCGCTGCAAGCGGCGCTCGACGCCGTACAGAACGGCGGCACGGTGGAGGTGATCGACAGCTTCCGTTATGTCGAGACGCCGAGCATCACCGTCAATGCCGGCAAGACCGTGGTGCTGCGCGCGGTCAACGGCGCGCGGCCCCTGCTGACGGCGAACGGCGACATCGATCTCAACCTCGGCGCCGAATCGACTTTGATACTCGACGGCTGGGTGATCAGCGGCGGCACGCTGATCCTGCCCGCCTCCGCCGACAGTCAGCCGCGTCATCTCACCCTGCGCGACTGCACCCTGGTGCCCGGCCCGCGCAACAAGGGCGACGGCTCACCGCCGCTGGCCGACGACCCGGGCCTGGTGGTGGCGCACGCCTTCGCCACAGTGGAACTGGAACGTTGCATCAGCGCGCCCGTGCATATCGCCGCCGACGCGGAGATATCGCTCAACGAGTGCATCATCGACGCGACGGCGCAGGACCGCGTCGCCTACCGCGGACCCGGCGCCGACGCCCTCGCCGCGGGCGGCGCGCTCCGTATGGAGAGCTGCACCGTCATCGGCAAGGTCCACACCCAACAACTCACGCTCGCGAGCGACTGCATCTTCGCCGCCGCACTGATCGCCGGCGGCGACGCATGGAAGGCGCCGCTGTGGGCCGAACGCCGTCAGCGGGGTTGCGTGCGGTTTTCCTATGTGCCGCCCGCTTCGCGCACACCGCGCCGCTTTCATTGCCAACCGCAAGGCGATGCACTCGAGCCGCGGCCGCACTTCACCTCGCTGCGCTACGGCGACGGCGGTTACTGTCAATTGCGGCAAAGTACTTCGGAGAAGATCCGCCGCGGTGCCCACGACGAAAGCGAGATGGGCGTGTTGCACGGCCTGTATCAACCGCAGCGCGAGGGCAATTTGCGCGTCCGGCTGGAGGAATATCTGCGCTTCGGTCTGGAGGCGGGGGTGATTTATGGGAGTTGATGCGGCGAGTGAACACAACAGGGCGCTTGGCGTGGCGTTCGTCCGTCTCGATGCCGGGCTGATCGGCGAAGTCGATGGCAGCCAACATGCTGAACATATCGCACCAGATCGTCGGAGACGCCTGTGGCTGGAACAACAGGATTTTCGCGTCTTGCGATGCTGGAATCATGAAATCTTGCAGCGGATGGGCGCGGTGCAGGAACGAACAGCGCTCGCGTTATGGCCTTCCCCCTCGCAGGGGGAGGGGACGTATTAAAACACGGACCTTTGAAGTACAGAACTAGAAAAGCAGGAGAACAGCCATGAGTGGAGATTACAGCCGAGTACGTTTCGATCCCCGCGTCGATATCGCCGGTGTGCTGATGCAGCAGGGGCGCGTGCAATTGGACTCGGATTGGAACGAGTGGGTGGCGGTGCTGGAGCGGCGGCTGCGCGCCGAAACCGTCGATATCTTCGGCGTGCATAGCGTCCCCGGCGTCAGCGGCGTGGCGGTGGTCTCGCCCCAAACGCCCGATGCCTTCAAAATCGACGCGACGGGCGGCGCGATCACTATCGGCCGCGGCCGCATGTACGTCGATGGACTGCTCGCGGAAAATCACGGCGGCGGCGCACCCGAATTCGATCCGCTGCTCTCGGAACCGCGCGGCCAGACCGCGCTGGATTATGACCAGCAGCCCTATTTTCCCGCGCTGCCCGCGCTGCCAGGCGGCGGTCCGCATCTCGCTTATCTCGAAGTGTGGCAGCGCGAGCTCACTCACTTGCAACGGCCCGCGATCGTGGAGTCCGCGGTCGGCGTCGATACCACCACGCGTTTGCAAACCGTGTGGCAGGTACGCTTGTTGGCCAATATCGGCGGCGCCGATTGCCTCACGCCCGACGGTGACGTGGCGGGCTGGCCAACGCTGACCGCGACGTCGGCCGGCCGCATGTCGATCCGCGCCGAAGGCGTGGCGCCCGACCTCGATCCCTGCGAGCTGCCGCCCAGCGGCGGTTATCGCGGCCTGGAGAATCAGCTCTATCGCATCGAGATTCACGACGGCGGCGCGGTCGGCGCCGCGACCTTCAAATGGTCGCGCGACAACGCCAGCGTCGCAAGCAATGTGCTGGAGATCGTCTCGCACACCGCCACCACCACGGAATTGAAACTCGCCAGCCTCGGCCGCGACGCGGTGTTGCGTTTCAACACCGGCGACTGGGTGGAAGTGCTCGACGACCGCCGCGAATTGTCCGGCGAAAACGGCGATCCCCTGTTGCGCCGCGGCGTGCTGCGCAAGATCACGGTTGACGACGCCAAGCAGACCGTCAGTTTCTCCCCGGCGTTACCGGCGAATCTGATTCCGGGCGGCGGCGCCGACACCCTGGTCGCGCGCCATACCCGGGTGCGGCGCTGGGATCAAAAGGGCATGGTGCGCGACGCCAATAACAACGTCATCGTCAATCTCGACGCGGCCAGCGGCACGGGCCTGATCCCGGTGCCGGCGGCGGGCGTGTGGGTGGTGCTGGAAAACGGCGTGCAGGTGCAGTTCGGCGTCGCCGCGGGCGGCGGCGGATTTCGCTGCGGCGATTATTGGGTGTCGGCCGCGCGCAGCACCGACACGTCGGTGGAGACATTCACGCTCGCGCCGCCGTGCGGCATCCATCGCCACTACGCGCGCCTCGCCGTCGTCACCTTTCCCGACGATGAAACCGATTGCCGCGTCCACTGGCCGCCGGCCTGCGGCGGTTGCTGCACCATCACCGTTGCGCCCGGCGGCGACATTCAGGCCGCCATCGATTCCTTACCGGACGAAGGCGGCTGCGTGTGCTTGAAGACCGGCGTGCACGATATCGAGGCGACGCTGGAAATCATGGGCTCGCGCATCATCCTGCGCGGCGAGAGTCCCGGCGTCATCGTTCGTGCGGCGGGCTTGCCCAGACTATTACAAATCGGCGCCGTTAATTTTCCGGTCAGCGATATCGTCGTCGAAAGTATCGCTTTCGAAGCGGCCGGAGCCGTAACCGACCTCGGCACTTTGCTGTACTTGGAAAACTGCACGCGGGTACGGGTGGAACATTGCACACTGAGCGTGCTCACGCCGGAAGGTCAAACGACACCGTCTTACGCCGGCATCCATCTCAATCAGGTCGCGGACATCAGTTTACTGACCAACCGGCTCGCCAATCTGCTGGTCGGCATCAGCGTCAGCGACTATCACGGCGATTTACAAATTACCGGTAATGATCTCATCGGTATCACCGGCCGTTTTCTCGGCCAACTCGATGCCTCCACCGGTCAATACGGCATTTTGATCGATAGCGAACACACGTTCGCTTGTCGTATCGAGGACAATCGCATCCGGCATTTCTGGACCGGCATCGCGCTGCGCCGCCCGGCGCGGGGATCGCTGATCGCCGGCAATCACATCGCCCGCAGCGACGGCGCGGCGCAGGACACGCCGCCCAGCGATGTCACGCAATTGCGTTTATACCTGGACACCCGCTTGTATGCCATCGATGTCGAGGCCGCCGATTGCACGGTGCGCGGCAATCGCATCGATTTATTGTCGGCGGCCTGGGGCGGCGTGCGGGTCAGCGGCGCCCATGCCCATATTTCCGGGAATGTCCTGCAAGCCGCCGCGAAAATAACGCAAACGCTGGTACCCGCCGGTATTTATTGTCTGGCCGATGCCGCGGCGCGCCGCGCCGCCGATCATACCGCGATACGCGA
>CAKKSB010000039.1 GCA_919903055.1 Gammaproteobacteria bacterium | reverse complement strand
ACGCAGATCAGGTCGTCGCCCGGTTCGCCGGTGGGGTTGCAGACGAACACCCGCCGCCCCACGCCCACCTGGGGCGCGGCCAACCCCACCCCCTTGACCTCACGCATCAATTCCAACATGCGCCAAGCGCGCGCATCGGGCGGCAAGCGCTTCTCGAACGCGGCGGTGGCCGGATTGATGACGTGAAGATAGGCGAGATCATAGGTATTTAATTTTTCCGCGAGATAAGTAAAACTGGTTTCGGGTTGGTCGTCGCCGATATCGTTGAAACCGCCGAGCGGCGACAGCCGCACGCCGACGCGGTCGGCGCCCCAGATGGCGGTGACCGTCTCCACCACTTCCAGTAATAACCGTGCGCGGTTTTCGATGGCGCCGCCGTAACCGTCGTCGCGGCGATTGGTGCGCGAATTGATGAACTGGTCGAGCAGATAGCCGTTGGCGCCGTGTACCTCGATGCCGTCGAAGCCGGCGGCGAGCGCGTTGCGCGCGCCGCGCGCGTATTGCTGGATGAGGTAGGGCATTTCCTCGATCTGCAAGGCGCGCGGTGTGACGAAGGGCACCCGCGCGCCTTCGCCGTTTTCGTTTTCGATGAAAGCCTCGCCACCGGGTTTAATCGCCGACGGCGCCACCGGCAGCATCTGGTCGGGTTGCAGGGCCGGATGGGAAATTCGCCCGACGTGCCAGAGTTGCATGAAGATCAAGCCGCCGGCATCGTGAACCGCGTCGGTCACCAGCCGCCACCCTTCCACTTGTTCACGGCTGTGGATGCCCGGCGTCCAAGTGTAACCTTGTCCTTGTAATGACACTTGGGTCGCTTCGCTGATGATCAAAGCCGCCGAGGCGCGTTGCGCGTAATAACAGGCGTTGAGCGCGGTGGGAATATTGCCGGGCTGGCGCGCCCGCGAACGGGTCAGGGGCGCCATCACCATGCGGTGAGGCAAGGTATAGCGGCCGATTTTGACCGGTTGAAACAGGAGTTCCGAGAAGGTCTGTGCGTTGGCGGATTTGGCGGTGGTTGCGGGTGGGGACATAAATCGCCTCCGATCATGAAGAGTGTTCTCGCTTGCCGCCGTACGAGGCGTCACGAAATCGTACGGCGATTTCCGAAACAGGAAAACGCGGGGGAGCGCGGCGGGCCTTCGCCCCGGCTTCCCGTTGAAAAACCGGCCGCCTTCCTTGGCGGCCACGTTGCCGGGTACGTTTATCAGGCGTCGTCGTTGTTCATTTCATTTGATCTCACTGCGCCGGCCGGTGGACTTGGCCGTTTCGAGTTTGGGAATCCGCAGGGTCGGGGTACCGTTTTCGAAGCGGGCCTGGGCCCGTCCGACATCGAGGCCGTCGGGCAGCGGAATCACCGGACCGGGTTACCGTATTATTCAATAAGGCGCTGGCCATCGAGTTTCCTCGATCGATGGAATCCGTTCAGGAAGTGTCGGCCGGTTCAATAAAACGGGGAAGGCGGTCAGGCTATGGATGACTCCTATGACAGAGAGTAGCTGCCGTATGGGCAATTACAAGTGTAGGCAAAATACTCATCGCGGCGGCCGGCGCGAATAGGTCTGTTTTTCACACGTGCCGGCTGACGGCGAATTTTTTCACCGAGGTGATCCGGTTGCCTTGTAAACGGTGGCGACCGGAAACGGCGCCACCCTCAAAACGCGCTTTTGATGACGCCGCCATCGGCGCGCAACGCGGCGCCGGTGGTCGCCGACGCCAGCGGGCTGGCGATATAGGCCACCAGCGACGCCACTTCATCAGTGGTGGCGAAACGTTTGATCAGCGAAGTGGGTCGGACTTTTTCGAAAAACGCCGTCTCGAATTCTTCGAAGGATTTCCCCTCGGCCTTGGCCAGCGCATCGACGAAATCGCCGACCCCGCGCGACTTGGTGGGACCGGGCAGAATGCTGTTGACGGTGATGCCGGTGCCGGCCGTCGCCTCGGCCAGGCCGCGCGCCACGGCGAGCTGCGCGGTTTTAGTCATGCCGTAGTGGATCATTTCCGCCGGAATCTGCACCGCGCTTTCGCTGGAGATGAAAATGATGCGGCCCCAGTCGCGGCGTTTCATCGCGGCGAGATAGAGGCGGGCGAGACGTACTCCGCTCAGCACGTTGACATTAAAAAACCGCAACCAATCCTCGTCCGGAATTTCTTCAAACGGCTTGGGTTCGAATATACCGAGGTTGTTGACCAGAATGTCGACGTCCGGATATAAGCGCGCCAGTTCATCAGCCGCGGCCGCCGTGCTCAGATCGCCGGCGTAGCCATACGCCTTCGTTCCGCTCACGGTTTGCAGCTTGGCCGCCGTCTCGTCCACCGCGGCCTTGGCCCGTCCGGTGATGATTACCCGTGCGCCTTCCCGCGCGAGCGCCGTCGCGATGGCGTGTCCTATTCCCGCCGTGCTGCCGGTGACCAAGGCCAATTTGTCGGTCAATTTGAGATCCATGGTTTACTCCCTAGGCAATAGAGCGCTATGCAAAACATAATGAATACCGGTCACCGCGCGGTCATCGCCTACCGGATGAACGGTGTTTGCCGCCGTCACCGCGCGCGCCGTTCACAACATGATTTTTAGCTTGCGTCCGCCGGTAATCGCCAGACCTTCCCGTTCATAAAAAGCCAGGGTTTTATCGAAGTGCGGCAACGGCGGCGTGGTGACTTCCAGACATTTCCAGCCGCGTGATGCGCCGAAAAATTTGGCATGCGTCAACAGCCGTTGCCCGATACGCCGTGAACGATATTCGGGACGGACATACAGCTCGGGTATGGTACCGAACCGGCCTTCCGCATACAGCGCGTAACTTTCGCAAAGCCCGATGAAGCCCAGTATCCGTCCAGCGTCGGCGCGGGCGAGGAACATGAAATAACGTTCTTGCGCGAGTGACTCGCTGAGCCGGCTTCGCGTTTCGTCGAGGTTGAAATTGAAAGCCGGGACGCCGATCACGCTGGTGATTTCGCCGAGTAATTCGCCGACCAGGATCCCGGCCTCGAACACATCATCGCCGCTCGCCGGATGAATACGCAAATTCATGGTCAGGGTATTTTCCAAAAAGTGCAGCGAGTTTTTTCCGGCGCCTGTTGTGTTAGGCGTCGCGAGTTTTGCTGGCCGGCAGGGTGAATCGGAACGTCGAACCCGCGCCTTCCCGGCTTTCCACGGTCACCTTGCCGTGATGAGCCTCGACGAAGGTCTTGACGATGGCGAGGCCCAAGCCCACGCCGCCTTCCTTGTGCGTGTCAGTCTCCAGTTTGTCGAAGATTTTTTCGAGACGATCGGCGGTAATGCCTGCGCCGTTATCGTTCACCCAACATTCGATCATGCCCGCATCGGCCAGTTCGCGCGCGCCGATGGTCACTTCACCGCGCGGCGTGTAATCAATGGCGTTGGCGATCAAGTTCTGGAAAATCCGTCGCAACAAGCTGGCGTCGGCGTACACGACCAAGTCATCGGGTACTTGATTGATGAGTTGGGTGCTGGCGCTGCCGCCCACCGGATGGAGATCGTGGATCAGCGCCTCCACCAGCGGCCACAAATCCAATAGGCGCAGTTCGAGCTTGTCGCCGATTTCGGTTAGCGACGCGGTATTTTCCTGAATGATCTTACCGACCAAACCGTCGAGATATTTCACGTTGCGGCGCAAGGTTTTTAACATGTGAACGCTTTCGGTGCCGGCGCTTTGCGCCGGCAGACTCAGTTCGATGACGCGCGCCGCCAGGGAGATGGCGTTGAGCGGTGTGCGGAGATCGTGCGCCACGAACGCCAGATATTCTTCCCGGCGCTGTTGGATTTCCAAGGCGCGCTGCGTCGCGTAAGTTTGTACCGCCAGGCCGATGGCGGTGTCGAGAATACGGTTCAGAATGTGGAAAGAGGGACCTTGCAGAGTTAACCCGTTGGCATTGGCGAGATCATGAATGCAACCGCGCAGGATATTGTATTCCGCCACCACTTCGGTGATATCGAATCCGTCTTGTAGGCGCTGCATGCCGTGGGCCGGCGGACTGCCGCCGTTGACCGCCTCCGGGATCGTCTCATCCGATCTTGAAATAAGCGCTTCGGCTAATTCGTCAATCAGCATCGGAATGTGATCGTTCAGGGTCGGGATGTCGAGATGACGGGCCGAGGCGAGTTGCTTCACTTGTTCCCGCCAGCGTGACAGCAAGGTCGTGCGCTCGCGTTTGATGAGCATCGCCAGTGGAGAGAGATCGTTGCCGGCCATCGTTCCTCCATTTACATGCCGCTGGAGCGGGGTATGAACTACGTGACGCACGGAAGCCGTATCATAAGGCATGTGCCCGCGGCGTGTCCCCACTGAATGACGACGGTTCACGCGGTCCTGCACGGGCATTCAGCTTGTCGGTGAAAAGTGGGGCTAGTATGTGCCAGACGGTGAAGTCTGGACGGCGTTCGTTCTAATTCCTAATCCGTTTCACTGCGCGCGATGGGTGCCGTCGGCTGTCGGCGGCGGAAGTCGGCTTTGCTCCGTGATGATCGCGATTAGCGCGGCTCGCTCGGCATCACCCAGCCGCACCTCGCCGCGGTTTAAAATACGCGTGGCGCCCGCTATGGCATTTCCTGCCCCAATCAAGTGCGTGGCGGCGGAACCGGTTTCGATCGACATCGCGCCGTCGCGCCGCTTTTTTCCCTGGATCATATACGTTTCGGTGATCAGCGCGAGGTCGTTCAAGGTATCCAGCTCGTATTTGGTCCATTGATGCGGTTTTCCGTCTATGGCGCAGAAAGAGCCCAATATTTGATTTTCGCCGGCGGAAAGCGGTATGCCGGCATAAGCGATCACGCCGATTTGCTGCACCGCGAGATTGTCGCGCAACAGCGGGTGGCGCCGGGCATCGCTGACCACCAGATGCTCTTTGCTGGTTACCACCCATTGGCAAAACGAGTGGGAAAGCGGAGTTTGGCGCGCCGTGGCCCAGGGTTCCGGCAAGCCGGTTTGGCTTTTGAAGAATTGCCGGTCTTGGTCCACCAGCGTCACCAGCGCGGTCGGCACGTCCAGCAGTTTCGCCGCGAGGCGGGTTATTCTGTCGAACGATCCGCTCGGCGGGCTGTCCATCAGTCCGGTCGCCACGAGCGAGGCCATTCGCCTGGCGTCGCGCAGCTTCTCCGCCGGCGCTTCTCTAATGACGGTCGGCTGCGCCACATATTTTTGGATGGCCGCGCAGACTGCCGCCGTGTCGGCCGGTTGCTCCAGGCATTCCTGCGCTCCGGCTGAAAGCAGCTGTCCTTTTTGGAGAGCGGAGTCCACGCCAATCGCGATCACCGGGATGACGGCGAGATCGGCCGAGCAACGGAATTTTTTCAGAGTAACCAGCCCGCCTCCGTCTGGGAGCTGGCTGTTCAATACCACCGCGTCGGGGATTTCCTTGAGCGCCAGGTTGAACGCCTCTATCGCGTCACCCGCCGATGCCGTTTCCCAACCCCGTTGACGAAACGCCACCGTCAAGGCGACCGCGATTTTTTGGTCGCTTTCCGCAACCAATATTTTCAGTTGATCCGCCATGGACGCTTCTTGCGATGGAGTAGGGGCATGATTGGATGCCAGTATGCGGAGTAAGATTTTTTCCGTCAATGAAGGTGATGGCGGGGGCGCACCTGTTTGATGGAGCATGCCGCCGTTTAAGACCGATGGCCAGTGGGCTCAATCCATTTCCACCCGGTCCGGCAACTTGTTTTGCCCCGGTAGGATGTGTAGCATCCAGCCCGTCAATGATATGCCCCATCCGTGTTCGAGCACGCGACGCCCAGTCATTTTAAGGATCGCAATGAGCAGTAATTACGACGCCGCCGCCATCGAGGTGCTGACCGGCCTGGACCCGGTGCGCAAGCGTCCCGGCATGTACACCGACACCACCCGTCCCAATCACCTTGCACAAGAGGTGATCGACAACAGCGTGGACGAGGCCATGGCCGGCCATAGCCGCCGCCTCGAAGTCATACTCTATAAAGACGGTTCGCTGGAGGTGAAGGACGACGGCCGCGGCATGCCGGTGGATGTCCATCCCGGCGAACAGGTGTCGGGAGTGGAAGTGATTCTCACCCGCCTGCACGCGGGCGGTAAGTTCTCCAACAAGAACTACCGTTTCTCCGGCGGCCTGCACGGGGTAGGGGTGTCGGTAGTCAATGCTTTGTCGAAACAGTTGCAGGTGTGGGTACGGCGCGGCGGCAAGGAATACCGGATGACCTTCGCCCATGGCGAGAAGATGTCCGAGTTGGAAGCGGTGGGCCAGGTCGGCAAAAACAACACCGGCACCACGCTGCGCTTCTGGCCCGAGCCCAAATATTTCGACACGCCGAAATTTCTGGTGCCTAAGCTCAAGCACATCCTGCGCGCCAAGGCGGTGTTGTGTCCCGGCCTGCACGTGACGTTTTTCGACGAGGCCAGCGGCGAACGGGAAGCGTGGCAGTATCAAAACGGCCTTACGGATTATCTGCTCGACGCCTTGCGCGGTTGCGAGCTGCTGCCGGAAGAACCTTTCACCGGTGTGATGGAAGGTCATCACGAGGCCGCCGAATGGGCGGTGCTGTGGCTGCCGGCGGGCGGCGAACTGGTCGCCGAGAGTTATGTCAATTTGATCCCGACGCCGCAGGGCGGCACCCATGTCAACGGTTTGCGCACCGGCCTCACCGAAGCGGTGCGGGAGTTTTGCGAATTCCGCAATCTGCTGCCGCGCGGGGTGCGGCTCGCGCCGGAGGATGTGTGGGAACGCTGCGCTTATGTGTTGTCGGTGAAGATGCAGGAGCCGCAATTCAGCGGTCAGACCAAGGACCGCTTGTCGTCGCGCGAGTGCGCGGCCTTCGTCTCCGGGGTGGTGAAGGATGCCTTCAGTCTGTGGCTCAATCAGCACATCGAGGCCGGCGAGCGCATCGCCTTGTACGCGATCAACAACGCCCAGGCGCGGTTGCGCGCGGATAAAAAAGTCGTGCGTAAAAAAGTCACCAGCGGGCCGGCGCTGCCGGGCAAACTGGCGGATTGCAGTTCGCAGGATTTATCGCGTACCGAATTGTTTTTGGTGGAAGGTGATTCGGCCGGCGGTTCGGCCAAGCAGGCGCGTAACCGGGACTTCCAGGCCGTGATGCCGCTGCGCGGCAAAATTCTCAACACCTGGGAAGTGGATTCCAATGAAGTGCTGGGTTCGCAGGAAGTGCACGACATCTCAGTGGCGGTCGGCGTCGAGCCCGGCTCGGATAATTTGCAAGGTTTGCGTTACGGTAAAGTCTGCATCCTCGCCGATGCCGATTCCGACGGCGCGCATATCGCGACTCTGCTTTGCGCGCTGTTCCTGCGCCACTTCCGTGCGCTGGTGACGGCCGGTCATGTGTTCGTCGCCATGCCGCCGCTGTATCGCATCGACGTGGGCAAAGACGTTTTCTACGCGCTTGACGACGCGGAGAAACAAGGCGTGCTCGACCGCATCTCCGCGGAAAAGCTCAAAGGCAAGATCAACGTGCAGCGCTTCAAGGGGCTGGGCGAGATGAATCCTTTGCAATTGCGCGAAACCACCGTCGATCCCGATACCCGCCGCTTGGTGCAGCTTACCATCATGGCCAGTGACGAGACCGATGCTTTGATGGACATGCTGCTCGCCAAGCGCCGCGCCAACGATCGCCGCGACTGGTTGGAAAAGAAAGGCAATCTGGCTTTGCTGTAGCGCCGCTCACGCATCGCATCGCGGATGAGGCTTATTATCGAGTAAGCTCCGCCTCCTTTGAGGCCATCCTGGTAGCCATTCTCCGCGCTATCGCCCAGCTACTCTGACGACCGTACGTCTCCGTGTTGATCCATCTCATCTGCTCGGTCCGTGACATTTCGAAATCGGAAAGCCGTTTTCGATATTCCTTTGTAATACTCCTGGAACAGCTGAGATATTCGGCCGCGATTCATTTAAATATCTGTTGGTCGGATTAGTTATTGTATTGTTACTTAAGCGGTTATCTTGTTTCGAGCCCGGTCGCCCAGATCATCATTTCAATATAATCTAAAGGTTTTATCGGCGGAGCCCGACATTTTGGTGGGCGGAGGAAAATGATCCCCTCTCGACATGCCAGGCGTTCGGTAGGAAGGCTTTCAAAATGACCACGGATTTTCTAGCTAATCTCAGTTGGAAAAAAAAGATTTTTGGTGTGGCCGGGCTGTTCATGCTTGGCATCATCGTGGAAGCCATGGTGGGAGCGTACACCATCCTCGCTCAGAACGACGCCATGCAGCGGGCGTTACAGACTTCGCAAAGTAAAGTTGATGCGGCCATGACCGCCCGCGCCGCCATTCTGGAAATGGGCCGGGCGCAAGCCGAATTGATCAGTTACGCCGAACCTCAACAAATCCGTGTATCCGCGGTGAATGCCTTTCGCGCCTCGTCGAGGTTGGAGGAAGCCGTGCAAAGTCTCGTGCAGGCTTTGCCGCAAGATGTTCTGGTGAGGGAATTGGCGAAATTAGTTCAGGACATCAAACCCGGCAAGCTGGCGGTGATCAAGGCCGCCCGCGCCAACGACGATGCGCACGCCCTGGAGTTGGACGCCGCGATGCGGGAGTCCTTGCAGCGCATCGAAGAACTGTCCCGTAACGTGGTCGAAGCGCAGCGCAGCATGCTGGACGATTCGATGCAGCAGCAAGAGCAACAGGCGCACGCGACGGTATGGTTGTTGGGCATCTTCGTCAGCGTCGGGGTGGTGGTCGGCATCATCGTCAGCCTGGTCGCCGCTCATCTCATGACTAAACCGCTGGCGGTGTTGGACCGTTCCATGGAAATGCTGGCCAAGGGCGATCTTTCCATACAATTGCCGAATCCGGGCCGCGATGAGATCGGGCGTACCATCGGTTCCATGGCGAGCATGGTGCGCGATCTTCACGCGCTGGTGGAAAAGGTCTACGCCGGTGCGGGAAAGCTGTCCACCCAGGCCGACAACGTGACTCACACCGCCGATGACATCAAAGGCGTCTCGGCGACGTTGCATGAATCGGTCAAACAGATCAAGTACGACGCCGAAGTGGTACTGCGGGCGGCCACCGAAGCGTTGGCGCAGTTGGCGGCGGCGGGCAACGCCGCGCAGTTCACCTCGGTAAGCTCGGCGCGGGTTACCAAAGAAATAGACGACACGGTCACCGGTTTTAAACTTTTCCAGGAACAGATGACATCCACCGCCAAAGTGACGCGAGAATTGGCGCATACCGCCGAAACGATCACCTCGATCACCAATACGATACGCGACATATCTTCCCAAACCAATCTGTTGGCCTTGAACGCGGCCATCGAAGCCGCCCGCGCCGGCGAACAGGGCCGCGGTTTCGCGGTGGTGGCCGATGAGGTGCGCAGCCTGGCTAAACGCACCGAGGATGCCACGACGGAGATATCCACGCTGGTGGGAAGTATCGGCGGCAATATCGATCACACGGTGGGTCTGCTGGAGACGACCATGCAGCAGGCCAATCAAAACGTCGCGCGTTTACAAAAGGTCGCCGACGATACTACGCAAGGCAATCAGCAGGTGCGCGCCATGCAGGAAAGCATCAGCGGGATCGAACATTTGATGAATGATCAACAGCAGGCCATCGCGGGCATTCATGCCGCGGCGGGAAATTTGTTCGCGCTGAGTACCGACACCAATAAGCAGACAGACTTATTGAATGAATTGGCCGGCAATCTGAATATCGCCGCGGGCGAGCTCACGTTGGTCGTGAAAAAATTCAAATTGTAATTGATGTACGGGGTTGACCGTATTCCGAGGAGGTTATGGATATGAAAATGGCAAGGGTGTTTACGGCGGCGTTGGGATTGGTAATGAGTCTGGCCGCGCAATCCGCGCCCAGCGAAAGTTATCTGCGGCCCCAACAAGTACCGGCGCCGGCGAATAATCTAATCACGCCGGAACGCGTCACCTTGGGCAAGGCGTTGTTCTTCGATCCGCGGCTCTCCGGCTCGAATTGGATTATTTGCGCGACGTGCCATAACCCGGCGCTGGGCTGGTCCGACGGCCTGCCCACCGCCATCGGTCACGGCATGAAAATTTTGGGACGCGCCACGCCCACGGTATTGAACAGCGCTTATCAGCGCAAGCAGATGTGGGACGGCCGCTTCCGCAGCCTGGAGGAGCAGGCGCTCGGACCGATCGCGGCGGAGGTGGAAATGAGCCAGAATTTGGATGAGGTGATCGCGGAGCTGAAAGAGATTACTGGCTACCATGTCTTGTTCGAAAAAGCCTATCCGGGCGAAGGCATCACTAAGGATACTCTCGCCAAGGCGATCGCCAGCTTTGAACGTACCATCGTCTCCAACGATGCGCCCTTCGACCGTTGGATCAAAGGCGACGAAAAGGCGCTGAGTGCGTCCGCTAAAAATGGTTTCAGCCTATTCGAGGGCAAGGCCAATTGCATAGCCTGTCATCAGGGGTTCAATTTCATCGACGACGGTTTTCACAATCTCGGATTGAAAGGTAATCAGGATGCGGGCCGCCATGCTCAAATCCCGCTTCCGGTGATGATGGGCGCATTCAAAACGCCAACCTTGCGCGACGTTGCCCTCACTTCGCCGTATATGCACAACGGTATGTACAAGACTCTCGGCGAAGTAATCGCCCACTACAACCGGGGCGGCGATGCCAAAGACAATCTCGATCCCAACTTGAAACCGCTCGGTCTCACGCAGCAGGAACAAAAAGATATCGTGGAATTCTTGAAAGCTTTGACTGGTGAGCCGATGGCGGTGAGCGTGCCGCACTTGCCGCAATAAATGGAGGAAGGGTGTGATGCGTGCAATGACAACGAAAATGATGATGGTGGCGGGTGCGCTGGTGCTGCTGGCGACGGGCGCCGGCGCGGCGGAGTACACGGTGGCGCAGCACAATAAGACGTTTGAAAAAGACGGCGTCAAGATCGAGAAATTCTCGATCAAGGTTGGCGACACCGTACATTTCAAAAACCTCGATCCTTGGTTTCACAATGTTTTTTCATTATCCGACATCAAGACTTTCGATCTGGGTTCGTATCCTCAGGGACAATTTAAATCGGTGGTTTTCGATAAGGCGGGTACCGCGGAAGTGGAGTGCGCCATTCATCCCCAGATGGTTCTGGAGTTGGAAGTGAAATAAATGAACACCAGGTTGTATATGATGGCCGCTTTGCCGACCTGCTATTCCGGCGCTATGGCGGCGCGATCGGAGTACCCCGCCGCGCACCTGTCCTGATCATGCCGTATAATGCCGCGGCCCGCCTGGCGGGCGCCGGCCTAATGCGACAGGTAGTCAGATATGAGCAGCACAGATCAATTGAGCGTGGACGGCGTCGAACGCCTGCCGCTGAAAGTATTCACCGAAAAGGCGTACCTGGACTATTCCATGTACGTGATTCTCGACCGGGCCCTGCCGCACATCGGCGACGGCCTCAAACCGGTGCAGCGCCGCATCGTATACGCCATGTCGGAGCTGGGACTGTCGGCGGCGGCGAAATATAAAAAATCCGCGCGCACCGTGGGCGACGTGCTCGGCAAGTTTCATCCCCACGGCGATTCGGCCTGTTATGAGGCCATGGTGCTGATGGCCCAGCCCTTCTCTTATCGATACCCGTTGATCGACGGCCAAGGCAACTGGGGTTCGCCGGACGATCCGAAATCCTTTGCCGCCATGCGTTACACCGAGGCGCGCCTCGCGCCTTACGCCGAGGTATTGTTGAGCGAACTGGGCCAGGGCACGGTGGAATGGGTCCCCAATTTCGACGGCACGCTCGACGAACCGGCGATGTTGCCGGCGCGTTTGCCCAATGTCCTGCTCAACGGCGCCACCGGCATCGCGGTGGGCATGGCCACCGACATCCTGCCCCATAACGCCCGCGAAGTCGCGGCGGCCTGCATTCGTCTATTGGATGAGCCGCAGGCCGGCGTCGCGCAGTTATGCGAACACGTGCTGGGCCCGGATTTTCCCACCGAGGCCGAGATCATCACCGCGCGCGCCGATCTGTTGCAGATGTACGAGACCGGCAACGGCTCGGTGCGGCTGCGTGCCCGTTATGAAATGGAAGACGGCGACATCGTAATCACCGCGCTGCCGTATCAAGTGTCCGGCTCGAAGATACTGGAGCAGATCGCGGCGCAGATGACGGCCAAGAAATTGCCGATGGTGGAGGATCTGCGCGACGAATCCGATCATGAAAATCCCACGCGGCTGGTGATCGTCACCCGTTCCAACCGGGTGGACAGCGAAGCGTTGATGGCCCATTTGTTCGCGACCACCGATTTGGAGCGCAGCTACCGCGTGAATTTCAACGTCATCGGTCTCGACGGCCGGCCGCGGGTGAAGAATCTGCGCGAGATGCTGACGGAGTGGCTGGAGTTTCGTAGCGAGACCGTGCGCCGCCGTTTGCAGTACCGCTTGGACAAGGTGCTGCAACGCCTGCACATCCTCGACGGTCTGTTGATCGCCTATCTCAATCTTGACGAAGTGATCCGCATCATTCGTTACGAGGACGAACCCAAGCCGGCGCTGATGGCGCGCTTCGCTTTAAGCGAAATCCAGGCCGACGCCATTTTGGATTTGAAGCTGCGCCACCTGGCGAAACTGGAAGAGATGAAAATCCGCGGCGAACAGGCTGACCTCGCCAAGGAACGCGATGGTCTGGAACGTACCCTCGGTTCGAAGAAGCGCTTACAGGCGCTGATCCGCGCCGAGATCGAAGCCGACGCCGAAAAATACGGCGACCTGCGCCGTTCGCCGCTGGTGGCGCGCGGCGCGGCGCAGGCCTTTTCGGCGGACAGTCTGGTGCCCAGCGAACCGACCACCGTGGTGTTGTCGCAAATGGGCTGGGTACGCGCGGCCAAGGGCCATGATATCGATCCGGCGAGTTTGAGTTACAAGGCGGGCGACGGTTACGCGGTCGCCGCGCGCGGCCGCAGTAATCAGTTAGCGGTGTTCATCGACTCCACGGGACGCACCTATTCCTTGCCCGCCCACAGCCTGCCCTCGGCGCGCGGCCAGGGCGAGCCGCTCACCGGCCGGCTCAGCCCGCCCTCCGGCGCGGTATTCGTGGGGCTGATGCTGGGCAATCCCGAGGACCACTATCTGCTGGCCAGCGATGCCGGCTACGGCTTCGTGGTCAAGCTGGCCGATCTCTACGCCAAGAACAAAAGCGGTAAAGCGGTGCTGGCCTTATCCAAGGGCGCGCGGGTGCTGCCGCCCACACCGGTGCGCGACCCGGCCGGCGACCGGGTGGCGGCGGTGAATAATCTCGGCCGGATGCTGGTGGTGCCGCTGAACGAACTGGCCGCCCTCGCCAAGGGCAAGGGCGATAAGATCATCGGCATTGCGGGATCGAAACTGGCGGCGCGTGAAGAATACGTGGTGGCCATGACCGCGTTGCCCGCGGATGGGACGCTGATCATCCACGCCGGTCAGCGTCATATGAGTTTGAAGCCGGCGGATTTGGAGGCCTATGCCGGAGAACGCGGCCGGCGCGGCATGGCCTTACCCCGCGGTTTCCAAAAGGTCGACCGTCTGTCGGTGGAAACGGTCTGACTATTTGTGGAAGGCGGGGGATAAAACCCCGGTTTCTTCTGTCGAACCGGAGGTTTGTGGGCGTGGCGGAGGGCTTGAAATAACCGCCGGTCACCCCCACCTTGACACAAGTCGGTTATCACATTGGAGCCTTTTCAGATGAAGCGCATACTGCTTTTCCTTGCCACCAACTTGGCCATCATGGTGGTGCTGAGTATTACCCTGCGTATCCTGGGGGTCGAGCGGATCCTCGATGAGCAGGGGGTCGGTTTGGACATGACTTCGCTGCTGATCTTCGCGGCGGTGTTCGGCATGGGCGGTTCGTTCCTCTCCCTGGCGATGTCCAAGTGGACCGCCAAGCGGTTCACCGGTGCGCAGGTGATCGAGCAACCGCGTACTCCGGAAGAGCGCTGGCTGGTGGAGACCGTGCAGCGCCAGGCGCGCGCCGCCGGCATCGGTATGCCGGAAGTGGCGATTTACGACGCGCCGGACGTCAACGCCTTCGCCACCGGCATGAGCCGTAACAAGGCCTTGGTGGCGGTGAGCACCGGATTGCTCCGCTCCATGAGCCGCGACGAGGCCGAGGCGGTGCTCGGTCATGAGGTGAGCCACGTCGCCAACGGCGACATGATCACCCTCGCTTTAATTCAAGGCGTGGTGAACACCTTCGTGATTTTCCTATCGCGGGTCGTCGGCCATTTCGTGGATCGCGTGGTGTTCAAGAATGAGCGCGGCCACGGCCCGGCATTCTGGGTGACGGCCATCGTCGCCGAACTGGTGCTGGGCATACTCGCCAGCATCATCGTGATGTGGTTCAGCCGTCGCCGCGAGTTCCGCGCCGACGCGGGCGGCGCCCAGTTGGCCGGGCGGCAGAAGATGATCGGCGCCCTGGAACGCCTGGCGCAGGCGCACAGCGCGCCCTTACCCGATCAACTGGCGGCCTTCGGTATTTCCGGCGGTATCGCCCATGGCTTGAAGCGGCTGTTCATGACCCATCCGCCGTTGGAAGAGCGCATCGCCGCCTTGCGCGCGCAAGGCTGAGCCAGCGAGATCGGCAGTAAACCAGACGCCGCCACCTGAAACGGGTGGCGGCGTTTTTTTATGGCTTATTCGTTTTCGTCGAAGTTGTAGGACAGGTCTTCGTCGGGAACTTGCAGGAAGAAGCCGACGATGTAATCGACCTGGCATTGCCACAGCGTAGTCATCTTGCTGGCTTCCTGAACGAAGGTGGCGATAGTTAACGTGCCGAGGTCGTGGGCCGCCTGCACCACGGTTTTAATCATCATCTCTTCTTTCGCGCCGCCGGATAGTTTGTCGACGAACGATCCCGCCAGTTTCACGAAATCGGCGCGCAGCTGATCGAGATATTCCAAGGAGCGCGGATCGGTGCCGAAATGGCCCAGCGCGGTACGGCAACGCAGTTGTTTTAAATTTTGCATCAATTGTTTCGCCGCCGCCGGATGGCGCGCGGCGGAGGCTTCCTTGATTTCGAATATCAAGGTATCGCCCGGCAATTGCAGTTCCTGTAATTGTTTACCGAGCCAGGGCGTCAAGGTTTGATCGTTCAGGCTGTCTTCCGACAGTTTGACGATGAAGCTAGTTTCCTTGCCGCTGGCGCGCTGCTTGACTAACACCTGCAGGGTCGCCGCAATCACCCAGCGATCGAGGGCCGGCATGAGTCCGGCTTTTTCCGCGGTGGGCATGAAATCGGCGGGCATCAATTCCTTGCCTTGTTCGTCGAGCATGCGCATCAACACGTCATAACATTGAAACGGTCCGCCGTGCAGATTGACAATGGGTTGATAGACCAGCCGGAAACGATTGGCCGCCAGCGCATCGCGCAAGTGTTGCCGCGCGGCCAGCGCCTTATCGTCGCTGACGGCGCTGTTGAGCGCGGGATCGGCGATCTGGACGCGGTTGCCGCCGGCCTGCTTGGCGAGCTGGCAGGCGGTGTCGGCGTCGGCCAGGGCCGACACGCTTTTTTTGACGTCGGCATCGGGCGAGGAGACACCGATGCTGCAAGTGGCCGTGATTGGCTGGCCGTTACGCTGCCAGGACTGTTGCGCCAGGTCTTGGCAAATCGCCTGGGCGATTTTCGCGGTTTGTTTCGCGGTGAGTTTGGAAAACAGCAGCGTGAAGGTTTGCGCCGAGTTGTGGCTGACCGTGACGTCCTTACCCGCATGCTTGACGATGACCGCGGCGATGTCGCGGATGATGGTTTCCAGCTCCGCATTGCCGGCGCTTTGTTTGAGTTTGTCGAACTCGTCGATCTCGAGGTAGGCGAGGGTCACGGATGGACGCGGCGCCGCTTGTAGCAGGCCGTCCAAGCCGCTGATGAAATCGCCGGCGCTGACCAGGCCCAGCGGGTCGCGGGGAGCGGCGGCCGGCGCCACGGTAACGGCCAAGCCGCAGACTTCATCGGCGAGCGTGATGGTTAATTGCACGCACTGCTGACCGTTGACATGGGCGCTGGCCGCTTCCACCGTGGTTTTGAATTCACGCCCGTCGGCGCTTTGTATCCGCAGTTCCAGCTGTTTATTGCCGATCTGTTGGTGGTTGATCTCTTTTATCAACTCGAGGAATGCTGGCTGATCGTCGCGGTGGATCAGCGTGTTGAGCGACGCGGCTCCGCCGTCGGGTTGTTTTCCAGCCAAGGCGTTGAAGGATGGATTATTGTAGATGATCTTACCGGCGCGCACGCAGGCGATGGCGTTGCGGGACGTTTCCAGCAGCGATTGGCACCGCCGTTCGCTTTCGCGAAACATCCGTTCATAGTACTGCCGGGCGCGCCGCTGGGTGAGATCACGCAATTCGCGATCCACCACCATTTGCAGTTGTTCGATATTGCGTTTGTTGAGCAGCGCGCGCGCACCGTTGCGCAACGCTTCAGTGAGTTCGCGGTCGTCGATTTGTTCGCAGAGTATCACCAGCGGAATGTCCAGCTTGGCATGTTTAAGCAGCGCGAGTGCTTGCTTGGCGGTGAACCCGGCGACGTCAAGCGGACTGAGGATAATGTCCCATTCCTGTTTCTTGAGGGCGACTTGAAATTCCAAAGGCGTTTTGGCGCGCGCGGCGGTCACGGCATAACCCGCGTCGCGCAAGGGGTCGATGAGCGCCTGCGCCTCCGAGGCGGATTCCTCCAAGACTAAAAGACGCAACACGCTTTGCCCGTTTGCTTGTGGTTTTTCAACTAGGCTCATTTGCCCCTCAGACACAGGGTTCTCCTTTATTTTAAACCGCTCCATGGTTATTGTTGGTCCTGTCCTGTTTGCACACGAGAACTATCGGCTATATAGCAATGAAACATGAGTGTTGACCGCGCCGCTTTCCTTTGCTTGTATAGAAGGGCAGCTGAGGCAAATCAGTATGCGTGGAGACCCATCATGCAAGAAGTACTAGTTAGACAAGAAAAACAAGGCGATGCGGAGGCGATTGCCGTGGTCAATCGCAGTGCCTTCGGCGGTGATGAAGAGGCTCAGTTGGTGGCGGCCCTGCGGGGGTCGGAAAGTTTCATTCCGGAGCTGTCCCTGGTCGCCGTGGTAGGCGAGCGGATCGCCGGACATATTTTATTATTTCGTGCCCGATTGGAACGGCCGGCGGGTCAAATAATGGACATCCTGGCGCTGGCACCGATGGCCGTGGTGCCTTCGCAGTCTCATCGCGGAATTGGTTCCACTCTCATTCAAGAAGCAACTACGCGAGCCCGCGATTTGGGCTACCCGGCGATCGTGGTGATCGGGCATCCGGATTATTACGGCCGCTTCGATTTCACCGAGGCCGCGACATGGGGGATAAATTGTGCGTTGCCGGTGCCGGCGAAATCCGTCACGGCTCGCGAACTGACGCCGGGGGCATTAGCGGGTGGCGGGCAGTTGCGCTACCCGGCCGAGTTTAGCCGGCTATTTATTCAAGGTTTGAGTTGGCGAGCGGGCTTACAGGCCAGCCCAGACTGAATCAAAGTCCTTTCTTCGCACCGGTTCACTGATCTCGGCGACGGGTTCTTCCAGGGATTCCGTGAGGGGAGCGAATTGAAAACGGGCATAGGCTTGGGTGTTTTCGACGGCCCGCACCAGGCGGTAACGTTGTTCGCCTTGCCCGGTATTGACCGAAACGATGTCGCCGGGTCGATAGAGGAAGGCGGGCGTCAGCAGGGTTTCGCTGGTTTCGGCGGGAGGCAGGGCCGGCAATAGCAGTGCTTTGAGGTAATCGCGATCCACTTCCGCGGCATCGGACAGGCGGATAGTCACCGGCGTCGCGGCAGGCACCAGCATTTGTATGCCAAAATCGACGCTGCCGTTGTCATGGCATTTCAGCCAGCGGATGACGGCGATCCCCGCGGTATCACCCCCGTCGCCGGGATAGACCGTAATTAATTCCCCCACTCGTGCCCGCGCGGGATCGCCGGTTTCCCAGCGCAGACAGGTGCCGGTGGCACTTTCATTGATGATCTGGCAAGTGATTTTGGGGTTGTTGCGTGCTTGCGGTGAACGGCCAGCGTGGATCAGGCGCGAATTCACGGCTTCATGGCTGGCGCTGAGGCCGAAGGTAACCGCCAGCGTATTGCTCTGCGGTGTACGGGAGAACCCTCGTTTAGAGGTGTAACTCCACGATAACAGCAGGCGTTTCAAGAGTTCTCGCGAAAGGGAAATCTCTTTGACGTCGGAACCGCGGGCGCTGGCCAAGGAGACCTCCTGGTTGGCCTGCGCCAGGAGACCGCGCAGGCTGTGGCTGAGGGCGGTGGTGTCCAATAAACGGGTCGCCGCATGCGGTTGGGTCGGGCTGTAGACGAGGTAGGTCGGCGGGGCATCGCTGCTCAGATTCACTACGAACACGCCCGGTGGTTCGTTGAAATCCGTGGCGGAGTACAGCTGGCACTGGCCGGCCCATTTTTCGAGCATGCTGTATGCCGTGCTCATTTCATGCTGAGTGAGGCGATGGGGATCCGCCAGCGCCAGCAGCAGAATGTGCTTGAACATGTCGCTGACCGAAGTGTGGTTGTCGCCTTCTTTAAACGTGTCCTTCACCGCGCCGAGATGCAAAGCCTTGCGTTCCGCTTCGAGGTACAGAGTGTAAATTTCCTGCCAGCGCTGTCCGCCGATTTCTTCATACAGTTCGTAGGAAGTGAGCAAAGCCTGACCGTGATAATACAGAGCGCGGTGCAGCGCGGTAATCAGGGTGTCCATATCCTGCCGCAGGCCGTTTTGGGCGAGGATTTGCGTAGCGACGCGTTGATAACCTTCGGCGATTTCGAGCTGGATTTCTCGGAGTAATTGAGCGACGCGGTGGGCTTTTTCCGGCAAGGGGAACGCGATGCCGGTATAGCGGCGGCGCAAGGCGTCACGTAGATAATGTACCGGTGCCCGGAGCGGTTCCAGCGACTTGAAACGTTGCGCCGCCGAGGCGTCGATGTCATTCATTTGCGTGAGGGACGCGAAGATCAATCGGCACGTCTCGCCAAGATTGGCGAGGGGGAGGGCCGCCACCCAGTTTTCGGCGGAGTCGCTGCGAATATCCAGTGCGCGGTGGGCGCTGGAATCGAACGTTGCACCACTAGTCGTCGTTTGCATCGCGGATACCCCTTAGGCTGCGCGGCTTGTCTTGCCGTGTACCTCGGCGCCCGCATCGGCCGGACCGAATGCGCGCACCGCGGCTATTGTTTTTGAGCCGGTTCTAAAGAGCGGCCATTTTACACGATTGGCCGTTTGCTGGCTTCCCCTTCGATTTCCCGTACCAGGCGCGGGACCAGGTAACCGGGCAACCTGTCCCGCAGGGTGGACAATAGCAGGCGGGCTTCCGCCTCGGGTACATCGAAATGGGCGGCGCCTTGCACTTTGTCGAGGAGATGCAGGTAATAAGGCAAAACACCGGCCGCGAATAGCGTTTCACTGAGGGTGGCCAAGGCCGCCGTGCTGTCATTGACACCCCGCAGCAATACCGATTGGTTGAGCAACGTGACACCGCAGTTTCGCAAGTCGCGCAAGGCCTTAGCGATTTCCTCGTCGATCTCGCGAGCATGGTTGGCGTGTACTACCAGTACTTTTTGCAAGGGTAAGCGAGTCAGCCAGCCGGTCAATTCCTGATTGACCCGGCTGGGCAGCACGATGGGCAAACGGGTATGGATGCGCAGTCGCCGCACGTGGGGGATGGCGGCCAGTTGTTCAACCAAGGCCGCGAGGCGGGCGTCGCTAAGTGACAGCGGATCGCCGCCGCTCAAAATAATTTCACCGAGACTGGGATCACCGGCGATA
>CAKKSB010000038.1 GCA_919903055.1 Gammaproteobacteria bacterium | reverse complement strand
CCGCGCCGCCGGATGCAGCGAACGCCTGGTGTTCAACGTGGAGAGCGGCTTCGATTGGAGCGGCTTGCTGGAGGCGCGCGATAACTTATCGCTGTTCGCCGAACAACGTTTGATCGAATTGCGTCTGCCCAGCGGCAAACCCGGCGACGCCGGTTCCAAAGCATTGATGGAATATGTCTCCCGTCTGCCGCAAGGCGATGTGCTGCTGGTGATCAGCGGCAAACTCGACAAAGACAGTCAGCGCACCAAGTGGTTCGGCGCCCTCGAACAGGCCGGCGTGGTGATACAAATCTGGCCGGTGGAGAGCGGCGCGCTGCCGGGTTGGATCACTGCGCGGATGCGCGCCAAAGGCTTGCAGCCCAGCACGGAAGCGGCGGCGCTGCTCGCCGAACGCGTCGAAGGCAATCTGCTGGCCTGCGCGCAGGAGATCGAAAAACTCGCCTTGCTGCACGGCAGCGGTCCGGTGGCAGTGGATGAGGTGGCCGCGGCGGTGGCCGACAGCGCGCGCTACAGCGTCTACGATTTGGCCGACCGCGCCCTCGCCGGCGACGCGGCCGCCTGCGTGCGGGTGTTGCACGGCTTGCGCGGCGAAGGCGAAGAGCCGGTGTTGATATTGTGGGCGCTCACCCGCGAGATCCGCACCTTGACGCAAATGCGCGCCGCGCTCGCCCAGGGCCAAGCCGCCGACCGCGTGTTCGCCGACTTCAAGATTTGGGACAAGCGCCAACCGCTAGTCCGCGCCGCGTTGAAACGCCATGCGCTCGCCGCATGTCAGGCCCTGTTGAATCAGGCCGGCAACATGGATCGCCTGATCAAAGGCGCGGCGACGGGCCATGTGTGGGATGAATTGTTGCAGTTGACCTTGGCATTGGCGGGAGTGGACGTGATCAAGCGGGGTGGGGCGCAAGCCGCGAGGTGAGAATCCTGTCAGCGAGACGGCCGATATAACGTGGGTTGGCGCGGCGCAACCCACCCACCGGCGCCGTCAGGCGCTCCTTGGAATGGTTTGATTGATGAGTCGCCGCGCGACACGGAGCGGGTTGCGCCGCTAACGCTGACCCACCCTACATCGACCTGGCCGGTGTTCAACGACGCCTTGGGAATTTGCCCGCCGCCTCGATTTGGTAATACACTCGCGACGCGAATCGCCGTCTATTTCCAGTAGTTTTTTCCATGCCCAATACGCCGCCTGATCATCAGATCGTCAGCCTGCCGCAGGCCTTCCCTTTCATCGTGTGGCGCGTCGATCGGCGGCTCATCCTGAAGGACTACCAAGGCGAGGCTTCCCTGTTGCCCATTCCCGCCGGCGAGGCGCCGGGGCAATCGTTGGAGGCGTTTTGTCCCGATGCGTTATTGCAGGTCCACTATCAGGCCTTGCGCGGCGTCGTGGCCAGTTATGAACAAAGCCTCGCCGGTCGCACGTATCTGATTACGGTGTCGCCGGAGTATGACGCTCGGCGCCAGATCGTCGGTTGCAAGGCGGTGGCCCTGGACGTCAGCGCCTATAAGGCGGCCGAGCGCACGGCGGCGGTGTTGCGGAGCCAGGCGGAATCCATACTGCACGCCGCCGGTGAAGGTATTTACGGACTCAATCTCGACGGCAAGGCGAGTTTCGTCAATCCGGCGGCGGAACGCATGACCGGCTGGAGCGCCGAGGAGACCATCGGCAAGACCATTCATTATTTGCATCATCACAGCCACGAAGACGGCACGCCCTATCCTCACGAGGAATGTCCGATTTACGCGGCCATCAAAGACGGCGAGGTGCACCACGTGGAGGACGAGGTGTTCTGGCGCAAGGACGGCGGCTGTTTTCCGGTGGAGTACACCAGCACGCCGATTTACAACCAGGGCAAGCTCGCCGGCGCGGTGGTGGTGTTCAAGGACACCAGCGAACGCAAGAAGGCCCAGCGCGAATTGCTGACCGCCTTCGAGGAAGTGGCCCGCCTCAAGGAGCAGTTGCAGGAACAGAACACCTATCTGCAGGAAGAATTGCGCGAGGATAAAAACTTCGGCCAGATTATCGGCACCTCCGCCGCGGTGCGCACCATGCTGAAAAAGGTCGAGCAGGTGGCCAATACCAATGTCACGGTGTTGATCCTCGGCGAAAGCGGCACCGGCAAGGAGCTGATCGCCCGCGCCGTGCATGACCACAGCGGCCGGGGAAACATGCCGCTGGTCAAGGTCAATTGCGGCGCCATTTCCGCCGGGCTGGTGGAAAGCGAATTGTTCGGCCATGAGAAAGGCGCGTTCACCGGCGCCCATGAGCGGCGCAAGGGCCGCTTCGAACTGGCCGACGGCGGCACCTTGTTGCTCGACGAGGTGGGGGAACTGCCGCTCGAGACCCAAGTGAAGCTGCTGCGGGTCTTGCAGGAACAGGAGTTCGAGCGCATCGGCAGCAGCACCTCGATCAAGGTGGACGTGCGCATCATCGCCGCGACCAATCGCGATCTGGCGCAGCGGGTGGCCGAGGGGGCGTTCCGCCGCGATCTGTTTTATCGCCTCAACGTCTTTCCCATCGACGTGCCGCCGCTGCGTGAACGGGAGGGCGACATTCCGCTGCTGGCCCGCCATTTCCTCGAGCGGGCGGCCCGTAAATTCGGCAAGCCGCTGCGGGATTTCAATAGCGACAGCCTGGCGGCCTTGCAACGGTATTCCTGGCCGGGCAATATCCGCGAGCTGCAAAACGTGATCGAGCGCGCCGCCATCCTCGCGACCGGTAACAGTGTGGATGTGAGCGGTCTGCTGCCCAAGCTCAATCCGCTGGCGAGCAACGCCAATCTGCCTACCTTGGGCGACGTGGAGCGCGCTCACATTCAACGGGTGCTGGAGCGCACCTCGGGGGTGATCGCCGGCCCCAAAGGCGCCGCCATGATCCTGGGCATGCACCCCAACACCCTCCGCTCGCGAATGATTAAGCTCGGCATTACCGACTAGTGCTTACGAGATACCGTATATAAAACGAAATATCGTGATGCCGGCCCGGCCGGGCTTGCGCGACTTAAAGGTCATCGTTTTGTTATTTAGCAATAATTTTCCCACCTGACATTTTGGCTCACTTATTGATAAGCCTAGACGGTGTGATTGCACACACCGTCAACGCCAGTGAGAACAGTCATGGTCAGGCAGCGCGCATGATCGCGCGGTCGCCGGCCAAGATCAGCGGACGTTGAGCGTACGGATTGCCGCCGGCCTCATTACCCTCTGAGGCCCTAGTTTAGTTGCGAAGTTGGCAACGGGAGGTTCGGCCACACCAGTACGGCCTGGAGCCTCTTTTTTGTTATCGTGAAATATAGTGTGCCGCCGAGTGTCCGATTGCGGACGCAGAGGCAGTCGCTAGCGCGCGCCGGCCGGCATTTGTGGCGTCATCATCCAGCGCCGCCGGCCGGATGCCGCGGCCCCGGATTTTTCCGGTGTCCCGTCACCGTTGCATTATTGGGTGTGACCCCACCTCGCGGGTGGCCAACCTGCCTCGCCATGCGCGAACACAAGTTCCCGCACATTTCTCCCTAAGTCGTTTTGTATGACAGCGTGCGCTAAACACGTCAGGCATTTTTGCGTGTCTTTTAAATAATCCGTTCACGGATGGACTCCGGGATTGGGCAGCGGCCAGGCCGTAGATTGCCGGGTTGCCTGGGGCCGGGTCATGTCCATCGGCCGGCCGGTAGGGTAAGCTATCCGGGCGTGGGAAAGGGTGTTGTGTTTGCCCGCCCTGGTTCCTCGAAGCGGGCCTATCGTTTTATCAACCAAAGAGCTGACGCGCTGATGTCCGAGATCAAACAGTATATGCGGCAGGTGGGCCAGCGGGCCCGTGCGGCGTCGCGCGCGGTCGCCCGCGCCGACACGGCGGCGAAAAACGCCGCGCTGCTGGCGATGGCCGACCTGATCGATGCGGGCGGCGCCGAATTGGTTGCCGCCAACGAAGCGGATCTGGCGGCGGCCCGTATCGGCGGTTTGGATGCGGCCTTGCTCGATCGTCTCACTCTTAATGCCAAAGGCGTCGCCGCGATGGCCGAGGGCCTGCGCCAGATCGCCGCGCTGCCCGATCCGGTCGGCACCATCACCGATATGAGCTACCGCCCGTCCGGCATCCAGGTCGGCAAGATGCGCATGCCGCTGGGGGTGATCGGTATCATTTATGAGGCGCGGCCCAACGTTACCGCCGACGCGGCCGGTCTCTGCCTCAAGTCAGGCAACGCGGCGATTTTGCGCGGCGGCTCCGAGGCCCTGCGTTCCAATCAGGCCATCGCCGCCTGCGTGCGCGGCGGTTTGGAAAAAGCCGGGCTGCCGCTCGACGCGGTGCAAGTGATCGAGACCACCGACCGCGCGGCGGTGGGCGAGCTGATCACCATGAAAGACTTCGTGGACGTCATCGTGCCGCGCGGCGGCAAGGGCCTGATCGAGCGGGTCAGCGCCGAGGCGCGGGTGCCGGTGATCAAACACCTCGACGGCGTCTGCCACGTTTACATCGACGATAAGGCCGATCTCGAAAAGGCCATCGCGATCGCCTACAACGCCAAGACCCAGCGTTACGGCACCTGCAACACCATGGAGGCGCTGCTGGTGGCGGAAGGCATCGCCGCGCAAGTCTTGCCGCGCTTGGGCCGGATGTATCTGGAAAAAGGCGTCGAACTGCGCGGCTGCCCGCGTAGCCGCGATCTGGTGCCGGGTTCCAAAGCCGCGAGTGATGATGACTGGGGCACGGAATTTCTCGCGCCTATCCTCGCGGTGCGAGTGGTGGCGGATTTGGACGCGGCCCTCGCCCATATCGAACGCTACGGTTCGCGGCACACCGACGCCATCGTCACCGAAGATTATTCGCGCGCGCGGCGTTTTCTGCGCGAAGTGGATTCCAGTTCGGTGATGGTCAACGCCTCGACGCGTTTCGCCGACGGCTTCGAATACGGCCTCGGCGCCGAGATCGGCATCAGCACCGACAAAATTCATGTGCGCGGTCCGGTCGGATTGGAAGGCCTCACCAGCCAGAAATACGTGGTGCTGGGTGACGGGCATGTCAGACAGTAGCGGCAAGGTTCAAGTAGCAAGTAGCAAGACTCGTTCACTGCGCGTGGCCGTTCTTCCTTGCTACTTGTTACTTGACGCTTGCTACTGACATCCATGATCGGCCTACTCGGCGGCACTTTCGATCCCATCCACTTCGGTCATCTGCGGCCGGCGTTGGAGTTGTACGAGACGCTGGACCTCGAGCAGCTGCGCATCATCCCCTGCGGGACCCCGCCCCATCGCGACCCGCCGCGCGCCGGCGGCGCACAGCGCCTGGCCATGTCGCGCTTGGCGCTGGCCGGTCAACCGGGCCTGGTCATCGACCCGCGCGAGCTGCAACGGCCGGGGCCTTCGTATATGGTGGACACGCTGATCTCGCTGCGGGAGGAATTGGGTGACGTGCCGCTGGCGCTGATCATCGGCATGGACGCCTTTCACGGCCTGGAGCGTTGGCACCGCTGGCGTGAGCTGGTGGACCTCTGCCATTTGATCGTCATCCATCGTCCCGGTTGGCAAGAACCTGCTGAGGGTGAGCTGGCGAATTTGCTGACGACCCGCCAAACCGGCGACGTTGCGGAATTGCGCGGCCGGCCCGCCGGCGGTGTAGGGTTTTGCGCGGTGACGCAGCTGGATATCTCGGCGTCGCGGATCCGCGAGTTGGTGCGCGTGGGCCGCAGCCCGCGCTTTTTATTGCCCGATCCGGTGTTGGATTACATCACTACGACGGGCCTGTATCGAGATTGACGAATGACCAATGACAAAATGACCACCGATCAAATCCGCGACCTGGCGCTGACCGCCTTGGACGACCTCAAGGCCAAGGACGTGCAGGTGCTGGACGTGCGCAAACTCACCAGCATCACCGATTACATGATCGTCGCCAGCGGCACCTCCAGCCGCCACGTGAAGGCCATCGCCGACAACGTGGCGCTCAAGTCCAAGGCCGCCGGTCACCCGCCGCTCAGCGTGGAAGGCGAACGCGAGGCCGAATGGATCTTGGTGGATTTGTTCGACGTGGTGGTGCACGTCATGCTGCCGGACACCCGCGCGTTTTACCAATTGGAAAAACTCTGGGAGTTCGACGCGGCGCAGGAACGCAAGACGCGGGCTTGATCCGCGCGCGAGGCCGCCGGTGCGCATTCATCTCATCGCCGTGGGCAACCGCATGCCGGAGTGGGTCAACACCGCTTACGGCGAATTCGCCGGCCGCCTGCCCCCCGA
>CAKKSB010000037.1:10999-12216 GCA_919903055.1 Gammaproteobacteria bacterium | reverse complement strand
CTTGGCGTCTTGGCGTCTTGGCGTCTTGGCGTCTTGGCGTCTTGGCGTCTTGGCGGTTGTCGGGTGTTGCAAGTTAATTAATTGGAAAATGCCGGGTCGCGTAAAAGCATTCCGGTGGTTGTGCTCAAAGGCTGTTATGACTGCCGTCGCAAAACGGTTTGTCGTTGCTGTGTTTGCAACCGCAGAGGGCGAGCGGGACTTTCGAGGTGACCGTGAATTTGACCGGTGAAAATTCGCCGCCTTTGTGCGAACCGTCGCAAAACGGCTGATTGGCGGATTTGCCGCAAGCGCACCACCAGTAATCGCCCGGTTCCAATTGCAGAACGTAAGGGGATTTTTTCGCGATGATCGGTTCAGCCATGATGCTCTCCTAAAGTTTGCCGGTGCGGCAGTGCGGCGCGGTTGCGTCGTGCCGCGATTTAAAGCCGGTATCCGCCCAGTGTCAAGCATGGATGGCCGCACGATGGTCGGCTGAGGAAACGCCATGAGTCTCGCCGGATTTTACGGTGATGGCGGGCCATGGCGGCGGCGAAAATTTTTCAGCACACCAGCAACGGCGGCGTGCCGATCTTCAGTTCCGCGGCGGGCATCGGCGCGCCGAGCAATCGGCCTTGCACCAGTCGGCAATCATGATCGAGCAAAAAATCCAGTTGAGTTTGATTTTCCACGCCTTCGGCGATCACTTCCAAATCCAAGCCGCGGGCGAGGGCGATGATGGCGCTGGCGATGGCGGTATCCTCGGCGTTGTGGGTGACGTCGCGCAGAAAACCGCGGTCGATTTTGAGGCCGCTGACGGCGAGCTGTTTGAGATGGCGTAACGAGGAATAACCGGTCGCGAAATCGTCGATGAACAACCGAACGCCCGTTTGGACCAAGGTTTGGCAATGGTTGACGATGAGATGTTCGGCGCTGGTGAGCGCCGATTCGGTGAGTTCGAGAACGAGGCAGTGCGCCGGTAATCCGGTTTCATGCAGAACCTCTTTTACCATGGCGGGAAAATTGGGATGGCGGAGCTGGCGTTTGGAAATATTGACGGCGATGCGCAGCCGCGGCCAGCCTTCGGCGTGCCAGCGCCGGGCTTGCCGGCAAGCGTTGCGCAAAGCCCATTCGCCGATCAGGATCACCAATCCCGACTCCTCGGCGTAGTTGAGAAAGGCGTCGGGCCGCAATAGGCCGCGCCGCGGATGCTGCCAGCGCAGCAAGGCCTCGACGCCGAT